>NZ_VFTA01000002.1:0-378582 GCF_007003935.1 Mesorhizobium sp. WSM4310
ACTGCCACGGACGGCGACGGCGATACCAGCAGCACCAACATCGCCATCGGCGACAAGGTGCAGATCAGGGACGATGGCCCGACGATCACGGTGCCGTTTGACGGCGACCAGAACACCGGCAACGGCACCGGGACCCACGAGGCTCTGGCCAACACGCTCAACGCGTCGGCTACCGGAGCCTTCGGGTACGACATCGGCACGGACAGCCACCCGGCCTCGTTCTACGACGCCACGCACTCTGACTTCGTCGATGCCAACGGAGCCCTTGATGGTATCCAGATCGGGCTTACAGGTAACCTCACCGGCCTTGTGCCGACGCCAGGGACGACCCCGTTCCTTAGCTCGTTCGCGACGCTTCAGTCGGAAAGCGACACCTCGGCGTCGTTCAACTGGCAAATCTCGTACGATAGTGACCCGAACACGGCCGGCAACCAGACTGCCACAGCGGGTGGCACCCTTGTCTTCAACAAGGTTGCCGACACCTACACCATCACATTGAACGACACGGTCGAGGGCTTCACCAAGGACATCCTGCACACCTCTGAGCTCTTGTCCAAGGAGCCGGTGAGCAACGTCGGTCACCCAAACATCGTGGTGGAGAAGCTTTTCGACGCTAGCACCACGAGCGATCAGACCGACCGGGACTTCTTCGTGCAGTTCACCGGTAACTCGAACCCCAACGGGAACCCCTTCGGGTTCAACGCGACGGGTGACGGCAATCCGGTTGTCGGCGGTGTTAACGACACCATCTTCAATGCCGGCCAACAGATCAGCAGCAACTTCGAGGATTGGGTTTCTGCAACCCAAGCCACGAACGGGGTTGCCGGTGACACGATCCAGAAGGGTGAGTTGCTGACGTTGCGGTTCTTCGACCACAGCCCCGGCATCATCACCGACGACGGCGCCAATAGCGTCCCGAACCAGACGGCCAACGATATGGCAATCAAGTTCGACGGTATCGGCAACAGCGAGGACTTGATGCTGATCCTCAACCTCGTCAATTTCGGTACCGACGGGGTCGCGGGTGGCACAGGCACCGCCGCCGACACGTTTACCACGAAGGCGATGTACGTCTCAAACGCCGACATCTTCAAGACAGGGCAGGTGCCTACTGCCTACGCTGCCGACTTCCCGCTCGACAACAACGACGGTCTCGTTATCGTCGAGAGGAATGACTACAACGGTGCAGGCGAGAACTGGGTACTTCAGGGTGTCCAGATCATGCAGTCTGGTAACGGTCTCACCGGCCCCGATAGCAACCCGAACTTAGCCGGCCTTCAGGAGACACCGACGGCGATCGACCTGCAGCGGGCGACCGGCTCCGGTGGTGGTAGCACAACCTTCGCCCTACAGAACTGGGACCCCACCGACAACGATGTGCTGAAGATCACGGACATCGGCTTCACCTCGACGCAGACCACGACGCCGGATGCCCATCTCGACTTCGCCTTCCAGGTGGCGGACGCGGACTTGGACCAGACGACGCCGCAGCACATCCTTGTTGATGTCGCCTGACGCGTAACCAACGGGGGCAGCCATGGCTGCCCCCGTTGCGCCTCCCGCAATCCGTTGCACGGAGATGTCATCCCGATGATGAAAAACAGACAACAGCCCCCTGCCTTGCAGGTGGTGATGAAAGAGGCCAGACGCGCCATCCGGCCGCTTATCTGGTTCAGCGGGGGCATCAACGTACTGATGCTGACCGGAGCGCTTTATATGCTCCAGGTCTACCATCGCGTGTTGTCCAGCCACAGCTTGGAGACGCTGGTGATGCTGTCGCTGATGGCGGCAGGCGCACTCGCGACAATGGCGGGGCTGGAGGTGGTGCGCGGGCGTCTGCTGGCCACCGTCGGATCGTGGATGAACGCGCGATTGGCACCGGTTCTCCTGACCGCATCGGTGGAATATGCCGCCTCGGCGCCCGGTCATGCCAACGCACGTCCCCTGCGCGACCTGGATCAAGTGCGGAATTTCTTCACCAGCCCAAGCATCTTCCCGATCCTTGACGCGCCCTGGGCGCCGCTATTCTTCGCCGCCATATTCGTCATGCACCCTTGGCTGGGCTGGTTGGCGCTGTGTGGCGGGATCGTCCTGTTTGCCCTGGCGGTGCTCAACGAATACCTCACACGCAAGCCCTTGACCGAGGCTGCGAACGCACAGTCGCGGGCCTATGTGCAGGCCGAGGCGGCGATCCGCAACGCCGAGGTCGTGCAGGCGATGGGCATGCTGAAGCCACTGCTGGAGGGCTGGAAGGCGCAGCAGGACGAGGCAAACAAGGGACAGGTTCTAGCCGCCAACCGTGGCGGCGTCATCGCGGCCATCGCGCGTTGCCACCGGCTGGCCCTGCAAATGGCCATACTGGGCCTTGGCGCCTATCTGGTGCTTCGCAACGAGGCTTCGCCCGGCATCATGATCTCAGCCTCGATCCTGATGGGGCGCGCGCTCTCCCCGGTCGAGCAAGCGATTGGCACATGGAAGGCGACGGTCGGAGCGCGTGCCGCTTACCGGCGTCTCACCGCGGTTGCCGGAGAGCACCGGGAAGCCACACCGGTTCTGCCGCTGCCACGTCCGAAAGGCAGGTTCGAGGCCGAGAACCTCGTGCTGGCCCGGCCGGGTGGCGAGCACATACTAAAAGGGATCAGCTTCCGGCTCAATCCGGGCGAAGCCATGGCGTTGATCGGCCCGAGCGGGGCCGGCAAAACAAGCTTGGCGCGGATACTGGCCGGCGCCTGGCGCCCATCAGGCGGTCGCGCATTGCTGGACGGCATGAGCGTCGCCGAATGGGCATCGGAGGACCGTGGTCATTATGTCGGTTACTTGCCACAGGACATCGAACTCTTCGCCGGCACTATCTCCGAAAACATCTGCCGCTTCGCGACTACCACCCCAGCGGTCTTCAACAACGTGGTCAAGGCCGCGCAGCTGGCGGGTGTCCACGAACTGATCAAAGGACTGCCGAAGGGTTACGCCACCGAGATCGGCGAAGCCGGAGCGGTGCTGTCGGGTGGCCAGCGCCAACGCATCGGGCTGGCGCGGGCGCTCTATGGCGACCCGGCACTCATCATCCTGGACGAGCCCAATTCCAACCTCGACCGCGAGGGTGAGGACGCCTTGATCGCCGCCCTCGGCGCGGTCAAGGCGGCGGGCACGACCATTATCCTGATCGCGCACCGGGCGAACATGATGGACAAGGTCGACAAGATATTGGTTCTCAACCGGGGCCAACAAGACCTCTTCGGTTCACGCGACCATGTCTTCAACGAACTCGCCGCGCGCGTCCGCCAGGTAACTCAGATACCCTCAAATCCGGCGCCGGAAATCTCCACCGCCGTAGTCGGCGTCGACAACGGGCCACGGCCCTCTTCCAAGCGTACGTCGCGTCAGAACGCAATGAGCACGGCTGTCGTGGCGAACCAGGCATGAAATGAGAACAGCTATGAACGTCGTGCCGTTACCCGTTCCGCCTCCCTCCCTGCTGGAACCGGTCCCCCTGCGTCTTACGGGCGTGACGTACACCGGCTTCGCCATCCTGTTCCTGTTCTTCGGCGTGGCCGGGGGCTGGGCGGCCCTGGCGCCGTTGGACAGCGCCGCGGTGGCCCCGGGCGTCGTGAAGGTCGCCGGCGACCGCAAGCTCATCCAGCACCTTGAGGGCGGCATCATCGCGGAGCTCGATGCCGCCAACGGTGATATCGTCAAGGCGGGCAAGGTCCTCGTCCGGCTCGACGACACCCAGGCAAAGGCACAGCTCGACCTGATCCAGAACCGGATCGCCACGCGCGAGGCGCTGGCCGCGCGCCTCAGGGCCGAGCGCGACGGCAAAGACGAGATCGCGTTTGACCCGGCGTTGCTCGCAAACCCCGCCACCGCCGCGAAGGACGCGGTTGCCGCGCAGCGTGACGTGTTCGCGGCCAAGCATCACAACTTGACGGACGAGCAGGAAATTCTCAATCAGCGCCGTCGCCAGACCGCGGAAGAGATAACAGGACTGGAGCAGCTTATCGTCACCAAGGACAGGCAGATCGACGCGATCGAGGGTGAAACCAAAGATCTCGAGACCCTGCTCGCGAAGGGGCTGACCACGCGCGAACGGAACCTTTTGCTCAGGCGCCAACAACAGGAGATCGAGGGGGATCGCGCCACCAACATCGCCGCGATCGCCCGCGCCAGAAGTGCCATGGCCGAGATCGACATGCAAATCTTGAACCTCGGCACAGTGCGGCTGAACGAGGCCGTCGACGAGTTGAGCAAGGTCGAAGCGGAATTGTTCGATCTTAGACAGGAGGAACGTTCCGCCAGGGACGTGCTTGCCCGTACCGATGTCGTCGCCCCAGTCGACGGCATCGTCATGGACCTGAAGGTCCACACGGCTGGCGGCGTCGTGAAACCCGGTGAGACGTTGATGACGATCGTACCGCTCGGACAACAACTCGTGGTCGAGGCCATGGTCAAACCGGAGGATGTCGAGACGATCGCTCCCGGACAGCCCGCGCACGTCAGCTTCCCGGCCTTCGCCCGCTACAATCTGCCGCCGCTCGACGGCGTCGTGGAGATCGTGTCGGCCGACCGCATGGTGGAGGAGCGCAGCGGCGCACCCTATTTCGCCGCGACCGTGTTGATCGACAGAAACGAACTCGCCAAGCTGGAGGGTCGCAAGCTGCTGCCCGGCATGTCGAGTGAGGCGATGATCCGGACGGGCGCCCGCACAGTGCTTTCCTACCTTGCCGAGCCGATCACGCAGAACTTCCGCCGGGCGATGCGGGAAAAATAGTCATAGGCGGCCCAAGCTGCATCGCAGGTCCTTGTCCCTACCGTGCGCTCAACGCGACCATGCGGTCGAGCGCAGCGGTCAGGCCGTGCAGCGACACCGGGAATGTCAGTGGCGTGTCCGCATCTGTCGTGACATTGAGCTTCAGCACCTCGCCTACCCTCAGCTTTCCGAGCACGGATCGGTCAATGGAAAACACCGCGATGCAGCCTGTCGGCAGGCAGGTCCTGAAGTGCTGCGGGGACAATGGCGGCTGATCGTCGATCTGGGGCGTCACGCCCGGATCGAGCAGGATGCCGAAGGGCAGAAGCAGGGTGGCCGTCGTCGACCCGTCCGCGCGCCTCTGTATCTCCATGGCAAGCAGCCTTTGGCCATTCTTCTGGACCTGGTCCTGCGAAAGCGAGCAGACCCTCGCATTCTCCTGGACAGAGCAAGCCACGCTCCAATCCTCATAGACTTCGCGCAGCGATGACGGTCCATCTGGAGCAGCCGCGGCCTTTTGTTGAGCCGACGCTGGCGACATCAACGAGAATGCGATTGCCCCGTATGCGCAGGCGGCCTTGAGGCCACGCTTCATGTGCAGACCCATTCGCGAATCTTGCATTTGGCCCCTGACGCCTCGCAGGCCTGCAAGGCAAGGTCTTCGGCCTCCCGGCGGGTCTCGGCCGAGTTCACGCCCCAGGGCGTGAAACGGTTCTCGACCTTGTCGGCCAGGGCGAGCGCGCCGCAGTGCTTGTAGGGAAAGCCGGTCTCGTCGTCATCAGTCCAATGGCGATGGTTGCGGAAGACGGAGACGACGTTGCAGGCCTTGCCGCCGGCGTTCTCGCAATATTTCTGCGCGATGTCCTTCGCCTCCTGCCGCTTGTCGGCGCCCCAGAAGAAGCCGTATTTGCTGTCGGACTGCGAATAGGCGATGGCCGCCCAGATGCCTTTTTCCTCCTGCTGCGGTTCCGAAGGTGCCACCAGGTCGGCCGAGACGACGTGTCCGCTCCACAACAAGGTCAAGCCCAAAACTGCCAAAGCCCGTAATCTCATGGTCGGCACCCCTTTCCTTGATCCGGTCGCATTGCCTACTTCGCCGCCGAGGCGACGGAGATCACCACGCAGCTTTTGCCTGTCGGCAAGAGAAGGGCCTCACCCGCATTGCCGCCGAGCTCGTACACCTCGACCTGCCCGAGATGGTCGGTGATCTTGCTGCCTTGCGGAAGAATGGACGGGAGATCGGCGCACGGGCTGGCGAACGGCGCCACCCGCACCATCGTCCCTTCGCAACCCGAAGCGGTGGGCGATGCGAAAACGACGCCCGCGGCAGGTCCGCTATAGCGTTCCGTCGCATAGTCCATGCCGACGAAGGCCTGGACCGCATGCTTGTCGGCGGCCTGATCGTTCCACAAGGATTTGACGCTGTATTTGGTGCCTGTCGTCAAGATCTGCCCGAGCACCGGATAGATAGTCGAACAGGCCTGCACCCCGGCCTGCTTGACATGCTCGAGGAAAGGCGTGTCCGGAAGCGCCGGGTTGGCTGTCTCAGCCTGTGCGGCCGTCGCGCTGCCGACCAGATTGGCGATCGCGGCATAGTTCCCGGCGGCGAAGCCAAGGCCGGCCACGGCGAGCCCCAACAATGAAAATCCGACGACGCGCGGCCATCGCCGCCGCGTCGGTTCGACGAGCCGCTGCCGATCCGCCTCGACGGCCGGGCTGCTGCGTTTTGCGGACATGAACTGGTCCTGCTGGCTCATTGTGCTGCCCCGGTCATTTGAGTGGCGAAAGGGCTGCCGTCAGCCCCTTGAGAGTTGCTGCGGTCACCGTGATCGTCTTGCCGTCGACGGTCGGATAGGAAATCGCTGGCGTCGCATTCTGCGAGATCTGCTGGCGCATGACGGGGCCGACCGGCAGCATGCCGACGCAGACCACTTCATTGCAGCCGTTCAGGTGGACGTCGATCGCCTGGTCCCGCCCGTCGAACTTCAGTGAGACCAGGCCATCGCTCCTGGCGTTCGGCGCGGTGCGAACGATCATGTAGGGCTTGCCGTCCTGCGTGGCTGCAAGCGACCAGCTGAAGGCCATCTTGCCCGAGGTATCCTCGATCACCTGCGAGACATTGCAGACCTTCTTGCGGGCTTTGAGGTTCTCGTCGCAGATCAGCGTCCAGTTTTCGAAGGGACGGATCGTCCGCTGATAGGTTCCCAGTTTCACGTCGGGCGGCAGCACCACATCCGAAGGCTTGATCCTGTAGGGCGACGCCACCTGCCCCGCGGCCGGCGCGAGGCCGCCGCAGAGCACCAGGCAAGTCAGTACGGCAAGTCCTTTCATTCCTGCCTCAGTTCAAGGTGAAGCTGATGCCGGCGCCGACGCCGACATGACCGCCGGCGGCCGTGCCCGACACGTTGCCGCGGATGCGGCCGTCCTCGCTGGTGTAGCCCGCACCGAAGGCCAGGGCGCTCGAATCCCGCCAGAAGCCGCCGCCCGCCGCGACGCTCAGCTTGCCGGGCCGGTCATCGTAGCGCAGCGAGGCCGCGGCAAGGCCGATCGCCGCCGCCTGGCGGGCTTCGTCGCGTATGCCGTCGATGTCGGTATTGAGCTGGCTGAGCTTTTGGTCGGTATAGTTGTTGGCCTGCTGCAAGGTCGTGGCGGCCACCTTGTCGGTGTAGCTGTTGGACGTGTTGATGGCGTAATCGACGCGGTTGTTCATCTGGGTGACGTTGACCGCATCGGTGCCGGCAACACCGGGCCCGACATTGGAGATGACCACGGGCGCGTTGACGTCGCCGCCCTGCAGCGTGATGCTGTTCTTCTTGCTGCCGTCCGGATTGGTGTCATAGGTGACGGCATTCTGGGTGAGCGATCCAAGGCCCGATTTCAAGTCCTCGACCGCCGTGTTGGTGGCGTAGAGCTGCGAGCCGTTTATCGCGTCGGTGCTGCCGGCGTTGACCCGTCCGGCGGCGACATTGGTGATCGTGCGCTCGGCGCCGGCGTCGCCGACGCTGACGGTCCCGGTCGGGGTGGTGCCGGCGAAGGCATAGGTCTTGCCGTTGATGACGGTGCTGGAGGTGCCGACCGCGGCCTGCGTCACCGAGCCCGAACCCAGCGCCACGTCATTGGCATTGTTGGCCTTGGCGCCCTGACCAAGCGCCACCGCGCCTTGTCCGGTGGCTGTCGAGCCATTGCCGGCGGCAAGGCTGTTGGTGCCGCTGGCCACGCTGGCCGGCCCGATCGCCACGCTGTCGGTGCCGCTGGCGGTGGAGTCGGCCAGCGTCGAATTGGCGTGGAAATACTTGATGCCGCCGCCATTGCTGATGTTGGTCAGCGCATTGTTGACGGCCGTGAACCCGTCATAGACGGTCGAATAATTGTTGCCCTGGATGGTATAGGTCGGGCCGGTGATCGAACCGTCGGGATTGACCGTGGTGCCGCCGCCGAACAGGTTGCTGATGTTTTGCGACACGCCCTTAAGCTGCGAGACGTTGACGGCATCGGTGTTGGCCGAGCCCGCCGCGACATTGGTGAGCTTGCGTTCGGCTCCGGCGCCGCCGATCGACACTTCGCCGGCCGAGGCCTGTGAGCCCGACAGCGCATAGGCCGTGTAGTTCGCCTGCGCGCCGACCGTGGTGACGGATTGCGCTCCAAGCGCCACGCTGTTGGCGAAGGTGCTGTTGGCGCCCGCGCCGAGCGCCACCGACTGGACGCCGGCCGCGGTCGAATTGGTACCGAGCGCCAGCCCGTCGGCCAGCATCACATGGGCATTCTGGCCGATGGCCG
The DNA here is from genome assembly GCF_007003935.1 of Mesorhizobium sp. WSM4310. Classification (NCBI taxonomy): domain Bacteria; kingdom Pseudomonadati; phylum Pseudomonadota; class Alphaproteobacteria; order Hyphomicrobiales; family Phyllobacteriaceae; genus Mesorhizobium; species Mesorhizobium sp. WSM4310. The sequence continues at coordinate 8,525 of NZ_VFTA01000002.1, forward strand.
TTCCGCCGGGCGCGATCTGGTCGACGATGGCGCCGTTGCCGATGCCGATGCCGTTATCGCCGTTGACGACCGTGGTCGGGCCGACCGCGACCGATTCCGCGCCGACTGCCAGCGAGTCGCCCGCCGTCGAATTGGCATGGAAGTACTTGGTCGAGGTGACCGATACGGCGGCGATGGCGCCGGCGAGCTGGCGCACCGTCACCGCGTCCTGATCCTGCGTGCCGTCGGCGACGTTGGTGATCTGCCGGTACGCCGAGGTGGTGCCGACCGACACGGCGCCGAGCAGCGTCTTGTCGGTGGTGTTGTACTGGATGAAGTTGGATGGGCCGGCCGCGATCTGGCCGGTGGCGGGCGCCACGGCCCGGTCGGATACGGAACCCGAACCAAGCGCCACGCTGCCGTCGATGCTGGCCAGTGTGTCGCGGCCGAGCGCCAGCCCGCTGACACCGGTCGCGGTCGCCTGGTAGCCGACGGCGGTGGAGCCGACCCCTTGCGCGAAGGAATCGGTTTGCGCCAGTCCGGCCTCGTTGGTGCGGGCGTAGCGAATGCCTATGCCATTGGCGTCGGTATAGGCGGTCGAAGTGTCGCCGGCGATGTTGTTGATCGTGTTGCCGAGATTGGTGACGCCACTGCCGATATTGGCGATATCGGTCGTGTTCTGCGTGACCTGCTGGTTGGTGGCGAAGAGCTGCGAGCCGTTGACCGCATCGGTCGAGCCGCCGTTCAACTGTCCGGCCGCGACGTTCTGGATCTGGCGCTCGGCGCCAGCCGACCCGACCGAGAAGGCGCCCGCCGGCGTGCCGCCGGCGAAGGTGTAGTTCACGCCGCCGATCGTCGCTCCGCCGACATTGGTCGTTGCTCCTGACGTGGAATTCAGGCCGATCGCCACATCGCCGGCATTGTTGGCCACGGCGTTGGGTCCGACAGCGACGGAATTGGTTCCAAGGGCCTGGGAATCCGGCAGGGCCGAATTGGCATGGAAATACTTGATGCCGCCGCCGACATTGATGTTGTTGAGCGTCGTGCCGATGGCGTCGACCGCCTGGTTGGTGGCGAAGAGCTGCGAGCCGTTCACCGCATCGGTCGAGGAGCCGCTGATCCGCCCCGCCGCCAGATTGGTGAGCGTGCGTTCCGCACCGACCGCGCCGATGCTGACCGTCGAGGTCGGATTCGTGCCCTGGAAGGCATAGGTCGTGCCGTTGATCACTGCATTGGGCGTGCCGACCGCCGCCGTGGTCACCGAACCGGAGCCGAGCGCCACGTCGCCGGAGCTTGCCGCCGCGGTGGCACCGTCGCCCAGCGCGACATTGCCGGCGAGGCCGGCGGCACCCGCCGTCGAGCCGTTGCCCAGCGCCACGGAGCCTTGCCCGATAGCCTTGTTGTTGTTGCCGATGGCGACGGCACCCGCCGCCATATTGGCCGCGGAGGCACTCGCCGTGCCGTCGCTGTTGGCGATGTTGTTGGCGCCGCCGGTGAAGGCGCCGGTGCCGCTGGCGTAGCTCGGATCGCCGATGGCGACCGCACCGTCGCCATAGGCTTCGTTGCCGTAACCGATGGCGACCGCCTTGCCGCCGTCAGCCACCGCGCCCGTGCCGATGGCGACGGAATCGGCGGTGATCGCGCTGGCGGCGGTGCCCATGGCGACCGCGTTTACGTCCTGTGCCACCGCGCCCGCTCCAACTGCTGTCGAGCCTGCCCCTGTCGAGACGGCCGTCGTGCCGATGGCGATGGAATCGTCACCGCCGGCAGTGGACGAACGGCCGCCTGCGAACGCACGGGCGCCGGTGGCTTTGGAGGTGGAACCAAGCGAAGTGGAGTACGTTCCGCTAGCCGTAGCGCCCAACCCCAGCGCGCTGGCATTTGCGGCGGTCGCCGCGGCGTTGTTGCCGAGCGCCGTGGTCGAGACGTCCGTGGCCTGGGCTCCAGAACCAGCCGCGACGGAGCCGACCCCGCTCGAGACGGCCGAATTGCCCAAGGCCAGCGCGAAATTGCCCGAAGCCGTGGCGACGTTGCCGAAGGCTGCCGAGTTTGATGCCGATGCATTTGCCTGGGGACCGATGGCGGCGGCATTGGTGCCGGCGGCCTGGGCCTGGAAGCCGACGGCCGCCGAACTGGCGCCGCCGGCAGAGGTGCCGATACCAAGTGCGGTACTGCCAACTCCGCTGGCGTTGGCGCTGACGCCGGCAGCAAGAGAATTGTCGCCTATCGCATTCGATCCGGTTCCGAAGGAGGAGGCGTTTATGCCGCTGGCAGCGGCCTGGCGTCCTACGGCAGTGGAATTGGCGCCGCTGGCGACGGATCCCCAGCCTGCGGCTGTCGCATAATTGTTGCTGGCCGTGGAACTGGTGCCGAGGGCAGTGGAGTTCCCACCCGAAGCAACGGAGAAGGTGCCCAAGGCGTTGGCGCCAGCCCCGAGGGCTTGGGCCTGAACACCGAGCGCGACCGAGTTGACGCCGCTTGAGATCGTGCCCTGGCCCAGCGCCATCGCGCCGCCGGTGCCCGTGGCTTTCGCGTTTAGGCCGAGAGCCACCGAATATTGTGCCGACGCAAGGGATGACCGTCCGACCGCGATGGCATCGGCCTGCGAAGCGGTGACATCCGTACCGATGCCGATAGCGCTCTGGGCGGTAACACCTGTCCCGGGGGCGGTGCGCGAGCCAAGATAAATGGAATTTATCGCGGAGGCGATCGTTCCGAAGCCAATCGCCACGGCATTCTGGCTGCCGGCGCTGGCATTGGTGCCCTCGGCTATCGAGTCGGCTCCGTTTTGCACGGCTCCGGATCCAAACGCGATACCGCGTACCCCGTTCGCCGTGCCGCCGCCGCCGAAAACCTGTGCTGATGCCGGCGTGGCGATGCTGCCCAATGCGATGGCACCCAGCGCCGCCGCCAACATCTTGCCGATGCCGAGCATGCCGAGTCCAGATCCGTTGCGCCGCATGCCGAGCACGCGGTGCGCCATGCGCAGCACCGCCATCAGGCGGCGGCGAACCGAGCGGGAGCCGTGCTCGGCCCCCGCAATCCAATGCCTGGCGAAATGCGTCGTGCGACGCTGAACAAACGAGCCACTCGAAATGTGATTGTCGGTCATGGTCCCTCTCCGTTCGCCAGCCGTCATCAAATGTCTGACAAATTCCAGCACTCGCAGAAAGCCATGATTCTGGTTTGCCGTATTTCACGAAATTGCTGTTTTGTCAGAAAAAATCGCGGCAACTTCACGGGAGTTAACGGATAGTTACTTTAGTTAGAGCTTTAATAAGGCAAAGTAAAACAATTAAGCGGTCAATATATCACCTAAGCTTCGAATTAAGCTTGCCGAAGCGAGCCTGCAAAGGCGTCAATCGCCGGTATTTCTTCATCACGGTAGTAAAATGGCTCTGGCTCGAAAAGCCGCTCAAATGGGCGATATCGGTGATCGTCATGCGGCTTTCGGCAAGCAGCCTCTCAGCGAAATCCAACCGCAGATCAAGCACATATTGATGCGGCGGCACCCCGAACGTCCGCGAGAAAGCCCGCACGAAATGATAGGATGACAGCCCGCAAACCGCTGCCATTTCGGCAAGCGCTATCTTGCGTGTAAAATTCTGATCCAGGAAATCCTGCACCTTGCGCGCGCTGTGGGCGGAAAGGCCGCCTTTCACGTTCAGCGCCGGCTGTCGCGCGGGACCGGGTCCGGATGCCGATCCCGGAGGGCCATCATCAGACCGCATCTTTCGGTCCCTTGATATTTCGCAGATGGAATTCAACCCGAGACCGCCCTCCCCGTTCCCCCCAAAAACAATTCGTGATTGATCGAGCTGTGGCCGCATTGTCGCTCCGGTTCATTCGATCGGTCCGGCCAGATGGCGAATAATGCACAGGCTGCATGCTATTTCGAATGACTCCCGTAATGCCTGCGGCATTGTGGCGACGGACGTATTTTGGAAAACTCCGGAAGCTTAGTAGAAAATTCCGGTCTTGGATTATCGGACGGCAGGTGTTGCCACTTTGCCATCCCGGGCTTTCATTTTCTGCCCGGCGCATATCCGGTCATGGTCGGTGTTCTGCCCCTGTACTTCTTCATGGTCGAGGCCAGATGACTCTGATCCGAAAACCCTGCGAGGTAGGCGACTTCGGCGATTGCGAGCTCGCCGTCAACGAGTAACTTTTCCGCGAAGTCCAGGCGCAGGTTGATCAGGTATCGGTGCGGCGGCATGCCGAACGTGCTGGCGAACCTTGCTATGAAATGATTGGGCGAAACCCCCGCGACCGAAGCCAGCTCGGCGACCATGACCTTCCGCACGAAATTCTCGTCGAGATATTCGCGCACGCGTCGGGCGCCGGCGGCGGAGAGCCCGCCTTTGGGCGACGCGGCCTGCCTGTTGCGGCCGGTGTAGGTGCGCAGCAGATGCACGCCGAACACGGTGAGCAGCGAGTCCAGGTAGAGCTCGTTCGGCGGCAGCGTGCCGGTCAGCTCCGCGGTGATCATCTGGGCGATGTTGAGCGCCCTCAGGTCGACCTTGCCGAACGCAGGCGGCTCGAGCTCCAAGTCGGAGCGATCGAATTCGTGCGCGGCCAGCTCCGACAGCGCTTCGGGAGAGATGGAAACGACAGCGTTTTCCCTGGTCTGCGTCCAGGCGAAGGTGCTGTCGACTCCGGCGGGATTGATGATGAGGCATCCGACCGGCGCATCGTATTCTGTAACTCTGTCGCTGCCGAGCGAGGCTCTGAATTTGCGCCCGGGCCTCAGCACGATGCCCGCGGAATGTTCCCTGGCCAGGAACGTCTGCGAGCCTGGGCCGCGGACGGAATGGATGACGCTGCCACGTGCGGTGGCTCTTCTGGGACCGGCACTTTCTGGAATGATGTCCAGGACATATCGGGCCACCCGATCGACGCCTCGGGAAACGCCGCTTTCCCGAGCTTCGTCCGCATTTTTCATTTGCGTTGCCTCAGCCGCCTGCCGCCGCCTGAAATCCCCTTGCCCCACCCCGTAACCAACGTAACGCAGGCGTCTCGGCTAGGGAAGAACTCTCATGCGCAAAGAAAAATTCTTATTCGCGAAAAGAGAGAAAAAATGACCGATCGACGAAGTTGGCGAGCATTCTATTTCAGGGCGATGGCCGATCTTCGCCATCCCTGAGATCCGTTTATCACCCGTGGGCGCGGCTTCGGCGAATCCATCTTCATTTTTTTGGCGCCGAGATCGGCGGCCAGGCACGACGGGGCGCCGAGCCGACCGGCTACGGCCGGCTGCTACAGATCACCGCGACGTTTCTCGTACAGATCCCAGGTGAGTTCGACAAAGGCCAGAAGGACATCGTCGCGGTTCCAGCCTGCCGCGACCGCCGCCTGGACGATCTCACGGAGGGGAGGCAGCAACTGGCGCTGGCATTCGGCAGACAGGTCGCCATCCCCCACGGGAGGCCCCTCGAAGTTGAATTTCGTCATTCGGCGCCCCTCCCGCCTCGGATCAAGTTTTATACCGCTAATTTCGTTCCCGCTGATATACAACAGATGTGATACCAAAGTACAGGAAGCCTTGGGCCACAAGGGCAGCACAGGACGATGCAGGACCACGCCGTCTCTTTGCTTTCCCTCGTGTCAAGTTGGTTTTCGAAGGCGGGCGTTCAGGGGGAATTAATTGGTGCAAACCCTGACTGGGGCTAGATATCCTCGGCCAGGCGGCAACCGCCATCCGCCGAATGCGAGGCATGAACCGGCCGCATTGCCTTCTGCAACCGCTCGCTGGATAGTCCCGGCAATGTTCGAGACCATTGCGACTCACTGGACCCAAATCCTGGCGATCATCTCGGTGGTGATGGCGACCGTCGGCATCGCCCACGCCGTCATGACCAAGGAGGACGTGCGCGCCGCCACCGGCTGGGTCGGCGTGATGGTGCTGTCACCGATTCTTGGCGTGCTGATCTATGCCGTGGCCGGCATCAACCGCATCCGCCGCGCCACGATCACGGCGCAGCGTCCGCTCACCGGCGACGCGGTATCCGCCAAGGACGAGCGCGACATCGCCGCCGAGGAGGCCCTGATCGTCGAGCGCTACGGTCAGCGCTTCACCGGCCTGCGGACGCTGGGCGACAGGGTGGCGCGGCGCGCCCTCAACCCCGGCAATGCCATCGACGTGCTGGAGACTGGCGACGAGGCCTATGCCGCCATGTGCGCGGCGATCGACGGCGCCGAGCGCAGCGTCCTGCTCGAGACCTATATTTTCGACAATGACGCCGTCGGCCTGCTTTTCGTGGAATCGCTGGCCGGTGCCGTCCAGCGCGGCGTCACCGTTCGCGTGCTGATCGACGCCGTCGGTGCCCGTTACTCCGTTCCCAGCATCCTCGGCCATCTGCGCCGCGCCAACATCCCCGCCGATGTCTTCAACGGCAACATCGTCATAGGCCTGCGCCTGCCCTACGCCAATCTCCGGACCCACCGGAAGATCCTTGTGGTCGACGGCATCGTTGCCTTCACCGGCGGCATGAACATCCGCAAGGGCTTTTCGGCCGAGTTCGCAGGCTCCAACAGCGCCAGGGACACGCATTTCAAGGTCACCGGACCTGTCGTCGCCGACCTCTTCTCGGTCGCTGCCGAAGACTGGCGCTTCGCCACCAACGAAGCGCTGAAGGGCGATGCCTGGCGAATTGCCCCGCTGTCGCCGGCACCCGGCCAGCCGATGCTGGTGCGGGCGGTCGCATCCGGGCCGGATGCCAGCAATGAGACCAACCACAAGCTGCTGATCGGCGCCTTCTCGGTGGCGCGCAAGTCGATCCGCCTGATGTCGCCCTATTTCCTGCCCGACCGCGAACTGATCAGCGCCTTGATCACCGCCGCCCGGCGCGGCGTTGAGATCGATGTCGTGGTGCCGGCGGTCAACAATCTCTTCCTCGTCGACCGCGCCATGACCGCGCAATTCGACCAGATCCTGAAGAATTATTGCCGCATATGGCGCACGGAGGGCCCATTCGACCATTCCAAGCTGCTGTCGATCGACGGCGTGTGGGCCTATGTCGGCTCGTCCAACCTCGACGCCCGGTCGCTGCGGTTGAACTTCGAGATCGATCTGGAGGTCCTCGATGCAGGCTTTGCCCGCGAGATCGAAGCCCGGATCGGATCGGCAATCGAAACGGCCAGTCCCGTCACGCTGGACTCCTTGCGGGCCCGCCCCTTCATCATCCGGCTGTTCGACCGCATCCTGTGGCTGGGATCGCCCTATCTCTAGATGGGTTCTCACCCTATCTCTAGATGGGTGCTCACCCTATCTCTGGATAGGCTTTAACAAAACGACGTGTTTGACGGATAGTTTGGTGTCGGCCGTGGAACATAAGCGCAAAGACTCTATTTGAGGTGCATGGTGAGACCAGCAGGCATGGCAGGCACACGGTGCGGATGAACGGACGCAGCCTCCCGGCAACCATGCTTTTGTCCATTCGCGACAGGCGGATGCGCAAGGCAAACGCGGCTGCGCACAAGGCAACCGCCACCACAGGCACCTTGGTTGCCTCCTACAACGTCCACAAATGCATCGGCGTCGACCGCAAATTCGATCCCGAGCGCACCAGCCGCGTCATCCGCGAAATCGACCCCGACGTCATCGCGCTGCAGGAAGCGGACAACCGTTTCGGCGACCGTGACGGGCTTCTCGACCTGCCCCGCCTCGAGCGGGAAACCGGCCTGGTGCCGGTGCCGATTTCAGCGACCGGCAAGGGCCATGGCTGGCACGGCAATGTCCTCCTGTTCAAGAAGGGCGTCGTCCGTGATGTGCATCAGATCAGGCTTCCGGGCCTGGAACCGCGCGGCGCGGTGGTGGCGGAGATCGACCTCGACGGAAACCGCACCTTGCGCATCATCGCCGCCCATCTCGGCCTGCTGCGCCACTCGCGCTCGCAACAGGCCCGTGTCGTGCTGGACATCATGAGCAGCGCCGATGAAAAGCCGACCTTGCTGCTCGGCGACCTCAACGAATGGCGGCTCGGCAACCGCTCGGCGCTCAACACGCTGCACGCGACGTTCGGGCCTCAGCCACCGGCGGTGCCCACCTTCCCCTCGAACCTGCCGCTTTTGGCGCTCGACCGGATCATGACCAATCGGCACGGAATGATCGCGGCGGTCGAAGCCCATGACACGCCGCTTTCGCGCGTCGCCTCCGACCATCTGCCGCTCACGGCCTTCGTTCGCCTGGACCACATGGTTTCCGCCGATAACGCCATGATGTCCCCGGCGTCGCAAAGCGTGTAGATCTACAGTGGAACGCTCCGGGTCATCCGCGAGTTTATGTGTCAAGTTTATATGTGTTGAACGCGCAGGAGGACAAAATGAAAAAGTTGATTTTAGCGTCCCTTTTGGCATTGGCCGCAACTGCGTCGGTCATTGCGCCGACGCAAGCTGCAAGCGTGATTATCCAGTCCGACGACGGCAACCAATATTCACCAGACGATTCCGACAATGGCGGGATTGTTATTCGCCGGCACCATGACCGGCGCTATGACAACCAATATGAGGACGACCAGAGCGTTCAGTACGATAATTATGGCCAATATCGGCGTTACCACCGGCACCATCGCTGCCATTTGGAAACAGTCGTGCATTGGCGCCACCACCATAGGGTGGTCGAAGACGTTCGCGTTTGCGGCTAACCCGCGCCTTACCCCGTTCTGACAGGACGTAGTCCTCGGCGGCGGCATGGCCACATTCCTTTCAAGGACGTGGCTATGCCGCATTGCACAATTTCGCGGCCTTCCCCACAATGCAGGCATGGTCCGATCCTCCCTAGCCGTCCTGGTGATCGATGAAAATCGCATCCGTGCCTCGATCATCGAGGCCGGCCTGCGCGAGGCCGGCCATCAGCTTGTCACAGTCATCCATGACGTGACCGGCATTGCGCGGCGGATCGCCGAGATCGAACCCGACGTCATCGTCATCGACCTCGAAAACCCTAACCGCGACATGCTCGAAAACATGTTCCAGCTGTCGCGCGCCGTGAAGCGCCCGATCGCCATGTTCGTCGACCGGTCCGACCAGGCCTCGATCGAGGCCGCGGTCGATGCCGGCGTGTCGGCCTATGTCGTCGATGGCCTGCGGCAAGAGCGTGTCAAGCCGATCCTCGACATGGCGGTGAGTCGCTTCAATGCCTTCTCGCGCATGGCGCGCGAATTGGAAGAGGCGCGCAGCGAACTCGAGAGCCGCAAGGTCATCGATCGCGCCAAGGGCATACTGATGAAGTCGCGCGGCCTCTCCGAAGAGGCCGCCTACACGCTGCTGCGCAAGACGGCGATGAACCAGAACCGCAAGATCAGCGACATCGCCCAGAGCCTGGTGACCGCTGCCGGGCTGCTGGGGCCGGCGGAGGACGAATGAGCATGAGCCATCAGATCACCGCCGGCTTCATGCCGCTTTTCGACAGCGCCGTGCTGGTGGCCGCGAGCGAGCTTGGCTTCGCCGCCCGCGAAGACATTGAGCTGACGCTGCACCGCGAGACGTCCTGGGCCAACATTCGCGACCGCATCGCCATCGGCCATTTCGATCTCGCGCATATGCTGGGGCCCATGCCGCTCGCCTGCAATCTCGGGCTGACGCCGCTCGCTTCCGAGACCATCGTGCCGTTCTCGCTCGGGCTCGGCGGCAATTGCGTCACCATCTCCAACGCTGTCTGGGCCGGCATGGCGGCGCATGGCGCCCAACCCGATCTCGATCCCGCGCGCGCCGGCGCGGCCCTGCGCGCATTCATTCGCGATCGGGCGGCCGCGCGCCGCGAACCGCTGCGCTTTGCCGTGGTGCACCCGCATTCCGGGCACAATTACGAACTGCGCTACTGGCTCGCCGCTTGCGGCATCGATCCCGACCGCGAAATCGAGATCGTCATCGTGCCGCCGCCCTTCATGACCGACGCGCTCGCCACTGGACGCATCGACGGCTACTGCGTCGGCGAACCCTGGAACAGCGCTGCGGTCGCCGCCGGCATCGGCCATATCGTCACCGTCAAGGCGCAGATATGGCGCAACAGCCCGGAGAAGGTGATCGGCGTGCGCAAGGCCTGGGCCGACGAGAAACCGGAGGCTCTGGCGGCGCTGCTGCGCGCGCTGCATCATTCGGCGCGCTGGTGCCAGGACCCGGCCAACCACGCCGAATTGGCCGCGGTGATGGCGCAGGCCCGCTTCCTCGGCTTGCCGCCGGCCGTGCAGATGCCGATCCTGACCGGCCATCTGCGATTGGGCGGCGGAGCGGAGCTGGATGTCGACGACTTCTTCCTGCCCTTCGACAAGGCCGCGAACTTTCCGTGGAAGAGCCATGCGCTGTGGTTCTACACGCAGATGGTGCGCTGGGGGCATGTCGCGCACACGCCTGACAATCTCGCCATCGCCCGGGATTGCTACCGGCCCGACCTCTACCGCTCGGCGCTGAAGCCGCTCGGTGTCGCGCTTCCCGGGGCCAATGCGAAGGTCGAGGGCGCGCTCAAGGTCGCCACCGCGGTCGGCGCGACCGGCGCCGGCCTGGTGCTCGGCCCGGACGGTTTCTTCGACGGCCAGATCTTCGATCCCGATGAGATCGACACCTACATAGCGCGCCAGAAATCGGCCCGCACGGAAGCCTGATCATTTCCGCGCCACTATTGTGCATTGCACAAAAATTGTGCGTGCATTTGCACCCATGAACAATCTTTGGCTTGTCCACCCTGCGGGTTCTTGCGCCGATAGCTGTACTATATAGTTGATTTTATTTGTGTTTGTCATCTGCTCCGAAACTGGCACGGTTCCTGCATTGCAATAGGCAGACCCTTCTCGGGTCACGTAACAGGCGTCCAATGGCGGGCGCTACAGGCAAAGCTGCCGCTCAGGTCAACACGCGATCCCGGATGGACGGACGCGCGCGGCCTGGCCGGTGGCTTTTTTGTTTTGACCGAACACGCAATCGACGGCGCTGATCCGAGCAGTGCCCAACGGGAGATGACGATGACGAAACGCATCAAGACTGAAACCTCTCTTGAGGGCATGACCCGTCGCGGTTTTCTGATGGCAGGTGCTGCCACCGCGGCAACCCTGGCGGCCGCGCGTGCGCTGCTCCCCTCGGGCGCCTATGCCGCGACCGCCGCGCCGGAAGTCACCGGCGCCAAGCTCGGCTTCATCGCGCTGACCGATGCCGCGCCCCTGATGGTCGCCAAGGAGAAAGGTCTGTTCGCCAAATTCGGCATGCCCGATGTCGAGGTGCTGAAGCAGGCCTCCTGGGGTGCGACGCGCGACAATTTGATGCTTGGCGGTGCCGCCAACGGCATCGACGGCGCCCACATACTGACGCCGCTGCCTTACCTCATGCACACCGGCAAGGTGACGCAGAACAACCAGCCCATGCCGATGGCGATCGTGGCGCGGCTCAACTACGACTGCCAGGGCATCTCGGTCGCGCAGGAATATGCCGGCACCGGTGTCGGCCTCGACGCCTCAAAGTTGAAGGAGACCTTCGCCGCCAAGAAGGCCGCCGGCAAGGAAGTGAAGGCCGCCATGACCTTCCCGGGCGGCACGCATGACCTCTGGCTGCGCTACTGGCTGGCCGCCGGCGGCATCGATCCCGACAAGGACGTCTCGACCATCGTCGTGCCGCCGCCGCAAATGGTGGCCAACATGAAGGTCGGCAACATGGACGTCTTCTGCGTCGGCGAGCCGTGGAACGAGCAGCTCGTCCACCAGGGCGTCGGCTTCACCGCCGCCACCACGGGCGAATTGTGGAAAGGCCATCCGGAAAAGGCGCTCGGCCTGCGCGCCGAATTCATCGAGAAGAACCCGAACGCCACCAAGGCGATCCTGATGGCCGTCATGGAAGCCCAGCAATGGTGCGAGGCCAAGGAGAACAAGGACGAGATGGCCGCCATCATCGGCAAGCGGCAATGGATGAACGTGCCGGTCGCCGACATCATCGGCCGCCTCAAGGGCGACATCAACTATGGCAATGGCCGCGTCGCCAACGGTACCGATCTCTACATGAAGTTCTGGAAGGGCGGCGTTTCCTACCCCTTCAAGAGCCATGATTCGTGGTTCCTCGCCGAGAACATCCGCTGGGGCAAATTCGCACCGACCACCGATGTCAAGGCGTTGGTCGATCAGGTCAACCGCGAGGATCTCTGGCGCGAGGCAGCCAAGGACCTCGGCGTGGCGGCGGCCGACATTCCGGCCTCCTCGTCGCGTGGCGTCGAGACGTTCTTCGACGGCAAGGTCTTCGATCCGGCCAACCCGTCCGCCTATCTCGACAGCCTGAAGATCAAGGCATCGGCTTAGGCCCAACGGCACTCGCGCCGTTGTCGCCCAGCGCCCAGGAGTGTTTCCAAGACATGTCCATCCAAACCATCGAGGACACCAAGGTGAAGGCGTTTCCGGCAAAGCCCGCCGCCGAACTGGTTGCGTTCACAGCCAAGAGCCGACGCCGCATCGACCCGCTCGCCATTGCCGGCAAGGTCGCGACGGCGCTGGTGCCGCCTGCCGTCGTCATCGCCCTCCTGCTCGTCGTCTGGCAGGTCGCCTGCTCGTCACCGACCGCCAGCCTGCCGCCGCCGAGCCAGGTGTGGAACGAGGCCTATGACCTGATCGCGCATCCGTTCTTCGACAATGGCCCGCAGGATATCGGACTGGCCTGGCGGGTGCTGATCTCGCTGCAGCGCGTCGCCATCGGCTTCGGCCTGGCGGCGGTGGTCGGGGTGGCGCTCGGCGCGCTGGTCGGCCAGTCGATCTGGGCGATGCGCGGCCTCGATCCGGTGTTCCAGATCCTGCGCACCGTGCCGCCGCTGGCCTGGCTGCCGCTGTCGCTGGCGGCGTTCCGCGATTCCAGCCCGTCGGCGCTGTTCGTCATCTTCATCACGTCGATCTGGCCGATCATCATCAACACCGCCGTCGGCGTGCGCAACATCCCGCAGGACTACCGCAACGTCGCCCTCATCCTGCGGCTCAACCCGTTCGAGTTCTTCGTCAAGATCATGGTGCCGGCCGCAGCACCCTATATCTTCACCGGCTTGAGGATCGGCATCGGCCTGTCCTGGCTCGCCATCGTCGCCGCCGAAATGCTGACCGGCGGCGTGGGCATCGGCTTCTTCATCTGGGACGCATGGAATTCGTCGCGGCTGCCCGACATCATCGTCGCGCTCGCCTATATCGGCGTCACCGGCTTCTGCCTCGACCGCCTGGTCGCTGGCGTCGGTGCCTTCGTCACCCGCGGCACTACGGCAAAGTGAGGACAGCGCGATGACCGCCTATCTGAAACTCGACCATATCGACAAAACCTTCGCCCGCGGCGGCCAGGTCACCGAGGTGCTGAAAGACATCCGGCTGACCATCGACAAGGGCGAATTCGTCTCCATCATCGGCCATTCCGGCTGCGGCAAGTCGACCTTGCTCAACCTGATCGCCGGCCTGACCAAGGTGTCCGCCGGTGCCGTGCTGCTCGAGAACAAGGAAGTCGACAGCCCCGGCCCCGAGCGTGCCGTGGTATTCCAGAACCACTCGCTGCTGCCCTGGCTGACCGTCTACGAGAACATCAACCTGGCGGTGTCCAAAGTCTTTGGCCGCAGCAAAAGCAAGGCCGAGCGGCATGACTGGATCATGCGCAATCTCGACCTCGTGCAGATGGCGCACGCCAGGGACAAGCGCCCGGCGGAAATCTCGGGCGGCATGAAGCAGCGCGTCGGCATCGCCCGGGCGCTCGCCATGGAGCCGAAGATCCTGCTGCTCGACGAGCCGTTCGGCGCGCTCGATGCGCTGACGCGCGCCCATCTGCAGGATGCCGTGATGGACATTCATTCCAGGCTGGGCTCGACGACGATCATGATCACCCACGATGTCGACGAGGCGGTGCTGCTCTCCGACCGCATCGTCATGATGACCAATGGTCCGGCAGCGACCATCGGCGAGGTGCTTGCGGTGCCGCTGGCGCGCCCACGCCGGCGCGTCGAACTTTCTTCAGACCGGACCTTCCTGCGCTGCCGTGAGGCGGTGCTGAAGTTCCTCTACGAACGCCACCGCTTCGTCGCAGCCGCCGAATAAGGCCATGACCGAAAAGCGCAATCATCGGCAATTGGCAATGTGCATCGGCAATAGGCAGCCTACCGCACTGCACAAATATTACGCTGCCGCAAGGCATTCTGACTAATCTTTGATCCGCTGCCGCGCTTGGCCAAAAGTCGTTCGGCTGCGGTTCACATTGATTTCATTCGATAATCCAGGGAGCTCTAGAATTGGCACGCTTCCTGCATTTCGGAATGTAGGCCCGCAAGGGCCAAGTGATACGGCGTCCAATGGCGGGCGCCACAGGCAAAGCTGCCGCTCAGGTCAATGCGCAATCCCGGATGGACGGACGCGCGAAGACCTGGCCGGCGGCTTTTTTGTTTTTGCGAGATCGACGGCGCTGGCCCAAGCGGCGCCCAAACGGAGACGACGATGACGAAACGGATCGGAACTGGCGCGTCCCTCGCGGACTTCACGCGGCGCGATTTTCTGGCCAGCAGCGCGCTGACGGCGGCACTGTTCACCGCCGCGCTCCTGCTGTTTCCGACAGGCGCCAAGATTCAAGGCAAGGACCTGACCGTCGCGAACTCGGTCTCGTTGCATCCATCGATGCCGCGTCGCTGATCATTCACCCACAAAATATCCGCGGTGCCTCCCACGCCGCAGACCGGAGCCAGACATTGACCGCAAATCTCCCAGCCCCGCCCAGCCAGGACAATGCCCCCCGGCAGGCGCTTGTGATGTCCACCATCGCCTTCACCGTATGCTTCGCGGTGTGGACGATCTTTTCAATCATCGGCGTGCGCATAAAGCAGGATCTCGGGCTGAACGAGACGCAGTTCGGCCTGCTCGTCGGCACGCCGATCCTCACCGGTTCGCTCGTGCGCATGGTGCTCGGCGTCTGGACCGACCGCTTTGGCGGACGGCTGGTGTACACCGCGACCATGCTTGCGGCGGCGGCGGCGACCTTCCTGCTGGCTTTCGCGCACACCTACGGGCAGATGCTGGTCGCCGCGCTTGGCGTCGGGCTCGCCGGCGGCTCCTTCGCCGTCGGCGTGTCCTATGTCTCGCGCTTCTTCCCCGCAGACAGGCAGGGCACGGCCCTCGGCATCTTCGGTGCCGGCAATGTCGGGGCCGCGGTCACCAAGTTCCTGGCGCCCTTCGTGCTTCTCTCCTGGGGCTGGCAGTCGGTGGCGCTGATCTGGGCCGCAGCGCTCGTCGTCATGGCCGCCATCTTCTGGTTCACCACCGGCGATGATCCCGTCATCCGCGAGCGCCGCGCCGGCAAGGCAACACCCACGAGAAGCTTCTGGCAGGAATTCGCGCCGCTCAAGAATGTGCAGGTCTGGCGCTTCGCCTTCTACTATTTCTTCGCCTTTGGCGCGTTCGTGGCGCTGTCGCTCTGGCTGCCGCGCTACCTGATCGGCGTCTACGGCTTCGGGCTTGCGACCGCCGGCATGATCGGTGCGGCCTATTCAATTCCCGCAAGCGTCTTCCGCGCCTATGGCGGCGTGCTTTCCGACCGGATCGGTGCCCGCACCGTGCTCTATTCGACGTTCGCCGTCAGTGCCGTCGCGACTCTCGTTCTGTCTCTCCCCTCGGCAGACTACGTCGTGCGCGGCATTAGCGGGCCGATCGCCTTCCATTTCGAGATCGGCCCGCTCGCCTTCATCGCCGTCGCCTGCGTGCTCGGCTTCTTCATGAGCCTCGGCAAGGCCGCGGTGTACAAGCACATCCCGGCCTACTATCCGCAGAATGTCGGCGCGGTCGGTGGTGTGGTGGGCATGATCGGCGGGCTCGGCGGCTTCATCCTGCCAATCGCCTTCGGCGCGCTCAACGACCTCACAGGCGTGTGGTCGAGCTGCTTCATGCTGCTGTTCGTCATCGTCGCCACCTGCCTTGCCTGGATGCATGTCTCCATCCGGCGCATGGAGCGCGCGGCATCCGCCGAAGTTTCACCCCTTTCCTATGCGGCTGAGTGAGAGAGCGGACATGACAGAAAAACTCGTCATCATCGGCAACGGCATGGCCCCCGGGCGCATGCTGGAGCACCTCCTCGAGCAGGCGCCGGGCCGCTACGCCGTCACCATCTTCAACGCCGAGCCCCGCGTCAATTATGACCGCATCATGCTGTCGCCGGTGCTGTCGGGCGAAAAGGATTATGAGGAGATCATCATCCATGGTGACGGCTGGTACATCAAGCATGGCATCACCCTCTACAAGGGTCACAAGATCGTTGCCATCGACCGGCAGGCGAAAACCGTCACCTCCGACCATGGCGTAACCGAGCCCTACGACAAGCTCGTCATCGCCACCGGCTCGGTGCCGTTCATCATTCCGGTGCCGGGCCACAACCTTCCCGGCGTGCTGACCTACCGCGATCTCGACGACGTACGAGCCATGATGCTGGCCGCCCAGTCGCGGGCCAAGGCGGTCGTCATAGGCGGCGGGCTGCTCGGGTTGGAGGCGGCAGCGGGCCTCAACGCGCAAGGCATGGACGTCACCGTGCTGCATGTCATGCCGACGCTGATGGAGCGCCAGCTCGATCCGGCCGCCGGCTACCTGCTGCAGCGCGCGGTGGAGCAACGCGGCATCAAGGTCATCACCAAGGCCAACACCCAGGCAATCACCGGCAACGGCAAGGTCGAGCGGGTCGAGCTCGCCGATGGCACCGTCATTCCGGCGACGCTGGTGGTGATGGCCGTCGGCATCAGGCCGAACGCGACGCTGGCCAAGGAGGCTGGCATCGCCGTCAACAGAGGCATCGTCGTCGATGCCGGCATGCGCAGCAACGACCCCGACATCTACGCGCTCGGCGAATGCGCCGAGGTCAACGGCATGGTCTATGGGCTGGTCGCGCCGCTCTACGAGATGGCTCGCGTCGCCGCCCACCAGCTTGCCGGCAACGAGGCCGCCGCCTTCGTCCATTCGGACACGCCGACCAAGCTCAAGGTCACCGGCATCGAGCTCTTCTCGCTCGGCGACTTTGCCGAGGGCGAGGACCGCCAGGAGATCGTGCTGCGCGACGCCGCCGCCGGCGTCTACAAGCGGCTCGTTCTGAAGGACGACCGCATCATCGGCACGGTGCTCTATGGCGAGACGGCGGATGGTGCCTGGTTCAACGATCTCAAGAAGAAGCAGACCGACATTTCGCAAATGCGCGAAACGTTGATCTTCGGCCAGTCCTATCAGGGGGGTACCCCGCTGGACCCTATGGCGGCCGTTGCAGCCTTGCCGGATGATGCGGAAATCTGCGGCTGCAACGGCGTCTGCAAGGGCAAGATCACAGGCGCTATCACGGCCAAGGGCCTGACCTCGCTCGACGATGTCAGGGCGCACACCAAGGCGTCCGCCTCCTGCGGTTCCTGCACCGGGCTGGTCGAGAAACTGATGGTGCTGACGCTCGGCGACACATACAACCCTGCGGCCGTGCAGCCCATGTGCTCCTGCACCACGCTCGGCCACGACGAGGTGCGCCGGCTCATCAAGGCAAAGCACCTTAAGACCATTCCCGCCGTCATGCAGGAACTGGAGTGGAAGACCTCCTGCGGCTGCGCCAAATGCCGTCCAGCGCTCAACTACTACCTCGTCTGCGACTGGCCGGACGACTACGCCGACGACTACCAGTCGCGCTTCATCAACGAGCGGGTGCATGCCAACATCCAGAAGGACGGCACCTATTCGGTGGTGCCGCGCATGTGGGGCGGCGTCACCAACGCCGCAGAACTGCGTGCTATCGCCGACGTCGTAGACAAGTTCGAGATCCCGATGGTCAAGGTCACCGGCGGCCAGCGCATCGACATGCTCGGCATTCGCAAGGAGGACCTGCCGGCGGTGTGGGCCGATCTCGGCCAGGCCGGCTTCGTCTCCGGCCACGCCTACGCCAAGGGCCTGCGCACGGTGAAGACCTGCGTCGGCTCCGACTGGTGCCGCTTCGGCACGCAGGATTCGACGGGGCTGGGCATCCGTATCGAGAAATTCATGTGGGGCTCGTGGACCCCGGCCAAGGTCAAGATGGCGGTGTCGGGCTGCCCGCGCAACTGCGCCGAGGCGACCTGCAAGGATGTCGGCGTCATCTGCGTCGATTCTGGCTACGAGATCCATTTCGCCGGAGCGGCAGGGCTCGACATCAAGGGCACCGAAGTGCTCGGCCTTGTGAAGACCGAGGACGAGGCGCTGGAGCATATCGTGGCGCTGACGCAGATGTACCGCGAGCAGGGCCGCTATCTCGAACGCATCTACAAATGGGCCAAGCGCATCGGCATCCCCGAGATCAAGCGCCAGATCATGGACGACGATGCCAAGCGCAAGGCCTATTACGACCGCTTCGTCTTCTCCCAGAAATTCGCCCAGGTCGACCCGTGGTCAGAACGCGTCTCCGGCAAGGACAAGCACGAGTTTCGGCCGATGGCTTCGGTCGGGTTTGCGCAGGCGGCGGAGTGATGGAGATGTTTGCGCGAAGCACCCCCCTCTGGCCTGCCGGCCATCTCCCCCTCAAGGGGGGAGATCGAATGTCGTTTCGGCTTTCGCCAATCTCCAACGTCGCAGGACGGTCGCCGTCATCGAGGCTGCCAATCTCCCCCCTTGAGGGGGAGATGTCCGGCAGGACAGAGGCCTTGGCGCAATCCTATCAAGCAAAGGCAGCCCAATGAACTGGATCGCCATCGGCACCATCTCCGACATCCCCCGCCGTGGTGCGCGCTGTGTCGCCACCCCGCAAGGCAAGGTCGCCGTCTTCCGCACCCAGGACGATCAGGTCTATGCCATCGACGACCATTGCCCGCACAAGGGCGGGCCGCTGAGCCAAGGCATCGTCCATGGCGCGGCGGTGACCTGCCCCCTGCACAATTGGGTGATCTCGCTGGAGACAGGCAAGGCGCTCGGCGCCGACGAAGGCGCAGTACGCACCATCCCGGTCAAGGTCGAGGGCGAGCGCCTGTTCCTGGCGCTGGAAGCGCTGGCCAGCCGCGCCGCCTGACCATGGAGATCGACGCAGCACGCGAGGTGAGGACCACTTGCCCCTATTGCGGGGTGGGCTGCGGCGTTTTGGCGAAAGTCGCCGCGGACGGGCAGGTGTCTGTCCGCGGCGACCCCGATCATCCCGCGAATTTCGGCCGGCTCTGCTCCAAGGGTTCCGCCCTGGCCGAGACTATCGGTCTCGACGGCAGGCTGCTTCATCCCGAAATCCACGGCCGCCGGACAGGCTGGAACGAGGCGCTCGACATCGTCGCTTCGACTTTCTCGCGGACCATTGCCGAGCACGGACCGGATGCGGTCGCCTTCTATGTCTCGGGGCAACTGCTGACCGAGGATTACTACCTCGCCAACAAGCTGATGAAGGGCTTCATCGGCTCGGCCAACATCGACACCAATTCGCGCCTGTGCATGGCCTCGTCCGTCGCCGGCCACCGCCGCGCCTTCGGCTCCGACACGGTGCCGGGAACCTATGAGGATCTGGAACGCGCCGACCTGATCGTGCTGGTCGGCTCCAACCTCGCCTGGTGTCATCCCGTGCTCTACCAGCGCATCGCGGCGGCCCGGGAAAAGCGGCCGGAGATGAAGATCGTGCTGGTCGATCCGCGCCGCACCATGACATCTGATATCGCCGACATGCATCTGGCGATCGCGCCCGATGGCGACGTCGCCCTGTTCACCGGCCTGCTCGCCTGGCTCGGCCAGCACAATGCGCTCGACCGCGCCTATATCACAGAGCATACGACCGGCTTCGGACAAGCTCTTTTTGCAGCATCGGCGCTCGATCTCACCAGTGTTGCCACCGCAACAGGCCTGAGCGAAGACGAGCTTGCCCGCTTCTACAGCCTGTTCGCAGCGACCGCGAAGACGGTGACCGTTTACAGCCAGGGTGTGAACCAGTCGTCGTCCGGCACCGACAAGGTCAACGCCATCATCAACTGCCATCTCGCCACCGGCCGCATTGGCAAACCGGGAACCGGGCCGTTCTCGGTGACCGGCCAACCCAACGCCATGGGCGGTCGCGAGGTCGGCGGCATGGCCAACATGCTCGCCGCCCATATGGAGATCGAAAATCCCGAACACCGCGATCGCGTCCAGCGCTTCTGGAATGCGCCCGACATCGCGCAAAAACCCGGGCTGAAGGCCGTCGAGATGTTTCAAGCCGTGGCCGACGGGCGCATCAAGGCGCTGTGGATCATGGCCACCAACCCGGTCGATTCGATGCCGGACGCAGACGCCGTCGAAGCGGCAATCAAGGCTTGCCCGTTCGTTGTGGTTTCGGACGTGCTGGCCAGCACGGACACGGTGCATCATGCCCATGTCAGGCTGCCCGCCGCCGCCTGGGGCGAAAAGGACGGCACCGTCACCAATTCGGAGCGCCGCATCTCGCGCCAGCGGTCGTTTCTGGCGGCGCCCGGCGAGGCGAGGCCCGACTGGTGGATCATCGCGGAGGTGGCGCGGCGGATGGGTCTTGCCGAGGCGTTCGGGCATGAGACGCCGGCGGAAATTTTTGGCGAGCATGCCGCCCTGTCTGGGTTTCAGAATGACGGTGCGCGGGATTTCGATATTGGCGCTTATGCAAGTGTCGATGATGAGACCTATGCAGCGCTTGAGCCTTTCCAATGGCCAGCGCCGAGCCAAGGCACCCCCCTCTGGCCGGCCGGCCATCTCCCCCTCAAGGGGGGAAATCAGCTGTTTTATCGGCTTTCGCCAATCTCCAGCGTTGCAACCGGAGACCCGGCGTCGGAGCTGCCGATCTCCCCCCTTGAGGGGGAGATGTCCGGCAGGACAGAGGGGGGCGATCAAGCTCGACATTCGCAACAAGCGAACAGCACGACGGAGCAGCAACCCGCGCGTTTCTTCGCCAACGGCCACTTCTACACATCCGACCGCAAAGCCCGCTTCATCGCCATCCGCGCCACCACGGAAACCCGCACCACCGCCGACTTCCCGCTCATCCTCAACACCGGCCGCATCCGCGACCACTGGCACACCATGACGCGCACCGGCAAAAGCCCGCGTCTGTCCCAGCACATCGCCGAGCCCTTTGTCGAAATCCATCCCGTGGACGCGCAGCACCACGGCATCGGCGACGCCGACATCGTGCGGATCTCCAGCCCGCGTGGCGACGTCCTGGTCCGCGCCTTGATCACGTCACGCCAGCGCCAAGGCAGCGTCTTCGCGCCGATGCACTGGACCGATCAGTTCGCGGCAAAAGGCCGGCTCGACGCATTGACCGCACCGCTCATCGATCCGGTTTCAGGTCAGCCGGCGTTGAAACATGTCGCGGCCCGTATCGAGAAATTTGCCGCAAAGGCCTTTGGTTTCGCCGTGATGCGCCGCCGTCCCGAGGCGATTGCTGCTGACTATTGGGCGGTCGCTCGTTGCAGGGGCGGATGGCGGGTCGAGCTTGCCTTTGCCGACGACGACGCGGACTGGACAGCCTTCGCCGGCTCGCTTTTCGAGGCTCCTTCGGCCGAAATGCTTGCCTATCACGACCGCGACGCCGGCCAGCACCGCATCGCTGCCTTCGACGGTGAGCACCTCACGGGTGCTTTGTTCGTCGCCCGGGGCCCGGTCGCGGTGTCGCGCGGCTGGGCGGCCGAACAGCTCGAAGAGGTCCACGCCAGCCAGCGCGAGCGCTTCAGGATCGTCGCCGGCCGCGCCGGTGCCGAACGGCCGGATGCCGGCGCGACCGTCTGTTCCTGCTTCAACGTCGGGGCCAACCAGATCGTGGCCGCGGTGGTGGCCGGCTGCACCACTGTCGAAGCCATCGGCGGCGCGCTGAAGGCCGGCACCAATTGCGGCTCCTGCCGGTCCGAGATCCGCGCCCTCATCCAGGCTGGCCGCGTTCAAGCGGCCGAGTGAGCCGCAATCCTGTATGATTTGAGCTGTCCGCGAGGCCACGCCAAACCTGACCAACTGTTAATTCGACTTCAGGCTTCGACCATATTGGTGGATGGGGTGATGCCGCCGTGGACCAGCAATTGGAAATGGTCACCTGCCCGCTCATCCAGGTGAATTTCAAGGAGGGCCAGGACGCACAGGTCGCCCTTCAACGGGCAGCCGTTCGGCTGGCTATCGTTGCGAGAGGTTTTCCAAGCCATAGCAATCAGTTAGCGGACTGAACCACGAACCCGCCACTCTCGATCCATGCCTCGGCTGGCCCTGTTGTCCGCAAATGGTACGTCTGGACACAAGTGTTGAAGGCTGAAAAATAGGGAACGCAACTTCGCTATCCGAGTTGATTCAAGAGATCGGGAGATCCGCGCTGAATCTGGAAGACATAGCCGCCCATCCGGCCTTGCACCGCTACGTACAGGAACAGTCGCAGTCCCTGATCCGAATCTATGAGGAAACCCCGCGACTGGCTTCCATCTTTGCCACGCAGCAACGTTGGCTGATGGCTCATGTCGGCCTTTCCATGCATTTCCGGCGGGACCCGAACAACCGCCGCAAGGAGTTGACCGTCTCGCGTTTCACCGAGGTCGTGCACAAGAACGCCGTGGCCAGCCGCAATACGGCGGATGCTTTCATCAAGGAGATGCTGCACTACAACATCGCCGAGTATGTGGCGGGTGGGGACGGCCGCACGCATCCCCTGCAACCGACGGCCGCCACCATCGAGAGGTTCACCGGCTGGGTGACCGCCCATCTGCGCACGCTTGACCATATCGATGGCGGCGACCGGCTGGGTAGATATCTGGAACGGCCCGACATGCTTGCCACGCTGCAGCCACTGATCGCTGACGGCCTGCTGGCCTCAAAGCCGGTGCGCGAACCCAACCAGACCTTTTCCCTTTTCATCTGGCTCAACAATGGCGGTATCGTCATGGACTGGCTGATGTCCGGCATCGATCCGGATCATGCCGGCCTGGAGCGGATTCCGACCAGCGTCGTTTCGATCGGCGATTTCGCCAAATGGCTCAAGCTGTCGCGGACCCATCTCGGCCGCAAACTGCGCACTGCCGAGGAACTCGGCAGCATTGGCTGGCTTGGCCAACGCGGCCATTCGGTGATGTGGGTGTCGCACGGGTTCTACGAGGAATACATGACCGTGCAGGCCGCCAAGCTGGCTGTCGTCGACAACGCCTTCAAGGCTTGTTTCCCGCCATCGCAAGGCGGTGACTGAGCAGCGCCCTGCACAGGGGCCGATTTTGGGGAACGCGTGAGGCGGATTGCCGTGTGTCGATTGACGCTCGCCGAGCATCACCGACACTGATCTTGGGCAGACCTCGGCGTTCTCAGTCGATGTCGAACGAAACACCCTGGGCAAGCGGCAGCGCCTTGGAATAGTTCACCGTGTTGGTGGCGCGCCGCATGTAGGCCTTCCACGCATCCGAGCCGCTCTCGCGGCCGCCGCCGGTCTCCTTTTCGCCGCCGAAGGCACCGCCGATCTCGGCGCCCGACGTGCCGATATTGACATTGGCGATGCCGCAGTCCGAACCGTCGACACCGAGGAAACGCTCCGATTCCTGCAGATCACGGGTGAAGATCGACGACGACAGGCCCGCACCCACCGCATTGTGTTCGTCGAGCACGGCGTCGAAATCCGAATATTTCATCACATAGAGGATCGGCGCGAAGGTCTCTTCTGTCACCGGCGACACCTGCTTCGGCATTTCGACCAGCGCCGGGTGCACGTAGTAGGCGTCCGGGTGGCCGTTCTCGACGCGCGCGCCGCCGGTCACCTTGCCGCCATGGGCGGTGGCTTCCTTCAGCGCCTTCTGCATGGCATCGAAAGCCGCCTTGTCGATCAGCGGCCCGACCAGCGAAGAGGTCTCCAGCGGATTGCCGACCGAGACGCTCTGATAGGCCTTCTTCAGGCGCGGCACCAAGGCATCGTAGACGCTCTCATGCACGAACAGGCGCCGCAGCGTCGTGCAGCGCTGGCCGGCCGTGCCCATGGCACCGAACGCGATGGCACGCAGTGCCATGTCGAGATCGGCGGTGGGCGCCACGATGCCGGCATTGTTGCCGCCGAGTTCCAGCACGGCACGCGCAAAGCGCTTGGCCAGGCGCGGACCGACGTCGCGGCCCATGCGGGTCGAGCCGGTCGCCGAAACCAGCGGCACCTTGGGATGGTCGACCAGGATTTCGCCGACGGCGCGGTCGCCGATCAGCACCGGCGCCAGCCCCTGCGGCGCGTCGGCGCCGAAACGCTTGACCGCGCGCTTGAAGATCGCTTCGCAGGCAAGTGCGGTCAGCGGCGTCTTCTCCGATGGCTTCCACACCACCGCGTCACCGCAGACCAGTGCCAGTGCCGCATTCCACGACCACACCGCGACCGGGAAGTTGAAGGCGGAAATGACGCCGACGACGCCGAGCGGATGCCAGGTTTCCATCATGCGATGGCCCGGACGCTCGGTAGCGATGGTCAGACCGTACAATTGCCGGGACAGACCGACGGCGAAATCGCAGATGTCGATCATCTCCTGCACTTCGCCGAGCCCCTCGGATGGGATCTTGCCGACCTCGATCGACACCAACCGGCCAAGTTCGGCCTTGTGCGCACGCAATTCCTCGCCGAGCAGCCTTACCAGTTCGCCGCGCTTCGGACCGGGCACCAGCCGCCAGGACTGGAACGCCTTGTGCGCGGCATCGATGGTCTTTGCCGCGTCGGCCGGCGAGATGGTCTTCAGCGCCGCGATCTGTTCGCCCGTCACCGGGCTGCGCACGATGAGGTCGCCGCCGGCAAGCGCGTCCTTGGCTACACCCAGTTTCGCCAGAAGCTCGGCCGTTTCCTTCGCAATGGTCATTTTTGTCCCTTTCAGATCCCGTCGTCATCATCTGGCGTCGGATCAAAGCCTCGCGCCATTCGCCCGCGTGCCGAAAAGGCACTTCGGGCACAGTCATGGCGTGGCCTTACTCGTTTCAAGGGAAAATCGCCACCCCGGCATGGTCTAAGCCCGGGCGACACGATTGAGCCAGAGGGCAAACGCGGCTCAGTTGGCCTTTTTCGCCGGCACGCGCACGGCGCCGTCTTTCATCAAACGGTCGATATGCATGCGGATATGGGCCGCTTCCGCCGCCGTGTTGGCCAGCGCGATGGCGCGGTCGAAGGCAACCCGCGCCTCCTCACCCCGGTCGAGTTGCATCAGCAGTCCGCCCTTGAGGCCGAAGAAGTGGAAATAGCCGGAAAGCCTTTCTTCCAGCGGCTCGATCATCGCGAGGGCGGCTTCCGGGCCGCGTATTTTCGAGACCGCCACCGCGCGGTTGAGCGTGATGACGGGCGACGGCTGCATTTGTTCGAGCAGGCCGTAGAGCAGGTCGATCTCCACCCAGTCGGTGTCCTCGGCCTTTTCTGCCCGGGCATGCAAAGCGGCTATTGCCGCCTGCACCTGATAGGGACCGGGCTTGCGATGGCGCAACGCCTTGTCGACCAGCGCCAGCCCCTCGTCGATCATCTTGCGGCTCCACAGGCCGCGATCCTGGTCCTCCAGCAGCACGATCTCGCCGTCTCCGTCGAAGCGGGCCGGCGCGCGCGCATGCTGCAGCAAAAGCAGCGCCGTCAGCCCCATGATCTCCGGCTCGGTCTGGAACAGCCGCAGCAACAGCCGGGCAAGCCGGATCGCCTCCTCGCATAGCGGCGCGCGGGCCGGCGCCTCGCCGCTGTTGGTCGAATAGCCTTCGTTGAAGATCAGGTAGACCATCGCCGCCACCGCGGCGGGCCGCTCGGAGCGCTCGACCGCGCCCGGCGTCTCGAACGGCACGCCGGCGTCGGCGATGCGCGCCTTGGCGCGGGTGATGCGCTGCTCCATGGCGCTCTCGCCGACCAGGAAGGCGCGAGCGATCTGCTTGACGGTGAGACCGGAGACGATGCGCAGCGCGACTGCGATCTGCTGCGTTGCCGGAAGGTCCGGATGGCAGCAGATGAACAGCAGCCGCAAGATGTCGTCGCGATAGTGCGCGCCGTCCAGCCGCTCGGCGATGTCGCTCTCGGCATCCTCCAGATCGGAGATCTGGTCCTCTTCCGGCATCGGCGCCTGCTTGGCGCGCTTGCGCACCGCGTCGATGCCGCTGTTGCGGCCGACGAAGATCAGCCACGCCGCCGGGTCGCGCGGCGGCCCGTTCTGCGGCCAGTTCTTCAACGCCCTGAGACAGGCATCCTGGAAAGCTTCCTCCGCCGTATCGAGATCGCGGAAATAGCGCAGCAGCGCGCCCATTGCCTGCGGGCGGGCGGCGCTGATCGCGGAGCTGATCCAGGCAAGTTCGGTCATACGGCAACCCCGGTGGGATTGAACACCGAGACCGGCCGGATCTCATAGGAGCCGCCGCTCGGGTTGACCTCGGAGAGCTCACGGGCGAATTCGACGGCCTCGTCGAGATCGGCGCAGTCGAGGGTGTAGAAACCTAGGAACTGCTCCTTGGTCTCGGCGAAGGGCCCGTCGATGACGACCGATTCGCCTTTCACTTTCCGCAGCGTCGTCGCCGCCGTCGTCGGCAAAAGCCGCGCCACCGGGCCAAGTCGGCCAGCCTTGGCGTACTTGTCCTGAACGTTGAGGAGATTGGCCATGACTTCGTCGTCCTGCGCCTTGCTCCAGGAGCTGACGACGTCTTCGGAGGCATAGCAGAGTATGGCGTAGAGCATGGCTGGTCCTTTTCTGTATCAAAGGACGAAACAGTATGACCGATCCCGACACGACGTCGACAAAAAAGACGGATTGAGCGACCGTCAATCGCCGCCAGTCAGCGTTGATGCGACTTCAACCATCTCAGCACGATCGCTTCCTCGTCATCGAGACCCTCGATCGGCCGCTTGCGCTTGTTGGCTTCCGCCATTTCTGCCAGCAGCCGTCCCTGCGACCAGGCCTCGAAAACCAGCGGATGAATATAGCATTTGCGGCAGACGGCGCGCGTGTTCCCCAGCCGCTCGGCCACCTTGTCGATGACGCTGTTCATCACCCGCTTTTGCTGGGCCTGGGTTTCGGGCAGCTCCGTCTGCGCAAACAGCGACGCGGCATGGATGGTGCCGCCCCAGGTGCGAAAATGCTTGGAGCTGAACGCATCGCCGGCGGCATCCCTGATGTAGCGGTTGACGTCGTCGGAGTGGATCGGGCGTCTGTTGCCTTCCTCGTCGAGATACTGGAACAGTTTCTGGCCCGGCAGGTCCTGCGCACCCCGCACGATGCCGGCGATACGGCGATCGACCAGCTTCAGTTTCCATTCCTTGCCGGACTTGCCCTCGAAGGCGAAGCGCAGCCTCGATCCCTTGATATCGACATGACGGTCGCGCAACGTCGTCAGGCCGAAGCTCTTGTTGTCTCGCGCATAGGCGGCATTGCCGACGCGGATCATCGTGTTGTCGAGCAGCCAGACGACCGCGGCGACGACGCGCTCGAACGGGAGGCCGTGGCGGCGCAAATCGCTGTCTATCGTGCGCCTCAGGCTGGCCAAGCTTTCGGCGAAGGCAACGAGGCTCGAATATTTGGCACCGTCGCGTTCTTCGGCCCATTGCGGATGATAACGATACTGCTTGCGCCCCCGCTGGTCCCTGCCAGTCGCCTGGATGTGCCCGTCGGCATCAGGCGAGATCCAGACATCCGTCCAGGCCGGCGGGATGACGATCGCCTCGATACGCGCCCTGGCGGCATCGGAGACCGCTTTCCCGTCCGGCCCCTTGTAGGAAAATCCCTTGCCTGTCTTTAGCCGGCGTATACCGGGCTCGGCATCGCTGACATAGGTCAGTGCGGCGTGCCCGGCCGCGCTTTGCGCCCCGTTCTTCGGCGCGGCGTCGCCGTCGGTTGACCGGCAGGGCGGCAATCCGGATCTCTGCAGCATGCAAGCTCCACGCAAATATGCGTAGATAAGCTGCTGGCCGACAGCTGGTTCCACGCCCTGCCGCGAAAGTCGGCTGGCGCGGCAAGCGAAGGACGGAACCTTACGAGGCGCCCTGCAGTTCCACCCGCGGCGCCGACAGCCGCCGTCGCACCGCGAGCTTGAGCCTGTAGCGCAGGCAGCGCCAGGCTTCCGACCGCCGCTTTGGCGCGGCAGCGGCCACTGCCAGGAAGCGCGCGGCAATGTCCAGGTCGCCGCGCGCATAGTGGACGCGGGCGATCTTGAGGGCGACAAGCCCCTCCCTGGTCTTGAGCGCCGAGACCGGGATGCCGCAATCGGTGAGCGTGCGCAATTCCCGGCGCCACTCCAGGAAGCGCCGCACCGGGTTGATTGCAAAGCGGTCGTCGGAACGGGCCGGCGAAACCTCATAGACCATGACGGGTTGCGGCGTCATGGCCAGCGAAGCCTTGCTCATCAGCCGCGCCCAGAACAGCGTGTCCTCGTCATAGGCAAGGCCCACCGGAAACTGTGTATCGCCGATCAGTTGCCGGGACGCCAGAACGCTGCCCACGGCGACGGAGCGTATGTCGCCTTTTACGTAGGCCGAAGCATTTGTCAGGCACGCAGCCTGATAGCCGTTCGGAATCTTGATCTGCCGATCCTGGCCGTTCACCCGCCGCCGGTAGGCCCCTACGATCATTCCGGCCTTCGGCTGGTCCTCCGCCTGCCGCAGCAGCGCGCGCAATCCGCCCTGAAGATGCAAATCGTCGGCGTCGATCAGATACACCCAGGGATGGAGCGCCTGGGCCAGCGCCACGTTGCGGGCGCCGCCGGCGTCGCGGCATTCGGCAGGCAGCACGCGCAGCGGCAAGGCCAATTGCGCCGCTGCCTGCCTTGCGACATCAGCCGTGTTGTCGGTCGATGCATCGTCGACCAGCAGGACCTCGCCGATGACGTCGGCCTCACTGCTAAGCGACGCCAGCGTTGTCGCGATCGTGGCCGCCGCATTGTAGGCCGGGATGACGACGCTGACCGCTTTCAATTAAAAGACCCCGCGCCCGCGCCCATTGGCAGCAAAAAATGGCTGTCCCTCGAAACGAATAGAGATTAGCGACCCCTTCGATGTTTGAGAAGTCGCTTCCTCCACCCACAATTGCAGTGGCGGAACGCTTCGCGCTTTTCAGCTCGCTCTCATGCCTTCTCGAGCGCAGCCGGAATGACGTCGACGGCCTGCTCGCCGACCTGCCCGCCAGTGGTCTTCAGCACGCCGACGATCGGCGCGACGTCGGAATAGTCGCGGCCGTAGCCGACGGTGATATGATCGTTGCTGGCTCGCATGCCGTTGGTCGGGTCGAACTCCTGCCAGCCGGCGTCACGTCCGCACCAGACCTTGACCCAGGCATGCATGGCGTCGGCGCCTTCCAGCCGCGGCTTGCCCTTGGGCGGGATGGTGCGCAGGAAGCCGCTGACATAACCGGCCGGAATGCCGAGCCCGCGCAAGCCCGCGATCATGATGTGCGAAAAATCCTGGCAGACGCCGCGCTTCAGCCTGAAGGCATCGCTGGCCCGGGTCCGCACCGTGGTCGCCTCGCCGTCATAAGTGAAATCCCGATGGATGCGGTTGCACAGATCCATTGCCGTGCCGGCGGCCGAGGTGCCGATGCTGTCCTGCGCATAAGAGGTGATCGCCGCGTCGATACCGGAGTGAGCGCTTCCCGCCAGAAAATGGTGCGGCGAGTCAGACGCCAACGACCGCACCGCGGCCAGTTCCTGCCGCAGCCGCCCTATATCGGGCGACACGTCGAGCCCGGGCTCGGGCCGCGACACCGAAACGCGGGCGCTCATCCTGATGTCGAGCGCGTCATGGGCATCGCGAAAAGCAATCGAAGTGACGTTGTTGCCGAAGAAATCCGAGAAATCCGATCGTTCATTGGGCGCCGGGGCAAAGGACAGCGATGCGGCAATGACGCGCTGCACGCCCGATATCGTCGATGGCAGCACGCGGATCTGATGGCGACCGCCGCCCGCCGCGGCTGCATAGTCGTAATGGAGATGAAGCCTGATGTCGTAGAGCATGAACTAGCCGAAATAGGCTTTGGCGAGGCTGTTGTAGAGACCGCCGATTTCATAGGCGAGTTCGTCCAGCGCCTTTGCCGTCATATCCGAAGGCTCCTTGATGGCTATGGCCGTGTTGAGCTGCAGGATCTCCTTCGCCGCCGTCGACATGTGCCCCTCGCCGCCGACCGACGGCAACAGGCCGATCTCGGCCTTCAGCCTTTCCAACTGGAACAGGATCGAGCGAGGATTGAGCGGGTCGAGCGCCAGAAGATCGATCACCGTGCGCCGGCCGGCCTGCACCGGATATTGCCGGCGATGGGTCATGACGCTGTCGCCGATCTCCAGCATCATGTCGAGCGCGCCGTCCGGCGCCTTGGGGTCGGTCAGCCGGGACAGCGTCCGGGCAATCTGGATGCCGCGTTCCAGCCGCCGGCCGATCTCAAGGAACCGCCAGCCGGCGAAACGGTACATGTTCTCATGCAGCAGGCCGGAAAAACCGGCGAGCTTGCGCAGGATCACCGTCATGGCCCGCGTCGCGTCATCGCCCGGCGCCACCGTCGTCGCGAATTGGTGGATGGTCTTCGACAGGTCCTTGAGCGCCAGCCAGCCGTCGGGCGAGAAGCGGTCGCGGATCTGGCCCGCGCTGTAGACCGCGCTGTCGAGCGTGCCGATCAGCCCCGACGGGATCGCCGTCTCGACGTCGATGCCGAACGGTTCAAGATAGTCCCTGATGTCGGCCAGCAGCGGCATGTCCGGATCGGATGTCTCGGCCAGCCGCACATGATAGGCACGCAGGATGCGCACTGTGTCTTCCGAGCGCTCGATATAACGGCCGAGCCAGGTCAGGTTTTCCGCAGCGCGGCTCGGCAGGCTGCCCGGCCTGGTGCGCGTGAAGCTGTCACCCTCCTGCGGCAGCAGCGTCTCGCGCTCGACGGGCCTGTCGCTGACCACCCAGACGTCGGCCGCCTGGCCGCCGCGTTGCATGGCGATCGCCGTCGGGTCGAGCGACAGGCCGACGCGGGCAAACCCGCCCGGCATCACCGTCCAGCCATCGGGTGTGCGCGCCAGGTAGACGCGCAGGCTCGCCGGCCGCGGCTCCAGCCAGCCGCCGACAAAGACCGGTGTCGTCGACAGCGTCACGGCTTCCTGGCCGACGAAGGCGCCGCCATCGCGTTCGATGCGCGCCACCAGCTCGGCCCGTTCGCCTGCCGACAGCGCCGAACCGAGCGTGGTCTGGCCATCATCCTCGAAGGCAAGTCTCGTCGACAGCGCCGGGCCGACCACCATGCGGTCGATATTTGCAAGCACATGGGCGCGTTCGGTCGCCTGCCCGCACCACCATGTCGCGACGCTCGGCAAGAGCAGCTCCTCGCCACGCAATTCGCGCGCGATCTTGGGCAGGAAGGCGAGCAGCGCCCGCGTTTCCATCAGGCCTGAACCCAGCGCATTGACTGTGGCTACCGCCCCCTGGCGGATCGCCTCGACCAGCCCCGGCGTGCCGATCTGCGAATCCGACCGCAATTCGAGCGGATCGGCAAAAGCCGCGTCGAGACGCCGCCACAACACGCTGATCGGCATCAGGCCGGAAACGGTGCGCACCATCAGCCTGCCGCCGGAAACGGTCAGGTCCTCGCCTTCGAGCAGCATGATGCCGAGATAACGGGCGATATAGGCGTGTTCGTAGTAGGTTTCGTTGAGTGGCCCCGGCGTCAAAATGGCGACGCGGCCATCGCTTTCCCTGGCCATGCCGATCAGCGCATCGCGGAAACGTCGAAAGAAGCCGGCGAGCCGATGCACATGCATCTCGCCATAGATGTCGGACAGCGCGCGCGTCGTGGCGACGCGGTTCTCCAGGGCGAAGCCTGCGCCCGACGGCGCCTGCGTACGGTCGCCCAGCACCCACCACTGGCCGTCAGGCCCACGGCCAAGCTCGAAGGCACAGATATGCAGGTAATAGCCGCCGGCCGGCGTGGTACCCACGACAGGCCGCAAATATTCGGGGCTGGCCGCGATCAATCCCGCTGGCAGGATGCCTTTTTCGATCAGCCGGTTGCGCCCATAGATATCGGCGATGGTTTCCTCGAACAGTTCGGCCCGCTGCACGAGACCGGCGCTGATCGCGGCCCATTCGCTGTCTTCGATGAGCAGCGGTACATGCGCCAGCGGCCATTCGCGCTCATTGGCGCCGGCCTTGTCATACACGCGGTAGTAGACGCCGGCATCGCGCAGATACTGGTCGGCGCGGGCAAAACGCTGGCCGAGCTTCTCGGCGCCGAGATCGTCGAGCGCCTCGATGAAATGCTTCCAGACCGGACGGGGATTGCCTGCGGCGTCGACCATCTCGTCGACGACGCCGTCGATGGGCTGGTAGTGCTCCAGCAGGCTATGGATCTGCGGCTTGCCGCGTATCCTTTTGTGATTCCCCTTTGCCATCGCTGATCAGAGTCTTGCCGGTCGCCTGAGGTCAAGGGTCATCGGGAAATCTTCCGCCGGTTGTTCCTCGCGCAGCACATAGGCCGATGGTGTATGGCCGCGCGGTTCGAAGCGGGCGAGCCGCCGCGCCTCCGCCTCGTTGCCGTTGACCGGGAAGGTGTCGTAATTGCGGCCGCCGGGATGCGCGACATGGTAGACGCAGCCGCCGACCGCCCTTCCTGACCAGCGGTCATAGATGTCGAACACCAGCGGCGTGTTGACCGGCAGCGCCGGATGCAGGCCCGAAGCCGGCTGCCAGGCCTTGAAGCGCACGCCGGCCACCGCGACCTCGCGGTTATCGGTCACCTTCATCGGCACGATGCGGCCGTTGCAGACGATGGCATGGCGTTCCGGATTGAGGCCTTCGGTCTTGACCTGCAACCGCTCGACCGAGGAATCGACGAAGCGCACGGTGCCTCCGATCGCGCCCTGTTCGCCCATGACATGCCATGGCTCCAGCGCCTGCCGCAGCTCCAGCTTGATGCCGGCATGCTGAACCTCGCCGCAGAACGGGAAGCGGAATTCGAGCTGCGCATCGAACCATTCGGGACGGAACTCGAAGCCATTGAGCTTGAGGTCGTCCAGCACGTCGAGGAAATCCGCCCAGACATGATGCGGCAGCATGAAACGGTCGTGCAGGGAAGTGCCCCAGCGTACGAAGCGGCCGTCGAGTGGGTTCTTCCACGCACGGGCAATGATCGCCCTGACAAGCAGTTGCTGCGCCAGGCTCATGCGCGCATTGGGCGGCATCTCGAAGCCGCGGAATTCGACCAGTCCCAGCCGTCCTGTCGGGCCATCCGGCGAAAACAGCTTGTCGATGCAGATTTCCGAGCGGTGCGTGTTGCCGGTGACGTCGGTCAACAGATTGCGGAACAGCCGGTCGACCAGCCACGGCAAGGGTGCCGCGCCCTGGTCCGGATGCGGTACCTGCGCCATGGCGATTTCGAGTTCGTAAAGCGAATCGTGACGCGCCTCGTCGAAGCGCGGCGCCTGGCTGGTCGGGCCGATGAACAGGCCGGAGAACAGATAGGACAGCGACGGATGCCGCTGCCATTGCAGCACCAGGCTCTTCAACAGATCGGGCCGGCGCAGGAACGGGCTGTCATTGGGCGTCGCACCGCCGACCACGACATGGTTGCCGCCGCCTGTGCCGGTGTGGCGGCCGTCAATCATGAACTTGTCGGCGCCAAGCCGCGTCAGCCGCGCTTCCTCATAGATCGCCGTGGTCGTCGCCACGCAGTCCTGCCAGTTGGAAGCCGGATGGATGTTGACCTCGATGACGCCGGGGTCCGGCGCCACACGGATGACGTTGAGACGCGGGTCATGCGGCGGCCCGTAACCCTCGATATGCACGGGAAGACCGATGGCACGCGCCGCATTCTCGGCGGCGGCGACCAGTTCGAGATAGTCTTCCAGCGCCTCGACCGGCGGCATGAATACGCACAGCCTTCCGTCGCGGGGCTCGACGGAGAGCGCGGTGCGCACCGCGCCGCCGATCTCGGTGATCTCCTGTTCGACCCGGTCCTGCTGACCGGTCGCTGCGGTGAACGACGCCGCCTGCTGGCGGCGCGCCATCTCGTCGGCGCCTTCAAGCTCGGCCGGCGCCGCGGTGGGCAGGATCGCTTCGCGGGCCGGCAGCGGGCCGCGCGGCAGCGACGGATCGACCGGCACGATGTAGGGGAATTGTGCCGGCGGCACGTAGGGCAGCGTTCCCAAGGGCAAGCGGTAGCCGACCGGCGAGTCGCCCGGCACCAGGAACAGCCGGCCGCGCCGTGTCTTCCATTTTTCCGAACGCCAGCGCGGTCCCGAAGCCTGGCTGTTCCAGCGCTGCACGGGCAACACATAGCCCGACGGTTTGGTCAGCCCGCGCTCGAACACTCTTGCCATGCGGCTGCGCTCTTCCGGATCCTCGAGCTTCGAATTGGACGGATCGACATTTTCCGGCAGCTTGCCTTCCTTGAGCAGCCATTCGGCCGGA
Source organism: Mesorhizobium sp. WSM4310 (assembly GCF_007003935.1). Taxonomy (NCBI): domain Bacteria; kingdom Pseudomonadati; phylum Pseudomonadota; class Alphaproteobacteria; order Hyphomicrobiales; family Phyllobacteriaceae; genus Mesorhizobium; species Mesorhizobium sp. WSM4310. Next base: position 42,752 of record NZ_VFTA01000002.1, read on the forward strand.
TCCTCATAGGCTTCGCTGACCATGGCCTTGTCGATGCCGAGCTCGCCGGCGATCGCCGTCAGCAGGCTTTCGGCCTGCTGCGGGCCAACCTTGGCTTCGCTTTTCTCCCGCGCGATCAGCGACGGATCGCTCCACACCGGCTGGCCGTCGGCACGCCAGTAGAGCGAGAAGGTCCAGCGCGGCAGGCTCTCGCCCGGATACCATTTGCCCTGGCCGTAGTGGAGGAAGCCGCCCGGTGCGAAGCGCTCGCGCAGCCTGCGGATCAGCGCATCGGCCTTTTCGCGCTTGGTCGGACCGACGGCGGCGGTGTTCCATTCGGCGGACTCGAAATCGTCGATCGACACGAAGGTCGGCTCGCCGCCCATCGTCAGCCGCACGTCGCCGGCCGCAAGTGTCGCATCGACCTTGTTGCCGAGCGCATCGAGCGCCTGCCAGCTTTCGTCGGAGAACGGCTTGGTGATGCGCGGATGCTCGGCGATGCGGTCGACCCGCATGTCGAAGCCGAACTCGACATTGGCAAAGCTCGCCATGCCGGAAATCGGCGCGGCATTGCGGAAATGCGGCGTGGCGGCAAGCGGCACATGGCTCTCGCCGGTGAGGAGACCCGAGGTCGGGTCGAAGCCGATCCAGCCGGCGCCGGGAAGATAGACCTCGCACCAGGCATGCAGATCGGTGAAATCGACCGATGTGCCGGCCGGCCCGTCCAGCGCGACGAGATCAGGCTTCAGCTGGATCAGATAGCCCGAGACGAAACGCGCGGCGATGCCGAGATTGCGCAGGATCTGCACCAAGAGCCAGCTCGAATCCCGGCACGAGCCCTTGCCGGCGGCCAGCGTCTCCTCCGGCGAGAACACGCCGGTCTCCATGCGCACGATATAGGCGATCTCGCGCTGCAGCCGCGCATTCAGGTCGACGAGGAAATTGACGGTGTTTTTCGCGCTGGTGTCGATGGTTCTCAGGAAGGCCGACAGCAGCGGTCCGGCCGGCTCAGGTGTCCGGTAGATGGCGAGATCGTCCCTGATCTCTTCTGGATATTCGAACGGGAATGTCTCGGCCGACGGCTCGACGAAGAAATCGAACGGATTGTAGACCGTCATGTCGGCGACGAGGTCGACCTCGATCTTCAGTTCCGTCACCGGCTCGGGAAAGACGAAGCGGGCAAGGAAGTTGCCGTAGGGATCCTGCTGCAAATTGACGAAATGGTTCGCCGGCTCGACCTTGAGCGAATGGCTCAACACCTTTGTCCGGGAATGCGGCGCCGGCTGCAGCCTGACGATCTGAGGCCCGAGAACCACCGGCCGGTCGTATTTGTAATGGGTCAGATGGTAGACGGCTGCCAGAATTGCCATGGGGCCCCGGAGATCGGCGTTTCAAACGAATTCGCCGAACCCTGACACATCTGCTGGCCATTCTCCAAGCACAGATGTTGCGGTGCACCTAATTTAAGCAGCCGAAGTCGGCTTAAGGCACGGCTTAGAAGAAAGCCTGGATCCCGGTCTGCGCCCGTCCCAGGATCAGCGCGTGCACGTCATGCGTGCCCTCATAGGTGTTGACCGTCTCCAAATTCTGCGCGTGGCGCATGACGTGGTAGCCGATCTGGATGCCGTTGCCGCCATGCATGTCGCGGGCCTGGCGGGCGATGTCGAGCGCCTTGCCGCAGTTGTTGCGCTTGACGATCGAGATCATCTCCGGCGCCATCTTGCCTGCATCGAGCAGCCGCCCGACGCGCAAGGATGCCTGCAGCCCAAGCGCGATCTCGGTCTGCATGTCGGCGAGCTTCTTCTGGTAAAGCTGCGTGCCGGCCAGCGGCTTGCCGAACTGCTTGCGGTCGAGACCATACTGGCGTGCGCGGTGCCAGCAATCTTCCGCCGCACCCATCGAGCCCCAGGAGATGCCGTAGCGAGCCCGGTTGAGACAGCCGAACGGGCCGCCAAGGCCCTTGGCGTTGGGCAGCAGCGCGTCCTCGCCGACCTCGACGCCTTCCATCACCACTTCACCGGTGATCGACGCGCGCAGCGACAGCTTGCCGCCGATCTTCGGCGCCGACAGCCCCTTCATGCCCTTTTCCAGCACGAAGCCGCGAATCTCGTCCTTGCCGGTCTCGCCCTTCAGCTTGGCCCAGACGACGAAGACGTCTGCGATCGGTGCGTTGGAGATCCACATCTTCGAGCCGCTGAGCTTGTAGCCGTTCGCGGTCTTCTCGGCGCGCGTCTTCATGCCGCCCGGGTCCGAGCCGGCATCCGGCTCGGTCAGGCCGAAGCAGCCGATCCACTCGCCGCTGGCAAGCTTGGGCAAGTACTTCTTGCGCTGCTCTTCCGAGCCATAGGCGTGGATCGGATACATCACCAGCGACGACTGCACCGACATCATCGAGCGATAGCCGGAATCGACGCGTTCGACTTCCCGCGCGACCAGCCCGTAGGTCACATAATTGGCGCCGAGGCCGCCATACTCTTCCGGGATGGTAATGCCGAGCAGGCCGGCCTCGCCCATTTCGCGAAAGATGCCGGCATCCGTTTTTTCATTGAGATAGGCATCCTCGATGCGCGGCGCGAGCTTGTCGGCGGCGAAGGCCGCCGCGCCGTCGCGCACCATGCGCTCTTCTTCCGAAAGCTGGTCCTCGATCAGGAACGGGTCTTCCCAGACGAATGCATTCTTGTCGGCGGCCATCGCTTGTCGATCCTCAAACGGGTGAAGCCCGGCTTATCGGCCCGTGGTCTTAAAAAATCAAACGAAATTGCTTCACTGATCAATGAGCGTTAGGAATGGATCATGAGTGTCCAGCGCCGCCTTCTGCCCAACATCAGCGCCCTCGCTGCCTTCGAGGCGGTGGCCCGGCTTGGGTCTTTTACCGCCGCTGCCCAGGAGCTGGACCTGACCCAGGGCGCGGTCAGACGGCAGATCAGACTGCTCGAAGACCAGTTCGGGCGCCGCTTGTTCGAGCGCGACAGCCGCAATGTCCGGCTGTCGACGGCAGGGGAAATCTACGCCGAAGCGGTGCGTTCAGCCCTCGGTCAGTTGCGCGACGCAGCTCTTGGACTGATGAGCAATCGGCATAGCGGCATCCTGAACCTCGCCATTTTGCCGACCTTCGGCACGCGTTGGCTGATGCCGATGATCCCGGATTTCGTCGCGAACAATCCCGACATCACCATCAACTTCGTCACCCGCGTCGGCCGCTTCGACTTCGCCAGGGAGAGGTTGGACGCCGCCATCCATTACGGCCTGCCGGACTGGCCGGAGGCCGATTCGACGTTGCTGGTGCGCGAAACCGTGGCGCCGGTGGCGTCGCCCGAATTCCTCGCCGGCCGCGCCATCGCCACGCCCGCCGATATCGGCCGCCTGCCGCTGCTGCACATGGCGACGCGCCCCGGCGCCTGGACCGAATGGTTCGAGCATCAGGGCCTGAGCGCGCCGGCCGGACCCGGCATGCAGTTCGAACAGTTCGGCACCGCCGCCCAGGCCTGCATGGCGGGGCTTGGCGTCGCGCTGTTGCCGCTGCTCCTCATCGTGGGCGAATTGCAGCGCGGCCAACTCGTGCCGGCGCCCGGCCAGCCCATGCAAAGCCGCAGCGCCTATTACCTCGTCGTCCCGCACGACAAGCGCGACCATCCCCCCGTCGCCAGCTTTCGCGACTGGCTGCTGGAGCAGGTTGAGAAGGAGCCGGCTGTTCTGGCCTGGTAGCTACTTCCGCTTCAGCGCATCCGCCAGTGCCGCACCGAAGGCCCCTTGCTGGGCCGGCCGTTCCGGCTGGCGTTGCGGCGCCGGCGATCGCGGCGCCGGCCTGCCGCCGCCATTGTCGCGCGGCCCACCACGCGGCGCACCACCCTCGCCGCCATCCTTGCGCATGGAGAGCGCAATGCGCTTGCGCTTGATGTCGACGTCGACGACGCGCACCTTGACCACATCGCCGGCCTTGACCACTTCATGCGCGTCCTTGATGAAGCGGTCGGCCAGTTGCGAGACGTGTACCAGCCCGTCCTGATGGACGCCGATATCGACGAAGGCGCCGAAGGCCGCGACATTGGTCACGGTGCCTTCCAGCAGCATGCCGGGTTTGAGGTCCTTGATGTCGTCGACGCCGTCGGCGAAGGTCGCCGTCTTGAAGCCGGGGCGCGGGTCGCGGCCGGGCTTTTCCAGCTCCGCCAGGATGTCGCGCACCGTCGGCAGGCCGAAACGCTCGTCGACGAAGACGCGTGGATCGAGCGCTTTGAGCGCGGCACTGTCGCCCATCAGCGAGCGGACGTCGCGGCCGCAGGCGGCGACGATCTTCTTGGCCACGCCATAGGCTTCCGGATGCACCGACGAGGCGTCGAGCGGCTCGCTGCCATTGGCGATACGCAGGAAGCCGGCGGATTGTTCGAACGCGCGAGGTCCAAGCCGTGGCACCTTGAGGAGATCTTTCCGGCTGGCGAAGGGGCCGGTCGCATCGCGATGCGCGACGATGGCGTCGGCGAGCGATGCGCCGAGGCCCGAAACCCGCGCCAGCAATGGCGCCGAGGCGGTGTTGAGATCGACGCCGACCGCGTTGACCGCATCCTCGACCACCGCCTCCAGCGAGCGGCCGAGCCGGTACTGGTCGACATCGTGCTGGTACTGGCCGACGCCGATCGACTTGGGTTCGATCTTGACCAGTTCGGCCAGGGGATCCTGCAGGCGCCGCGCGATCGACACCGCGCCGCGCAACGACACGTCGAGGCCGGGAAATTCCGCCGCCGCCGTCGCCGACGCCGAATAGACCGAAGCGCCCGCTTCGCTGACGATCACCTTGAGCGGCTTCGGCCCGCCGTCGGAAGGCATGTCGGACAGCATGTCTGCCACCAGCTTTTCCGTCTCGCGGCTGCCGGTGCCGTTGCCGATCGAAATCAGCTCGACCTTGTGCAAGCGGATGAGCTTGGCGAGTTCGGCCTGCGTGCCGCGCACATCGTTCTTCGGCGGGAACGGATAGACCGTCGTCGTCGCCACCAGCTTGCCGGTGCCATCGACCACGGCCACCTTGACGCCGGTGCGGATGCCGGGGTCGAGCCCCATCGTCGGCCGCGAACCGGCGGGTGCGGCCAGAAGCAGATCCTTCAGATTGCGGGCGAAGACATGGATCGCCTCTTCCTCGGCCCGCTCGCGCAGGTCGCGCATCAGATCAAGCGTCAGGTGCAGCGAAAGCTTGATGCGCCAGGTCCAGCCGGCGACCTCCATCAGCCAGCGGTCGCCGGGCAGGCTGGCGCCGATCGCATAGGCGTTGGCAATCATCCGTTCGACCGGTTTCACCGGAGACGCGTCGTCGGCATCGACCTCGATGTCGAGCGACAGCACCTCTTCGTTGCGGCCGCGCAGCATGGCCAGCGCGCGATGGCTCGGCACGTTTGCCCAGCGCTCGACATGGTCGAAATAGTCGGAGAACTTGGCGCCGGCCTCCTGTTTGCCGTCGACCACCCGGGCGCGCATGAAGGCGCGGTCCTGCATGTAGGTGCGCAGTTTGCCGACCAGGTCGGCATTCTCGGCGAACTGTTCCGACAGGATGTCGCGCGCGCCTTCAAGGGCTGCCTTGGCGTCGGCCACTTCCTCGGTGACATAGGCGAGCGCCAGTTCGGCGGGCACGAGCGAACGGTTGGCAAGGATGGCCTCGGCCAGCGGTCCCAGCCCACGCTCGCGGGCGATCTCGGCCTTGGTGCGGCGCTTCGGCTTGTAGGGCAGATAGATGTCTTCGAGTTCCGCCTTAGTGGCCGCCGCCGCGATCTTGGTTTCCAGTTCCTCGGTCAGCTTGCCCTGCTCGCGGATCGAACCGAGGATGGTGTCGCGACGGGCGTCGAGCTCGCGCAGATAGGCGAGCCGCTCGGCAAGGTCGCGCAGCTGCGTGTCGTCCAGCCCGCCGGTCACCTCCTTGCGATACCGTGCCACGAACGGCACGGTCGCACCCTCGTCGAGCAATTCGATGGCCGCCGCCGCCTGTTCGGGCCGCGCCTTGATCTCGGCCGCGATGATGGCTGCGATGCGCTTGATGTCGGATGCCATGTCGTTCCTGCTCTCATCGAAAAGAGCGGCGACCATAGGCGCAGACACCTGCCTCGCCAACCGCGACGTTTTCAACGGTCGCGGGCGGTCCACAGGAAAGCACGCGGCAACGAGGCCGCGACGGACGGTCAGACCAGTTGGGTCAGCGCCTCGAAGAAGGCGACGATTTCGAGGTCAAGCGGATCGTCGACCGGCTCCGGCTGCGACGACATCTTGGCGATGACCACTTCCGCCTTCGGGTCGACATAGAGCCATTGGCCATGAATGCCGATGCCGCAATAGGCGCCGTTTGGCTTGCCTGACTGGTACCATTTATTGCGGTAGCGGCCTTGCGGGAACAGCGGCAGCATGGTGCCACGCTGCCAGGCTTCTGCACTACCGCCGGTGCTGACGGTGTCACGCACCCAGGCCTCCGGCGCGATGCGGCGGCCATTGGCGGTGCCGCCTTGCCGCATCATCTCGCCAATGCGCGCCAGGTCGCGCGGCGTCATCGAAATGCCGCCGGCGGTGCGGGCCGTGCCTTCCATGTCGACGCCGATCGAGGCTTCGCTGACGGCGCCAAGCGGGAGCCACAATTTTTCGCGCATCAGGTCGCTGAAGCGCTGGCCGGAGGCGCGCTCCAGCAGCAGGCCGAGCAGGTCGGAATTGGGTGAACGGTAGCGAAAAACCTGGCCATGCGGCTCGGCAAGCCCCTGCAGGGTCAGGATGAATTCGCGCAGGCTTTCCGTGCCGCCACCCGGATTCCACAGCGTGGCGCGGCGATAGCGGGCAAAGGCACTCTCCGGATCGAGATAGGCCTCTTCGAAATCGAGGCTGACGCTCATGTCGAGCACATGCCGCGTGCTCGCATCGCCATAGGCCGAGCCGGCGGCTTCCGGAATGTAGGTGGTGACCGGCGCTTCCGGATCGAACACCCCCTCGCCTTCCAATATGCCGGCTATGATCGCGGTCACCGACTTGCTGATCGAGAAGACAATGTGGCGGGCGCCGAATTCCATGTGCGGCGCGAACCAGTCGCCGATCACCTTGCCCCCTTTCATCACCGTCAGCGCATCGGTGCTGGAGCGTATGAGGAATTCGGCGACCGTCCCCGGCGCGCTGACCACCGACACCTTTTCGCCGAGCAAACCACCGAAATCCTTGGCGGGTGCCTCGGCACCAGCCGATGCCGCGGCCACGCGCGCCGTGGGCACCAGTTCGCCAAGGTTCTGGAACGACCATCGGTTGAACGGGCTTTCGCGCCAGTTGGAAAGCAGCACCTCGTTGCGGCGGAAGCCGTGGCGAATCTCGAACGCGGTCTTGCCGGTCATGGCGTTTCCTTCCAGGTCGTTTCTTGCGGGGGGCCTAGAGCAGTGCGGCGGCGATGGTGTGCACGGCCTTCAGCGTCGCTGTGGAGTAGGCGAGATTGCTGAAATCCGGCCAGGTCGAAAGCTTCACCACGACCGTTCCTGTATTCCAGTCGATATGGATCATCTGCCCGAACACGCCCCGGCACATCAGCGCGCGCGAACTGGGGTTCTCGATCCAGAACTGGTTGCGGTAGCTGCCCTCAGGCAGACTGGGGGAGAAATCAGGGCCATGCCTGCCATTGCGTGTCGCCTCGATCCAGGCGGCCGGCACGATGCCGCCGCCATTGTCGAGGATCATCTGGCCGAAGCGGCCATAGTCGCGCAGTGTCGCGTTGAAGCCGCCGTCGGCCAGCGCATAGCCGGCGCCGTCGACGGTGAAGCAGGCGCTTTCGTCGGCGCCGAGCTTTTGCCAGAGTTCCTCCGACACCAGCTGCGGCAGCCGCTTGCCCGTCACCCGCTCCATGATGAAGGCAAGCACGTCGGTCTCGATCGAGCGGTATTCGAACGCCGCACCGTGCGGCCGGACCGTGTCCTTCAAGCCCAGGATCAGCTCGAACATATGCGAGGGCCAGCGGAAGTCCGGATCGCTGCCCGGCGGCACCGGCTTCCAGCCGGTGGCGACATCGACCTGGCCGATATCGGAATAGCGGTCGGTATACTCTTCGGAAAAACGCACGCCCGTCGTCATGTCGAGCACATGCTGAACGCTGGCGCCAGCCCAGCCGGTCGCGCTGAGTTCAGGCAGGTAATCCGTGACCGGCCTGGCCGCATCGATTAGGCCGCGCCCGGCCAATATGCCGAACACCGAGCCGGTGATGGACTTGGCCATCGACTGCGACAGATGCAGCGTGCGCACGTCCATGCCGTTGAAATAGCGCTCATAGGCGAGCCTGCCGTGCTTGAGCACCAGGAAGCCGTCCGTATAGGTCTCGTCGAGCAACCCGGCGAGCGTCGAGGGCCTGCCCTGGCTGTCCTCGACCGCAAGTCCGTCGAGATCGACCTCGGCGCGTTCGAGACGATGGCGGTGGCCGTTGCCGCGCCAGACTTCGGCGGTCGGCAGGATTTCCCGGATGTGCTGGAACGCCCAGCGGTTCCATGGCGGCCGGTCCCAGTCGAGCTTCGGCGGCACCATGGCGGGCGGCGAGCCCCGCATGATCGGCGGCCGCGGATCGCTGTTGCGATAGGAGTCCATGAAAGGCATTCCCGGAAAAGAAAAGACCCGGCGGTGTGTGCCGCCGGGTCTGGCATGCAGCGATTACTTCTGCAGTTCGGTCCAGATCTTGGTGTAGAGTTCCTGCGTTTCCGGCGCGCACATCTTCTGGAATTCGCCTTTCGGCTTGGCGTCGGCCGGAATGACGACTTCCGGCGCGTCCTTCATGTCGGCCGGCATGTATTTGTCCGAGCCGGTGATGGCGTTGGCGTAACGGTGGAAGGCCGAGAGGCCGGCCGCGTTTTCCGGATCCATGATGAAGTTCTGGAACAGCTTGGCGTTCTCGACGTTCTTGGCTTCCTTCAGGACGACGACATTGTCGCTCCACAGGCCAAAGCCTTCCTTCGGATAGTTGTAATGGATGGCCGCATTGGCCAGACGCTGGCGCAGCGCCGAGCCGTTCCAGTCGCTGGTTGCCTTGAAGTCGCCGGCACCCATCTTCTCGATGGTGTTGTACTCCATCGCGATCCAGTTCGGCTTGGCCGCTACCAGCAGGTCGCGCACCTTCTTCAGCACCGCCTTGTCGTCGGTGCATTGCTGGCCGCCGACATATTTGATCGCCGCGAAGATGACGTCGCCCATCTCGGGAACGACGTTGACCTTACCCTTCAGCTCGTCGGGCGTGTTGAAGACGATGCCCCACGTATCGGCCGGACCCTTGTAGGCATCGGTGTTGACGACGACCCCAATCGTGCCCCAGGCCCACGGCACGGAATATTTGCGGCCCGGATCGAATTCGGGATTGGCCCATTCCGGCGCGACGTTCTTGAAATTCTCCATCTTGCCCGGATCGGTCTCGAGCAGGAGCCCTTCCTTGATCCAGATCGGCACGTAGGTCTGCGACGGCACGGCGATGTCGAACCCGGTGCCGCCCTGCCGGACCTTGGCGAGCGCAGTGTCGTTGGAATCGTAGTCGGTGATGGTCACCTTGATCTTGTATTTGTCTTCGAACTTCTTGATCACGTCGGGGCTGGTGTAGTTGCCCCAATTGTAGATGTTGAGCACGCCCTCGGCGCGGGCCAGGCCCGTCGAAGCGAGCAGCGCCAACCCCATGGCGGTCGCCGTTGTCTTCCAGTTCATCGTTCTAACTCCCATTTTCAGGTTCAGTCTCGTTTCCTGCTGACGAAGAAAAACAACGTGACGATCGCGACCGAAAGCAGCAGGAAAGCGGTCGATATCGCGTTGATCTCGGGTGTGACGCCACGGCGGATCTGGCCGAGCATGTAAGTGGGCAGCGTGTCCTGGCCTCCCGATTTGACAAACTCGGTGATGACGACGTCATCGAGTGAGATGACGAAGGCCAGCATCAGGCCGGCCAGGATACCGGGCCACAAAAGCGGCAGCGTGATGCGGCGGAAGGTCTTCCACGGGGTCGCGTAGAGATCGGCCGCGGCGCGCTCGAGGGTCAGATCCATATTCTCCAGCCGCGCCCGGATCGGCAGATAGGCGAACGGGATGCAGAATGCCGTATGCGCGGCGATCAGGTAGCCGAGGCCGGAATAGCCGGTGAAGATCTTGATGCGCGAGAAGAAGATCAGCAGCGCCACGCCGGTGACGATCTCGGGCACCATCAGCGGCTGGTTGATTGCCGCATATTTGAAGGTGAGTCCGGGATAGGGGGCGGTGCGCGTGGTGGCGAGTGCCGCCATCGTGGCGAAGATGGTCGACAGCACCGCCGCGATGGCACCGATCTGGAACGAGCGCAGCGTTGCGTCGATGACCTGCGTGTTCTGGTACGCCGACTGGAACCATCGCAGCGAAAAGCCACCCCATTCGGATGTCGAGCTCGCCGCGTTGAAGGCGTAGAGGACCAGCACGATGATCGGCAAATAGAGCACGACGAAACAGGTCGCCGCGATCGTCGTGAAGCCCGGCTGGTGCTGGATGGAGAAGTTGCTAGCCATGACGCACCCCTGACTTGCCGGCGTTGCGCACATAGGCAAGCAACGCCAGCATGACGATGACCATCACCGTGATCGACAGCGCCGAGCCAAGCGGCCAGTTGCGGCCTTGTCCGAACTGCAATTCGATCAGGTTGGACAGCATCATGTTCTTGCCGCCGCCCAGCACGACCGGCGTCACATAGGCGCCGAGTGCCGGAATGAAGACCAGGATCGAGCCGGCAATGACGCCGGGTTTGACGAGCGGGAAAATGATCTTCCGCAGCACCTTGAAGCGCGTCGCGTAGAGATCATAGCCGGCCTCGACCAGGCGGAAATCGAGCTTCTCCATGCTGGCGTAGATCGGCAGCACCATCAGCGGCAGGTAGACATAGGCCATGCCGATCAGGATCGCGGTGTCGGTATAGAGGATCTGGATCGGCGCCGAGATGATGCCGAGCTTGAGCAGGATCGTGTTGATGATGCCTTCGTTGCGGATGATCTGCAGCACCGCGAAGGTGCGGATCAGGAGGTTGGTCCAGAACGGGATGGTGATCAGAAACAGCCAGAGATCCCTGGTCTTCTCGCTGCGCGTCGCCATGAAATAGGCGGTCGGGAAACCGAGCGCCAAAGTGGCCAGCGTCGTCACCACCGCAAGCTTGATCGAGCGCCAGAAGATGGTGACATGCGCCGCCGCGAGCGAAAGCGTGTCGTCGAAAATGTCACGTTCCATGAACACCGATATCCAGGCGTCGGGCGAAAACTGCCATTTCACGTCGCCATAGGCGCCGGGCGTCAGGAACGAGTAGACGAGCACGATCAGCAACGGGCCGGTCGCGGCGAGCAGGATGACCAGCAGCGCCGGCGCTGACAAAAGCCAGCGGTCACGGACATCACGCCGTTCCGCTGCCTTGGCGACTTCTTCCGCGGCGGCCATCAGTCCCTCAGCACTTGCGCGGCGTCGTTGCCGATCAGGATGCCGACCTTGTCGCCGCGCTCGAAACCGCAGCCTGCGCTGCGCGTGTTCTGCTGGCGCACGGTGAAGGCCTCGCCGCCGTCGAGCTGGACGTGGATATGCGTGTCGGTGCCGAAATAGACGATGTTTTCGACCGTGCCCGACAGGTCTCCCTTGTCCTTGGTCAGCTTGGCATGCTCGGGCCGCACCACCACGGTGGCGTTGTCCTTCGGCTGGAACCCTTCGGCGACGGTCGCCTCGATGGTCGTGCCGGATTTGAGCGTCGCGCGGGCCTTGCCGTTGCCGGTGCCCGATATGGCGGCGGTGAGGAAGTTGGTCTCGCCGATGAAGTCGGCGACGAAGCGTTCCGCCGGCTTGTCGTAGATATCCCAGGGCGAGCCGACCTGGAGGATCTTGCCCGACGACATCACCGCGATGCGGTCCGACATGGTCAACGCTTCTTCCTGGTCGTGGGTGACGAAGATGAAGGTGATGCCGGTCTCGTGCTGCAGCCGCTTCAACTCGATCTGCATCTCCTTGCGCAGCTTGTAGTCGAGTGCCGAGAGCGGTTCGTCGAGCAACAGCACTTTCGGCTGTGGCGCCAGCGCCCTGGCCAGCGCCACGCGCTGCTGCTGGCCACCGGAAATCTGGGCCGTGCGGCGACCGGCAAGCGCCTCCATCTTGACCAGTTTGAGCATTTCGGCGACGCGCGCCTTGATCTCGCCCTTGGGCTTGCCGAGCATCTCCAGGCCGAAGCCGATATTGTCGGCAACCGTCATGTGCGGGAACAGCGCGTAGGACTGGAAGACGGTGTTGACCGGCCGCTTGAAGGGCGGCAGCGGCGCGATGTCCTGGCCGTAGAGCAGGATTTCTCCGGCGGTTGGAAAGTCGAAGCCGGCGATCAGCCGCAAAAGGGTGGTCTTGCCGCAGCCGGACGGTCCCAGCAGCGTGAAGAACTCGTTCTCGCGAATGGATACCGACACCTTGTCGAGGGCAGCGACCTGCCCCTCACCCGATCCGAAAATTTTACTGACGTTTACTACTTCAATCGCATTTCGATCCGGTTTGTCCGGCACGATTACGCCTCACTGTTGACCCCGCTCTTGCTGGCGGAGCTGTTCCCCTGTTCGATGTGACCACACGCCCGGTAGGTTGGCAAGCCCGGCATTGAATCACAGTTCAGTCCGTCTTTAGCCAGCAAGCCTCATGCCATTGTCAGGCCTGATAGGTGATCTTGCCGCCGCAAATTGTCGTCACCGGGCGCAGCTTGTGCAGATCGGCCGGCGCCGTCTTCTCGATATCCGCCGACAGAACCACCAGGTCGGCCATATAGCCTGATTTCAGCGTGCCTTTGCGGTGTTCGGCGAATTCGGCATAGGCGCCCTCGACCGTGTAGGCGGCAATCGATTCCTGCAGCGAGAAACTCTGGTCCGGGTCGCTGTCTGCCCATGGTTTGCGCATCACTGCCGCCTGAATGCCCAGGATCGGGTCGATTGGCGACACCGGCCAATCCGAGGCGAAGACGACGTGCGCGCCGGCATTCTTCAGCGTTCGCCAGGCATAGCTCAGCGGCCAGCGGGCCGGGCCGATGCGCGACACGGTCGGTTCGAGCGGGAAATCCATGGCGCCGGGCGGATGCGGCGGCTGCATCGAGGCAATGGCGCCGAGTTCGGCGAAGCGCGGCACATCCGACGTGGTGGTGACCTCGATGTGTTCGACGCGGTGACGGCTGTCGCGCTTGCCATTGGCCTTTTGCGCCGCCTCGTAGCCGTCGAGCACCGCACGCACCGCGCCATCACCGATCGAGTGCACCGCGATCTGCAGTCCGCGTCTGTCGACGGCAACGGCGAGATCGATGAACTGCTGCGGTGTGAACAGCGGCTCGCCCACCCAGTCCGGACGGTCGGCATAGGGCTCGATCATCACAGCCGTCCAGGAATCGAGCACGCCGTCATAGAACACCTTGACCATGCCCGATGACAGCCACTCGCTGTTGTAGCGCTCGGCCATGACGGATGCCTTGTCGAGCATGTCGAGCGTCATGAAATTCTTGTAGTGGAAGGGTATCTGCACACGGCAGGGCAAGCCTTCCTCGGCGTCGATCTCGGCCAGCAGTTCGAGCTGGTAGAGATTGCCATCCATGTTCTGGATGGAGGTGATACCGTGACGCGCACACCAGGCGAGGCCGCGCCGCATGATGTCGCGGTCGGCGGCGCGTTCGGCGGCGGACAGCATCGGATCCGGCTCGCCGCCGGTCGCCAGCCCCAGCCGCACCCGGCCCTCGCCGGCAAGATCGAGCACCGGGCCGAAGGCCTCGCCCTCGCGCAATTCGCCGGCTGCCAGGCCATCCTCGCCCATGACGATTTCATTGCCTGGACCAAGCGCGCGGCCATGCAGGATGCCGGCCATCTCCAGCGCCTTGGTGTTGGCCCACATCGTGTGGTGATCGGGCGCGGCCATGCAGAACGGGCGATCGGGCAGGATCTGATCGAGATGGTGGCGCGTCACCCGCTCGTCGCCGAGCACGGTGTAGTCGACGCCCTGCCCGACCAGCATTTTCGCGTCGGGCTTGGTCGACGCATAGTCGCCGATCGCCTTTTTCAGCGCCTCGAAGCCATGGACCCCGCCAAGCTGAAGATGCGCGAGCTCGGCCCCTCCCGAGAACAGATGCATATGGGCTTCGATGAAACCGGGCAGGACCGAACCGCCCTTGGCGTCGATCACCTGTGTGCCCGTTCCCTTGAGTTCTTCGATGGCGGCGCGGCTGCCAACGGCGATGATGGCGCCGTCCTTGACGGCTACGGCCTCGGCTGCGGGATTGCCACCGTCCATGGTCAGCACACGACCATTGATGACGACCAGATCCGCATTGTGACCCGCACCCGTAACAGACATCGCGACTCCGCGCTTTTGATGACCGACTGAGACCGACAGCCCTGCGCTCAACGACCTGCAACTCCACCGGAGCGGCGCCACGGAACAAAAAACGATGCCAGTCCGCTGCCTTCGAAATTCCCCTTGTTATCCCTAGGGACAGCGTGGATAAAGAATGCGACTGATTATTCGCGTTTGTCAACATGCGGAATTTAGAATGTATTGTGGACAGCACCCTGCGCCTGGCTTCAGACCAAGCGGGGAACGAGGGCATAGAGCAGTGAAGCGTAGTCTCGACCGCAAAATCAGGATAGCGCTCGAGCCGCGCAAGCAGCCTCGGCAGCAACGATCGAGCAAGGTGGTCGACCGCATTCTCGACGCGGCGCTGATCCTGACGCGGGAGCAAGGAACCAGGACGCCGACGACGCTCGCCATCGCGCAGCGCGCGGGCCTGTCGGTCGGTTCGGTCTATCAATACTTTCCCAACAAGGAAGCCATTCTTCTGGACCTCGCTCGGCGCTGGCTGTCCTCCTTTCCCGACGTGATCGAGAAGCGCATCAAGGCACCCCGGCCCGCCAACCGCGACGAATTCCGGCGCGAAGTGCGCAAGCTCTTCATCGACACGTCCAGTATCTATCTCGAAAACGCCACCCTGATGCCGGTGATCGAGGCCATTTCAGGCAACGCCGATCTCAGGCCCATCCAGGACGAATATGACGAGCAGATCATCGCGCTTTACGCCGCCTGGCTGCGGCATGTGAATCCTGCTCTCGAAGACAAGATCGCCAAACGGCTCGGCCTTGTGATGATGGAGGTCGGGCACGCCTGCCGGCTGGTCGGACTGAAGAGAGATCGCAGGACATACAACCTCATCGAGGACGATGTCGAAGCCATGTGGCTGGCTCTGGTGAGTCCCTATCTCAACCTTGACTGATTGCGCATTTCGAGAGGAATTTCATGAAGACTGTCTATTCGCCGCTTCATGCTGGCCATGCAGGCCAGATGGAACTGGTCACCTCGGCCATCGTGCCGGGTTTTGAAAAACCCTCGCGGGTCGAATTCATCAAGGCGAGGGTCGAAAGCGAGAAGCTCGGTCCGATCGTCCTGCCGCTCGAGCACGATCTTGCCGCCGCCAAGCGCATCCACAAATCGGACTATATCGACTTCCTGCCGACGGTCTGGCCGCAATGGGTGGCTTCCGGTCATGAGGGCACGGCCATGCCCTTCACCTGGCCGACACGCGGCCTGCGCGGCGACGTGCCGCCAAAGCGTGTCGATGCGCTGCTCGGCTACTATTCCTTCGATGCCGGCGCCACCTTCGTCGAAGGCACCTGGGCCGCGATCAAATCGTCCTATGACGTGGCGCTGACCGCGGCCGGCCTGGTCAAGGGCGGCGAGAGGTCGGCCTTCGCGCTCTGCCGCCCGCCAGGCCACCATGCCGGCGCCGGCTTCATGGGCGGCTATTGCTACATCAACAACGCCGCCGTCGCCGCGCAGTGGTTCCTCGACCAGGGCGCCAAACGCATCTCCATCCTCGATGTCGACTACCACCATGGCAACGGCACGCAGGAAATCTTCTATGACCGCGCCGACGTGCAGGTCCTCAACCTGCATGGCGATCCGATGGTCGAGTATCCCTTCTTCCTCGGCCATGCCGATGAACGCGGCGCCGGCGCCGGCGAAGGCTTCAACATCAACTACCCCATGCCGTTCGGCACCGGCTGGGACGCCTGGAACGCCTCGCTTGAGGATGCCTGCGCCAGGCTCACCGCCTACGCGCCCGACATCGTCATCGTCTCGCTCGGCGTCGACACTTTCGAGAAGGATCCGATCAGCCAGTTCAAGCTGACAAGCCCCGACTATCCCAAGATCGGTCGCCGCATCGCCAGGCTCGGCCTGCCGACCCTGTTCGTCATGGAAGGCGGCTATGCCGTCGAGGAGATCGGCATCAACGCCGTCGGCGTGCTGACCGGTTTCGAGGACCGCTAAGCCCGCCCACAAACCCGGAGCGGACAACGCAGGTAGGAAGAAAAAGGGCGGCATATCAGCCTTTTTTGCAAGCTACGTTGCGGCGCCGGCGCTCGGCGCGGCCATCGGTGCGGCTGCCTTGCGTGAGCGGCCCAGATAATAGACGGCCGCCGCCGCGATGGCGCCCGCCGCCAGTATGCCTGCCGCCAGAACCGGCCGATACCAGAACCACGCAATCGCGATCGTCGTCGTGCCGGCCAGGATCGCCAGGAAGAAGGCGATGATGCCGGTTCCCATCCGCGCCATGCTGCCGAGGAACGGGATGACGTCGAGGATCACGCCGATCGGGCCGAGGAACAGGGCAAAGCCGATGGTCAGCAGCAGAAGGCCGGCGGCGCGCAGCAGCCAGGTGATCAGCGTGTTGGCGCTCACCGCCTCGGCGAACATCTTGTCGGCCGGCACATTGCCGGTATCGACCATCAGCAGCGCGTCGCCCGCTTGCGTCTGGTACGGTTCCAAGCGGCTGCCGGCCTGCCGCGCCACAATGCTGACCACGCCGAGCGGCGCAAGTTCGTAGCCGATGCGGTAATCGCCCAATGCGGGGGTCGTGTTGTCGCTGCCGAGATAGATCTTGCCATCGACGATGCTGAGCGGCTTCGTGCCGGTATAGGCGGCCTTTATCGCCGCCGACTGATTGGCCGACAGTGAATACGCCTTGTCGCCGTCGATGCGATCCAGCACCGGCGTGTCAAGATCGAAGGCGACGAGCTTGCCTTCAGGGATCTGGAAGGCGCGGCTGTGGATCGCCATCGGTGGATTCTGATGGCCGTCCGGCTTCCTGAAGTCCGACGAATCGATCTGGCCGTCGTCCCACACTTTCGAATAGCTGTAGGTGGTCTCTGTCTCCTCGCCGCCGCCAAGCTTCTTGGTGGTTTCGGATCTGGACTCTTCCTTCCACTGGTACATCTCGACGCTGCGCGACAGCCGCAGTCCTTGCGCGGCGATGCCGAAATCCGGATCCGACAGGCCGCTATCGGCCGTCACCGGCCCGCTGACATGCACCAGCCTGCCGTCATTGCCGGCATCGACGCTGTCGGCGTTGATCGACGCCACGGCGCCGGCGCCTTCGGCCAGTGAGCGCGCCGTCTGCACCGCGCGGCCCTCGTTCCAGAACAGCCCGATCACCATCAGCACGATCAAGAGCAGGCCGAAGATGACCCCGCCGACCGCGCGCTTGATCCGCCCGAACCACGAGACGGAAGTAACTTCCCGAAATGAATCGCTCATCGTTTCCCCCGAAACAAAAGATGCCAGGAGCCCGCATGGCACTGCCGCGAACGACCGCGGCCGTAATGCAGCTATGAACTCCCTTGCCGAAGGTGCCCACCCCTTCGACACTTGCGAATCTATCGCATCGGGCCGAGCGCGGATATGGCCCGCTTGCGCAGTCCCGGCATTTTCGCACGCTCGAAGGCGGCGAAAATCGACCTCTGAGTCGCACGCGAGTCCGTCGGATTCGATTTTGTCAAATCGCGTTTGATGTCGGATTCATCTGCGGGTAGATTAGACCCGAATCAGCCGGTCCTCGGGGGGCGCGGCGACCACCCAAAGTCTCACGTTCCGGAATTTTCCGGCGCCAGACGCGGATGTTTTCGCGTTCCCTGATGGATTCCGTCTGGTTGGGCGCGACCCCGCGCCTCGTGTGTGTCTCGTAAAAGTAACGCGTTTTCGGGTTCGGCGGCTGGCCTCCAGCATCCGGACGGCAGAAACGATTCCGGCCAAAAGCAGCAAATGAGCAGTTCCGCCGCGCTTCTTCAATCCGACACATTGGGCTCGCGCCTGACGTCGCGCGGCGATCTGACCAGCTTCTTCATGGAGCTGACCGCCGAGATCGGCGCCGACAGCTACATGCTGGTCGCCATCGTCCACGACCAGGACCGCAATGACGCGCGCATTGTCTCCTCGAACTGGATCTTCGACGCCATCGAGCTGATCGGCAAGCGGCTGATCGCCAGCCTTGCCCAAGGGGCCCTCACGGTCGCGCCCGGCATCCGGCCTAGACCACTGGTGGCCGCGCAGGCGCCCGATGCCGACGGGCTGGTCTCCGGCGAAGAGGCCCGCCTGCTCGACGTGCTCGGCCATGCCGAGATCTATTCGCTGCGGCTGAATGTCGGCCGCCAGCGTCTGTTCGCCCTGTTCTCGGCGGCGACAGCAGGCCATATCGACCAGCCGGCGCTGATGAAGGCGCAGTTGAAATGCTGCTACGCTCTCTCGCATATCCCGCAGCTGATCGCCGCCGCCGCCATGCAGGATCCGCTGTCCGATCGCGAGCGCGAATGCCTGTTCTGGGTCTCGGAAGGCAAGACCACCGATGAGGTGGCGGTCATCCTTGGCGTCTCCTCCAACACCGTCAACAGCTACATCACCCACGCCATCCAGAAATTCGCGGCCAGCAACCGCGCGATGGCCATCGCCACGGCGATCAGGAGCGGCATCATTTGAAACACGCCGACATCAAGGACGCCGCGGAGGCCCTTTTCAACGAGCAGCGCAGCCCCTTCGGTGCCTTCTCGCTCAGCTCCGAGACACATCACGCCGTCACCATTCCCGATGCTGTGCGCCGCTGTCGCTGGGTATCGGTCGACATCAACGCCTCGGCCTTCGGCCTGTACTTCGTCAGCCCGTCGCCGGAACGGGCGCGGCTGGTGCCGTGCTTCGATTCCGACTATCCCGGCATTGCCGTGGCGACGAAGTTCATCTCGGGCGCCAATGGCGAGGAGATCGTGCGCCACACCCACAACTCGACGGAGCCACGCTGGTGGACGGATGACGGCGTCGCGGCCATGGCCGAAATGTTCGGCAACCTTGCCTGGACCGCGCAGATATCCCCCCTGGCGCCCGGCACCAGCGGCATTGCCTTTCCCGTCCACGCCGATCGCGGTCAGTGCGGCCTTGTCGTCTTCCTGGGATCGGAGATCGCGCTGCCGCAGGATATGCTCTACGAAATCCACGCCCGCTGCTTTTCCCTGTTCGCCGCTGTCGCGCGCATCCGTCCGAGCGATGCCGGCAGGATGCGAGCCATCTCCAAGCGCGAACTCGAATGCCTGAAGCTGACCGCCAACGGCAACACCAGCGAGGAGATCGCGCGGCTCCTGAAGCTGTCGGTGCATACCGCCAACCAATACCTGACCCAGTCGACGCAGAAGCTCAACGCCGTCAACCGCAACCAGGCGGTCGCCAAGGCGCTGCGGTTGGGCCTGATCGAGTAACCAAACGATGAGCCGCTTAGGTTTGTTGAGATTCAGGTCAGGCCGAGTCGAAAATGGTTGATACCGAGAACCGGAGCGGAGCGTACTTTTCGTACGTGAGCACCGGAAGCGCAGGTGTCAGCCATTTGCAGGCCGGCCTCACCTGAATATCAACGGACCTCAGAACGCCATAGGCTCGACCTTGCGGATCCGGGCCTGTTCGATCACCGCCTCCAGCAGCGCCGTATTGTGCTCAGGGTCCTCGCCGGGCTTTTCGAACGACACATAATTGACCACGACCGAATTGCCGGCCTCGCTCAGCGTCAGCTGGAAATAGACGGTCACACCGGGTGGCCTGAGCTCCAGGTCGAGCACGATGCGCGGACTGCCGCTCCAGTCGACATGCGCCTCGCCGCCATGACCGAGTTTGAGCGTGCCCGGCATGAAGAACAGCTCCACCGCTGAATCGACCAGATCCGAAAGGCAGGCGAAATGCTCCAGCCGGATGAAGGCGATGTAGTCGGCGACATCGATCAATCTCAGTTCGCCGACCACCTGCTCGATGGCGCTGGCGACGATGATCTCGCGGGATTTTGCGTGTGGTTGGCGGTTCATGAAATCTGTCTGCGCTCAGCCTTTTTCGAGTACACGATCCGCACCAGTTCGGCGACGGCCTGGTAGAATTGCGACGGGATCACATTATCGACCGAAACTTGCTTGTACATGGAGCGGGCGAGCGTCACGTCCTCGAAGATCGGAATGTTGTGCTCCTTCGCGATCTCGCGGATTTTCAACGCCACCAGATCCTGCCCCTTGGCCACCACGAGCGGCGCCGAATCCTCGTCGCGCACATATTTCAACGCGATCGAGAAGTGGGTCGGGTTGGCGATGATCAGCGTCGCGCGCGGCACCGCCGTCATCATCCGCTTGCGCGCGCGGTCGCGTGCCAGCGAGCGCAGCCGCGACTTGACGATCGGGTCGCCTTCGGACTGCTTGAACTCGTCCTTCACCTCCTGCTTGGTCATGCGCAGGTCCTGCTTCCAATGGAAGCGAGACCAGACGATGTCGATCGCCGCGATCAGCCCCATGACGAAGACGATCGCCACCAATATGTCGACCGCGATGCCGCGGATGACGAGGCCGAAAGCAACCGGATTGGTGATCATGCCGGCAAGCAGCTTGCGATGATCCTCCGACAGCGTGAAGGTGAGCACGGCAATGGCGAAGCCGACCTTTGCCAGGGATTTCAGGAACTCGACCCAGCCCTGGGCACCGAACATCCGGTTCCAGCCCTTGGTGATCGAAATGCGCGACAGCTGCGGCCTGATCCGCTCGCCGACGAATTGCGGCATGTTCTGGAGCACCGAGGCGCCGATGCCGGCGACGGTCAAAAGCACCAGCAGGCTGACGACCGCGCGGCCAACTTCCAGCATGACGATCTTGTAGAGATCGATGACATCGGTCTCGGTGTTCATCGGCCAGGCCTCGGGCTTCTCGAGGAACATCGACAGGAACATGCCGAGGTTGATGACGGCGTCCTTGGCATAGAAGACGGTGAACACCAGTATGGCGACGAAGGAGGCGAGGATCGCGGTTTCCCTGGAATGGGGCAGCTTGCCCTGTTCGATGGTGTCGCGGACTTTCTTTTCCGTCGCCTCTTCGGTTTTTGAGTCCTTGTCGGCGGCGTCGGACATGCCTTAGGCGGCGTTCTGCGTCGCGGGAAGTTCGAATGCGCCCTCGCGCGACAGCCGGATCGTCGTCGTCACGATGGTCTTGCGCGCCGCCAGTATGTCGGCGGCCGGAACCCCCTCCGACCCCTGTCCAAGTTCGGCTTCGATCATGCGCCGCGACCGCGCGCCGATTGCCGAGAGCACCGCTTCGGCGAGTGCCGCCGATGTGCCGCGCAGCGCCAGCGTGACAAGCTCGGTCGACAGTCCGTCGAACAGAAGGACGCGTGCCTTCTGGGTGAGCAGCGGCAGGTCGTCGAAGGCAAAAAGCCTAGCCCGCACACCATCGAGGTCGGGCGTGCCGGCGGCTTCCAGGTCCTGCATGACCTCCTCGAGCAGCGGCTTGTCCAGCTCGTTGAGCACGCTGGCGACGCGCGCCTGCCCGGCCGAAGTGTCCTTGGTCGAGGTTTCCGAAAGCACGCTGGTGCGCAACCGGTTCTCGACGATCCTGGTGGCCGCGGCCGGAACATTGGCCATCGTCACCATGCGCTTGATGATTTCGCCACGCATCTCCTTCGTCAGCGTCAAAAGCACGCTCGCCGCCGCCTGCGGCGCAAGCTTCGACAGCACCATGGCCGCCGTCTGCGGATGTTCGCCGGCGAGGAAGGTGCCCAGCCGCGAAGGTTCGAGTTTTTCGAGATCGGGCCAGATCGGTGGCGGCCCTTCGGGTGCCGCCTCCGGCTTCTTGTTGCCCATGATGGCGTTCATCTCTTCGGGCGACAGCGATTCGTTGAGGATGGTGTCCATCCTGTCGGCGGAATCGAGCAGGCCGGCACCCTCGGTGAACTCGGCCTCAAACTCGGCGACGATGCGCTCGAGATCGCTCTGCGGAATGGTCCTGAGCAGCCGGGCGCCGTCGATCAGCGCCTTCAGCTCTTCCTGCTTGAAGAATTTCAACAGGCGGCTGGCGGACGGCTTGCCCATCGCCACCAATATGGCGGCCGCCTTCTGCGCGCGCGTCAGGGTCGTCAGCGGCGTCATGCTGCCTCTCGCCTCCGCTGCAACCGGCAAGCCCCACCAGCCATGTCTAGGCGCCCTTCGTGCCGGCGATGATTTCGGTCAGCCTGATGCCGAAGCGCGAGGGATCGCTTTCGAGCACCGTGATCTCGCCGCGGGCGATCTTGCGGCCATTGACCACGACGTCGACCGGCTCGCCAATGCGGCGGTTGAGTGCAACCGTGGAGCCCTTCTGCAGCGCCATCAGGTCGGCCACCGCCATCTCGGTGCTTCCCAGGATGATCTGGACATCGACGGGGATGTTCATGATGACGTTCGAATTGGCGCCCGCGGCGGCCCTGAAAGCCGCATCTGGGCGTTGCTCCTCTTCATGCAGGACCCCACGCAATTCTTCGATGGCGCGGTCGAGCTGCTCGTCCGGCTGGTCGAGTTCTGCTTCCACTTTGGTCTTGGCCATGAATCGTCTCCAAAAGCTCAGGCGCGCCCGGCACCAGCCGGCATGAGCCCATCGATGAAATCCTGCCCGGCATCGAAGGGATGCTTGATTCGGACGGTGTAATTCTGCCCCAGTTTGCCGAACTCGCATACGAACAGCGTCTGGCCGCGCGCGCTGAGGCGAGCCCGTGACTGCGCCGTTTCGTCGAAGTCGATGACCTGGCCCACTTGGAGATTGGCAAGGTCGCCAAGCGTCAGCCGCGTCAGCGGCATGGTGGCTTCGAGCGCCACCGTCGAGCGCATCACCTCTTCCGAAAAGCGTGCGCGCCAACTGGTGCCATGATCGTCCTCGCCGATGCCGGTGGTGCCGTCGCGGCCGGCAAGGACGACACGCTGCGGCATCGTCACCGTGATGGAGCCGCTGTCGACCGGCGTCGAGATGCCAAGGACGATGCGGATGGCGGCACCGTCGCGCAGCACATGCCGTTTCGCCTCGGTACCCGACATCGCCCGCGGCACGGGCAGCCGCAGGTCGAGCGAGCGCCGCCCGGATCCGTTCAGCGCCTGCGCCACCTCCTGGAACACCATGGTCGAGACATCGGCCTCGATCGGCGACAGGTCGCGCTCGATCGGCGACGCCGGCATATCCGGATCGCCGCCAAACAGCGTCGAGACCATGATCGCGATCGCGGCAGCGTCGATGACGAGCGTCATCGCATCCGAGGATGCCGGCGAACCAACGACTGTCATGGCGAAATTGTCGCCGGCGCGCGAACGCGCCTCGGGGACGCGGCTGACCTCGACGGACTTGAGGTCGACGATGACGGGAACGCCGAGTTCGCCCGAAAGGCCCTTCTGCAGCAGCGGCACGGCGCGTTCGGCCATGGCGCGGCCGGCATCGATGACCTGATCGGCCTCGCCGCTGTCGCCGACCAGGCGCTCGATGATCAGCGAGCGCGCTTGCGCGGGGCTGCCTGGGCTGGTCATGACCGTGTCGGCACCGATCTGTCGTGCATCGCTCAAGCGGCCTTCTTCTCGGCGCTGCCGGTGTTCATCGTGCTCTGCTCGACGGCGTCGATGGTCGGCCGCTCATAGGACGAGATGGTCTTGCGGCCGAATTCGATCGCCACCTGCGGCAGCGCGCCGTTCATGTAGGCGAGCAGCGTCTGCTTGACGATGATGTAGAGGCGGTTCTTCTTCTCGCGCACCGTCTTGATCTTGGTGGCGACAGGCCCGACCACGGCGTAGGACAGGAAGATGCCGAGGAAGGTGCCGACAAGCGCCGCGCCGATCAGGCCGCCGAGGATTTCCGGCGACTGGTCGAGTGCGCCCATCGCCTTGACCACGCCAAGCACGGCGGCGACGATGCCCAGCGCCGGCAGGCCGTCGCCGACCGCGACCATCGCGTGATAGGCCTTCATCTTGTCGGACTTGATGGTCTGGATCTCCTCGTCCATCAGCGCCTCGATCTCGTGCGAGCGGGCATTGCCGATGATGATGATGCGGCAGTAGTCGCAGATGAAATTCATCAGATCGTGATTCTTGAGCACCGTCGGAAAGGCCTGGAAGATGGCTGATTCTTCCGGATTGTCGATATGCGCCTCGACCTCGCTGCGCGACTTCGAGCGCAATTCGCGCATCAGGCTGTGCAGCACGCCGAGCGTTTCCAGGTAATCCTGTTCCTTCGGCACCGCCTGCTTGAAGGCCTCGATAATGCCCCTGCCGGTATCCTTGACCGTCTTCATCGGGTTGGCGACCAGGAAAGTGCCCAGTGCTGCGCCACAGATGACCACGGCTTCCCATGGCTGGACCAGCACGTGCAGATGCCCGCCCATGGCCATGAAGCCGCCAAGGACGCAGCCGAGCGTCACCACAAGTCCAATCAGAATGCCCACGACAGGTCCTTCCGCATTTCACGACAGATCCAAGGGATAGTCCCCGTGCCTTGTGTGAGGCTTGAATCCGGGCCGCCACGGAACCGAATGTTGGGCGATTCAGTTTCGCGCAAGGAAGTGAGGTTACTGTCGCGACACTAAGCTTCGGCCGGAGGCATGACGTTGCTCAATACCTTTACCAGCTACCAGTTGATCACCAGGGACATCAACAAGTCGATCGACCGCATCGAGCAGCAGCCGACTGTCGATCGCGATACCAAATATTACCTGGCCAACATAACCAAGGTGAAATCGATCGACGATTTCGTCAAAAATGACCGGCTGTTCAAATATGCCATGAAGGCCTACGGGCTGGAGGACATGGACTACGCCAAGGCCTTCATGGTCAAGGCGCTCAAGGAAGGCGTCACCGACCCTAACAGTTTCGCCAACAAGTTGACCGACAAGCGCTACGCCCAGTTCGTCAGCGCCTTCAACTTCGCCGCCAATGGCGCCAACGCCACCATCTACAACAAGGCGCAGCAGCTGGTGACGAAGAATTACGCCACGCAGGCGACGATCGCCGGCCTTGATCCGAATTCGGACTATGTGAAGGGCGAGACGACCTACTACCTCGCCAACATCACCAAGGTGAAATCGGTCGACGACCTGATGTCGAACAGCCGGCTCTACACCTACGCGCTGGCCGCGTTCGGTCTCGATTCGGCGACGGAGAATAAGGACCTCATCAAACAGGTTCTGCAGGGTGGCGTGCGCGACCCCAACAGCGTCGCCAACAAGCAGACGAACCCGGCCTACGCGGCATTGGCCTCGGCCTTCAACTTCGAGCAGTACGGCGAAGCCGCAACCACCATCAATCCGGCGCAGCAGCCGACTGTCGACAAGTATATGCGCCAGACGCTGGAGGAGGATGCCGGCAAGACCAATGAGGGCGTGCGGCTGGCGCTTTACTTCCAGCGCAAGGCGCCCGACATCACCAGCTGGTACGACGTGCTGGCCGATACGGCCCTTGCCAGTGTCGTGCGCACCGCGCTGGGACTCCCCGATTCCTTCGCCACCGCCGACATCGACAAGCAGGCGCAGCTCTTCGAACAGAAGCTCGACATCTCGGATTTCACCGACCCCGTGAAACTCGGCAAGTTCCTGACCCGCTTCACCAGCATGTACGAGATCAACAATCCGACCTCGACGGCCGTGACGTCAGTCAGCGTGCTCTTTGCCCAGCCGGTCACGGCGGGCATCTCCACCGACCTGATGATGGCCATGCAGAAGTTGAAGTTCTGATCATGCAGGACAGTCTCTACGTCGCCCTATCCGCGCAGATGGCGATCGAGCGCCGGCTCGACACCATCGCCGACAATGTTGCCAACGCCAACACTGTCGGCTTTCGCGCCACCGGCGTGAAATTCGAGGACATGGTGTCGGGCACCGGGCAGAAATCGGTGTCCTTCGCCTCGTCGGGCAAGACCTATCTTTCGGGCGCCCACGGTTCCCTGACCGAGACCGGAAATCCGTTCGATTTCGCCATCCAGGGCGACGCCTGGTTCGCCATCGACACACCGGCCGGCACCGTCATGACGCGCGACGGCCGCTTCTCAATGAACGAGAATGGCGAACTGATGTCGATCGAAGGCCATCCGGTGCTCGACGCCGGCGGCGCGCCGATCCAGCTCGACCCCCGCAACGGTCCGCCCAAAGCCGGCGCCGACGGCTCGCTGCGCCAGAACGACCAGCTTGTCGGCTCGATCGGCCTTTACAATTTCGACCCGGGCGAGAATTTCGTGCGCTACGGCAATTCCGGCATCGTGCCGGCGCGCACCCCCGAGCCGGTCACCGACCGCTCCGATGTCGGTATCGCGCAGGGTTTCGTCGAAGAATCCAACGTCAATCCGGTGCTGGAGATGACCCGCCTGATCATGGTCCAGCGCGCCTTCGAGAACACCGCCGCGCTGATGCGTCAAACGGATTCTTCCACCGACGAGGCGATCAAGACGCTCGGCTCGAAGTCGTAGCATGTCGCTCGACCGGTCCTCCATCCGTGCACCCGAAAGGCAGCTCCCACCGGCGCCCGAAGATCGGCTCGCCGCACTGGAACGGGTAATTCGGCGTTTCAGCAACACCGACGGGCTGGTCAAGCGTGGCGGTCTCGTCACCGAAGTCACGTCCACGCACTACAAGGTGCGCGGCCTTTCCGATTTCGCCAGGCTGGGCGACATCGTCGAGCAGCGCGGCCAGTCCGGCGCGCGCCGCGGCGAGATCGTCAAGATCAGCCGCGACGAAGTCGTCGTCGCCCCCTTCGAACGCAGCGCCGATGCCGGTATCGGCGATGCGGTGTTCCGCAGGGGTCCACTCGCGGTGGCGCCGCATGATTCATGGCGCGGCCGCACCATCGACGCGCTCACCCGGGCGATCGATGGCGGTGCGCCGCTGATCAGGGGCGAAGACCTGTCGGGCGGCGCCACGACGCCAGGCGCCATGGCGCGGCAGCGCGTCGGTACCGCCTTCATGACCGGCGTCAAGGTCATCGACATCTTCACGCCGCTGTGCTTCGGTCAGCGCATGGGCGTCTTTGCGGGTTCGGGCGTCGGCAAGTCGACGCTGCTCGCCATGCTCGCCGGCGCCGACGCGTTCGACACCGTCGTCGTCGCGCTGATCGGCGAACGCGGCCGCGAGGTCCGCGAATTCCTCGAGGACACAATCGGCGACAGCATGGCCAAGACCGTGGCCGTCGTCGCCACCAGCGACGAGAGCGCCATGATGCGCCGGCGCGCGCCCGACACCGCCATGAGGGTCGCCGAGCACTTTCGCGACCAGGGCCACCGCGTGCTGTTGGTGCTGGATTCGATCACCCGCTTCGCCCATGCCTTGCGTGAGGTGGCGACGGGAACCGGCGAGCCGCCGGTCGCCCGCGGTTATCCCGCCTCGGTATTCACCGAACTTCCCAAATTGCTCGAGCGCGCCGGACCGGGGGCCGAAGGCAAGGGGTCGATTACCGCCATCATTTCCGTGCTGGTCGACGGCGACGACCACAATGATCCGGTCGCCGATTCCGTGCGCGGCATCCTCGACGGCCATGTCGTGCTCGACCGCGCGATCGCCGAACAGGGTCGCTATCCGCCGGTCAATCCCCTGTCATCCATATCGCGCCTGGCCGGCAAGGCCTGGAGCGTCGAACAGCGCGCTTTGGTGACGCGGCTGAAGTCGATGATCGCCCGCTTCGAGGACACGCGCGACATCCGCCTGCTCGGCGCCTATCAGGGTGGCGCCGACGCCGAGCTCGACATCGCCGTGCGCCAGGTGCCGCTGATCTACGAGGCGCTGACGCAATCGCCCAGGGACCGCCCGTCAGCCGATCCGTTCTCCGATCTCGCCCGCCATCTCAAGGGAAAGCTGAATGCCGAATCAGGAGACTGAACGCCAATACACCGAGCGCATCCTGAATGAGATGATCGCCGCGGCGAACGCCGCCGAGGAGGCTCAAGCCGAGGAGGAGAGGAGGGCCAAGGCAAAGGCCGCCAGCGCCATCGCAGCCAAGACCGCGGCTGTTCTGGCCAGAGCCGTCAAGCCGGTCCTGCCCCGATCCGAACCTGTCGCTCGGGCTGCCGCGCCCGTGGTTCCCCGCGTCGAGGCCGCCGAGATCACGCAGGCAAGCCGCGAATCGCTGATCGATGGCCTGTTTCCCGTCACCGAATGGCCGCAACCGCCAAAGGCGCAATTTCCAAAATTGAGCAAGAAGGCGGACCGGCGCAGCGACTTCGTCATCGCCGCGCTCGGCGTCACGCTCGGCCTGATCTGCGCCCTGTTTCCCTGGTATATCTTCTTCAACCAGGAGCAGTTCGGCGTTCAGGCGATCAAGTTTGGCGGCACCGGCACCAATTCGGGACGCGAGGGTGGCGGCGTGGTGACCTCGCGCAGCGCGCCGCTGACGGCCAAGGACCTTCCCAACACCAGCATCGACCTGCTCGCCACCGGGACGGTGCAGGATGACGCCACCCCGGCGCAGCCGCCCGGCGACCAGCCCTTCCCGGCCGATGTCGCGAAATTCCGCATGGTCCATGTCGCCAACGGCCGTGCCATGATCGAGGACGACACCGGCCTGTGGATCGTCCAGCGCGGCTCGATACTGCCGGACTCGAGCACCGTGTCGTCGATCGAGCAGCGCAACGGCAAATGGGTCATGCTGACCAGCACCAACCAGCTGATCCAGCTTTCCAGGTAGCGGCTGCCCGCAAGGTCCGCGCAAGACTGGCGGCCTAGTCTTTGGGCACATGCCCGGAGATTCCCATGGAGCCCGTTTCCCTTTTCGATCTCGCCGCCAAGCAAGCGCAGTGGCTTTCCGTGCGCCAGTCGGCGATCGCCGGCAACATCGCCAACGCCAACACGCCGGGCTACACGGCAAACGATGTCGAGCCCTTCGAGAAGGTGCTCGACCGCACGGCTGTGTCGTTGCAGACCACCGAGGCCGGCCATCTCGGCAGCGCGGCGACCAATGCCGGCTTCACCATCAAGCCGCAGGAAGATGACGGCGTGGTCATGCCGTCCAAGAACACCGTCGTGCTTGAGGACCAGCTTCTCAAGGCCGGCGAGGTGCGCCGTTCCTTCGAGCTCAACACGGCGATCGTCAAGGCTTTCCACTCGATGATGATGATGGCGGTGAAGAGCTGACATGGACGCACTGACCGCAGCCCTGAAAGTCGCAGCATCCGGCCTCGGCGCCCAGTCCGAGCGCCTGCGCGTGGTCTCTGAAAACCTCGCCAATGCCCAGTCGACCGGCACGACGCCCGG
The DNA here is from genome assembly GCF_007003935.1 of Mesorhizobium sp. WSM4310. Taxonomy (NCBI): domain Bacteria; kingdom Pseudomonadati; phylum Pseudomonadota; class Alphaproteobacteria; order Hyphomicrobiales; family Phyllobacteriaceae; genus Mesorhizobium; species Mesorhizobium sp. WSM4310. The sequence continues at coordinate 72,044 of NZ_VFTA01000002.1, forward strand.
CGCTGACCCCTATCGCCGCAAGACCATCAGCTTCGTCTCCGAGCTTGACCGGGCGTCCGGCGCCTCAACGGTTGAAGTGAACTCGATCGACCGCGATCCAAGTGTCTTCCCCGTCGAATTCCAGCCTGGCAACGAGGCCGCCGACGAGAAGGGCTACGTCAAGATGCCCAATGTCAACGCGCTGATCGAAATGGCCGACATGACCGAGGCCAACCGCTCCTACGAGGCCAACCTGCAAGTCGTGAAGCAGGCGCGCGACCTCATTTCAATGACCATCGACCTGATGAGGAACCAATGATCGTGAACGGCATCGGCGCGCTCAACCTGAAGCCCGGGCTGGGCGATACGGCGACCGACCTGCTTCAGGGCGGTGTCGCGCCGGCGACATCAGGCAACCTTGGCAGCTCCTTTGCCGAAGCGGTGAGCCAGGCAGCCTCCAAGACCGTCAACACGCTGCAGAATGCCGAACAGGTGTCGCTCCAGGCGCTCAAGGGCGATGCCGACACCCGCCAGGTCGTCGATGCCGTGATGAGCGCGCAGCAGGCGCTTCAGACCGCCGTCGCCATCCGCGACAAGGTCGTTTCGGCCTACCTCGAAGTCAGTCACATGGGTATCTGAGGAATAGGTCATGAAAGCACTTTCCATCGCCGCCACCGGCATGAATGCCCAGCAGACAAATCTGGAAGTCATCGCCAACAACATCGCCAACATCAACACCACCGGCTACAAGCGGGCGCGCGCCGAATTCTCCGACCTGCTCTACCAGGTTGACCGCACGCAAGGCGTACCCAACCGCTCCAACGCCTCGCTGGTGCCGGAAGGCGTTTCGATCGGTCTCGGCGTCAAGACGACGGCCGTGCGCAACGTGCACACCCAGGGCGAACTGACCAGCACCGGCAACAGTTTCGACATGGCGCTGACCGGCAGGGGCTGGTTCCAGATCGAGGGCGCCGATGGCGGCACGCTCTACACCCGCGCCGGCGCCTTCAACACCAACGCCACCGGCCAGCTGGTGACGGTGGATGGCGCCAATGTCATTCCGGCGATCACCGTGCCGACCGACGCGGTCGAGGTGATCGTCAACAAGACCGGTCAGGTGTTTGCCCGCATCGACGGCCAGACCGACCTGCAGAATCTCGGCCAGCTCCAGATCGTCAACTTCGCCAACGAGGCGGGCCTCGCGCCGCTCGGCGACAATCTGTTCCAGGAAACGACCGCCTCCGGCCCGGCCAATGCCGGCGTGCCCGGCGATCCCGGCTTCGCCACCATCCAGCAGGGCTATCTCGAGGCCTCCAACGTCGACCCGGTCAAGGAAATCACCGAGCTGATCTCGGCGCAGCGCGCCTATGAGATGAATTCCAAGGTGATCCAGGCCGCCGACGACATGGCCTCGGTCGTCTCCAAGAACATCAGGTAAGGGATGATGGCCATGCCGATCTCCTGCTCCGCATTCCGCCGCACCGCGCTGATCCTTGCGCTGGTAGTCGGTGGCTTGCCGGCTTTCGCACAGGAATCGGCAAATCAATCGACAAATCAGTCGGCAACGCAGATCGCCAGCGATCAGCCTGCCGGCGAGGTCGTGCTGATCCCCAGTCGCGTCATCTACCCCGGCGAGACCATCGAACTCGCCGCCCTGAAACAGGTGACCCTCATCGCGGGCAAACACAAGCCCGATGCGATGGTGACCCGCGCCGAAGAGCTTCAGGGCAAGATCGCCAAGCGCACGCTGCTGCCCGGTCGCTACATCCCGGCCGCCGCCATCCGCGAGGCCTGGCTGGTCGAACAGGGTGCAGCCGTGCAGGTCTTCTTCATCGCCGGCGGACTGACGATATCGGCCACCGCGGTAACCTTGCAGCCAGGTTCAGCCGGCGACCTCATCAAGGTTCGCAACAGCGATAGCGGCAAGATCCTCTCCGGCACAGTGATGGCCGACGGAACCATCCAGGTCAGCGCTTCATGATGCGCCCGCTTGCCCTTCTGCTTGCGGCCGTACTCGGCCTGCAGCCGGCGCTGGCCGACGGCCTGACACCCAAGGCGAAGCGCGAACTCGCCGCCAAGAACGGCGGCGTCTACGACGATCCGGAATATGATCCGGCGACCACCACCCGCATGTTCCGCGTTTCGCCCGGACCGAGCTCGCTGCCGCCTGGCCAGGTCGCCTCGCGCATCAAGGACATCGCCCAGCTGCAGAGTTCGCGCGACAACCAGCTGGTCGGCTACGGCCTGGTCATCGGCCTCGCCGGCTCGGGTGACAGTCTGCGCAATTCGCCGTTCACCGAGCAGTCGATCCGCGCCATGCTCGAAAATCTCGGCATCGCCACCGAAGGCGGCCGCGCGCGCGCCAAGAACGTCGCCGCCGTCATCGTCACCGCCAACATGCCCCCCTATGTGCAATCGGGCGCCCGCATCGACATCGACGTCTCCTCTATGGGCGACGCCACCTCGCTTGCCGGCGGCACGCTGATCATGACGCCGCTGAAGGCGGCGGACGGCGAGATCTATGCCGTCGGTCAGGGCGCGGTCATCGTTTCCGGCTTCACCGCCAAGGGCCAGGCCGAACAATTGACGCAGGGCGTGCCGACCGCCGGCCGGGTGCCGAACGGCGCCATCGTCGAGCGTTCGGTGAAGGCCGAATTCGACGACCAGTCGACGCTGACGCTGCAATTGCGCAATCCCGATTTCTCGACCGCCATCCGCATCGCCGACGCGATCAACGACTATACCAGCCAGCGCTTCGGCATGCGCGTCGCGGGTGAGCGCGATTCTCGCACCGTGCAGATCAGAAGGCCAAAGGGCGTTTCGGCCGCGCGCTTCTATGCCGAGATCGAAAACCTGGTGGTCGAATCCGATACGCCGGCCCGCGTCGTCATCGACGAGCGCACCGGCACCATCGTCATCGGCAACGACGTCAAGATCTCGCGCGTTGCCATCAGCCACGGCACGCTCACGGTGCGCATCACCGAAGCGCCGCGCATCGTGCAGCCCGAACCTTTCTCCAAGGGCGAAACCGCTGTCGAGCCGTTCACCGCCATCGACGCCAGCCGGCCCGATGCCCGCGTCGCGGTGCTCGACGGACCCGACCTGCAAACCCTCGTTTCCGGCCTCAACCGCCTCGGCGTCAAGCCGGACGGTATCATTGCCATCCTGCAAGGCATCAAGTCGGCCGGCGCCCTGCAAGCCGATCTGGTCCTCCAATAGGCGATGCCGATGATCCCCTCCCTTCTATCCCACGAAAGACGCTCCTGCCGCGCAATCCTGTCCGCGGCCGCGGCTCTCGCGGCCATGGCCGTTGCCAGTGGCGGCGCACATGGCGAGGATGTCGTTCGCCAGGTTCTGCCCGGAGCGCAGCCCGCGGTGGCGCCGCAGCAATTGGCCCGGGAGAAGGCGCCCGACCAGAGCGAGATCGAGCGCTTCTGCTCCAACATCGCCGACGCCGCCCGCGACCGCCGCTACGCCTTGCAGGCCGAGGAACTGAAGCAGCTGCAGGCCGGCATCGACGAGCGCATGAAAGCGCTGGACGCGAAGAAGGCCGAATACGAGACCTGGCTGAAGCGGCGTGAAGTGTTCCTGGCCCGGGCCGAGGACGGCGTCGTCAAGATCTACGCCGGCATGAAGCCCGATGCGGCGGCCGAACGCCTGGCGATCGTCAACGCCGACCTGGCCGCGGCCATTCTGATGAAGCTCGATTCACGCAAGGCCGGGGTCATTCTCAACGAAATGGACCAGAAGGCGGCGGCGACTCTCACCGGCATCATGGCCAGCGCAGCCCGAAGGGTAGATCCGTCATGATCCGCAGAACGCTCATCCTGTGCGCGGTGGCAGCCCTGTCCGGCTGCGGCACCAACCTCAGGGAAGTCGGCAAGGAACCGTCGCTGTCGCCGGTCGGCTCGGGCATTGACGGCGGCAACACGTCTTCCCTGTACAGATACCCCGAGCCGCCTCGGGCACCGGTGAAAAAGTTCTCGCTGTGGGACGATCGCCAGAGCCGCCTCTTCACCGATCCCCGGGCGCTCTCACAGGGCGACATCCTGACCGTCACGATCAAGGTCAACGACCGCGCCAATTTCAAGAACCAGAACGACAGGAGCCGCACCGCCAACCGCAAGCTCGGCTTCGACCTCAGCGCGCAATGGGACAAGTGGAGCACCGCCGGCAAGGGCGCCGGCACGCTCAACTCCGCAACGGACACGACGGCCGATGGCGAGATCAAACGATCGGAAACGCTTGAACTCAATGTCGCGGCGATCGTCACCGATGTCTTGCCGAACGGCAATCTGATGATCACGGGGTCGCAGGAAGTGCGCGTCAACGCCGAACTGAGGGTGCTGACCATCGCCGGCATCGTGCGGCCGGCCGATATCGGCGCCGAGAACACGATCCCCTACGAACGGATCGCCGAGGCGCGCATTTCCTATGGCGGGCGCGGCCGCATCACCGAGATCCAGCAGCCGGCCTACGGCCAGCAGATCCTCGACCAGGTTCTTCCGTTCTAGGGATTGGAGAACAGAGCGCCGTGGCCAATGTCGAACAACTCCAGCCTCGCAAGGGTCCATCCCTTGTGGTTCAGGGCGCCATGCTGCTGGTGGTGACGGTCGCCGCCATCGGCATGGGCTGGATGTCCGGAGGTTATCTCAAGGGCGCCGGCGCACCGCCATCGGTGCCGGCTGCTCCTGAAAATGCGGGCAAGGTTGCCGAACCCTCTGCTGCGCAACAGCCTGGCACGGGGCCGACGCTTGTCGCGCTGGCGCCGATCACCACGAATATCGCCTCACCCGCCGACACCTGGATCCGGATGGAAGCATCCGTGGTCTACGACGCGCCGCAGCCGCCGGCGATGACGGAGGACATCCATCAGGACCTTCTGGCCTTCGTGCGTACGCTGAAGATGCATCAGGTCGAGGGCGCCAGCGGTTACCAGCACCTGAAAGCCGATATCGAGGAACGCGCCTCGATCCGCAGCCAGGGGCACGCCAAACAGGTTCTCATCAGGACATTGCTGCTCGAATGAAGAAGTTCCTTCTCGCCGCGGCGCTGATCGGCGCCGCCACCTCCGTCGCGGCGGCGCAGCAGCTGGACCTAGGCGGCATCGGAAAGGCCGACGGTACCACCGTCGGCTACATCATCCAGATGTTCGGCCTGCTGACCGTGCTGTCGGTGGCGCCCGGGCTGCTGATCATGGTGACGAGCTTCACCCGTTTCGTCATCGCCTTCTCGATCCTGCGCGCCGGCATCGGCCTGCAGTCGACGCCGGCGAACCTCATCCTCATTTCGCTGTCGCTGTTCATGACCTTCTACGTCATGGCGCCGACGTTCGATCAGGCCTGGAACACCGGCGTCAAGCCGCTGATGGACAACCAGATCAGCCAGACCGAGGCCTTCGAGAAGATCTCGGATCCGTTCCGCACCTTCATGCTGCACAATGTGCGCGACAAGGATTTCGACCTTTTCGCCGACCTCGCGCGCGAGCGCGGCCAGGTCGTCGCCAAGGAGACGGTCGACCTGCGCATCCTGGTGCCCGCCTTCATGATCTCCGAGATCCGCCGCGGCTTCGAGATCGGCTTCCTGATCGTGCTGCCCTTCCTGGTCATCGACCTGATCGTCGCCACCATCACCATGGCGATGGGCATGATGATGCTGCCGCCCACCGTTGTCTCGCTGCCGTTCAAGATCCTGTTCTTTGTCCTGATCGACGGCTGGAACCTGCTCGTCGGCAGCCTGGTGCGCTCCTTCACCTGACCCTGCTCTCCGGCCCGAGGCCGCGTCTGCCCGACAGGACCGGGCAGTGCGCCGGACATCGTCGATTTTTTCTCGAATTATTTTCGATTAACCGTCCGATTTAGCCCTTTGGTAGGAACTCGCCGCCATAGTCGCTCGCAGATGGCGGGTGATCTCTCGACGATCATTGGCATGATGCCGCTCCGTCATACCGGAAAAGCCGGTATGTCAAAAAAACACCTGTAAAAACAAGGTACGAGTAGCCATGGCCAGTATCATGACCAACAGCGCCGCATTGACGGCCCTGCAGAGCCTTAACGCCACCCAGAACAACCTCTCCACCACCCAGGCCCGCATCTCGACGGGCTACCGCGTCTCCCAGGCTTCGGACAACGCCGCCTATTGGTCGATCGCCACCACGATGCGTTCCGACAACCAGGCCATGTCCACCGTTTCGGACTCGCTCGGCCTCGGCGCCTCGAAGGTCGACACCGCCTACACAGGCATGAACAGCGCGATCACCACCATCAATGCGATCCAGCAGAAGCTGACCGCGTCCTACGGTCAGACCGATGCCGCGAAGGAAAAGACCCAGGTCGAAATCGCCGCTCTGCAGCAGCAGCTGAAGGGTTACGCCGACTCCGCCACCTTCTCCGGCACCAACATGCTGTCGGTGTCCACCGCCACGGGCACGGCCGCCGACGTCAAGATCGTCTCGGCCTTCAACCGCAGCTCGACCGGCGCGGTTTCGCTCTCGACGATCGATGTCAACGTGGAAAGCATCAAGCTCTATGACTCCGGCGCCGCGCCGACCGCCAAGGGCCTTCTGGATACGGCCCGCCTCGGCACCACTGGCGCTGCAACCACCACGGCACAGAACCCGACCCTTGGTGCCGCTCCCGCTGCCGGCGATACCTATTCGGTCGCCTCGCTGAAAATCTTCTCGGGCACCACGGCCGCCAGCGACGCTCAGATCTCGCAGATGATGACCGTCGTCGACGCCGCGCTCAAGGACATGACGACCGCCGCCACCAAGCTCGGCGCCGCCAAGAGCTCCATCGACCTGCAGAAGACCTTCACGCAGAGCCTGATGGACTCCATCGACCGCGGCGTTGGCCAGCTGGTCGATGCCGACATGAACAAGGAATCGACCCGCCTCCAGGCGCTGCAGGTCCAGCAGCAGCTCGGCGTCCAGGCGCTGTCGATCGCCAACGGCTCGTCGCAGTCGATCCTGTCGCTCTTCCGCGGCTGATCGCTCTACACCGACCAACCAAGAAAACGGGCCGCGCCAAAAGCGCGGCCCGTTTTGCGTTTGCTCCAGCCCCGCGCAACCCTCGTTTCTTAACCCTCGAAAGCGAGCCTTTAACAGGCCGTTAACCATAACGCGCTAGTCATGGTTAACCAAAGCTTACAACGGATTGGCGAATCGGCCCGGTCGGGGCGACGGCAATCGACGGGCGGGCCAGCGGCTCGCGAGGGCAATGCCGGTTTTTGAGAAAGACCGGCCTGGGAAAAAGGAGCGAGTTTCTTGGCGAGCATCATGACAAACGCCGCGGCGTTGACCGCACTTCAAAGCCTCAACGCCACCAACAAATCGCTTGAGCAGACACAGTCGCGAATCTCGACGGGCTACAGGGTCTCCGAGGCCTCCGACAACGCCGCCTACTGGTCGATCGCCACGACGATGCGCTCCGACAACGCAGCCTTGTCGACGGTGCAGGACGCGCTCGGCCTCGGCGCCTCGAAAGTCGACACCGCCTATACCGGCATGAACAATGTTCTGACGTCGATCGGCCAGCTCAAGACCAAGCTGCTCTCCACCATTGGCCAGACAGCTGCCGCAAAGGCAAAGACGCAGACGGAAATCACCACGCTTCAGGCGCAGATGAAGTCCTTTGCCGATGCCGCCACCTTCTCGGGCTCGAACTACCTTTCGGTGACGTCAACGCAGGTCGCTGCCCCCAATGACGGCGTTCAGGCCGACGCCAAGATCGTCGCGTCCTTCAACCGCTCCTCCTCCGGCGCCATCTCGCTCGGAACGATCGACATCGATGTCGAGAGCACGAAACTGTTCGACAACGGTCTTGCCACCGCCGTCAAGAACCAGGGCACGCTCGACCGCCAGACGTCCGTATACGCGACAGCGGCCGCCCAGAACCTGTACGACACAGCCTATGCGGCTACGATCGCTGGCGGTGGCACGGACATCGCCGCCAACACCGCTGGCCAGACGGCCGCGGGCGCGGTGGTCCCCAGGATTGACAATGTTTCCGCCTTCAATCTCGACATCACGGCGGCGGGAGTGACCGACGACATCATCACCCAGATGATCGGCAAGATCGACAAGGTCATGAGCCAGCTGACCGACCAGGCCACCATCCTCGGCGCCGCCAAGAGCTCCATCGACCTGCAGAAGACCTTCACGCAGAGCCTGATGGACTCCATCGACCGCGGCGTCGGTCAGCTCGTCGATGCCGACATGAACAAGGAATCGACCCGCCTGCAGGCATTGCAGGTCCAGCAGCAGCTCGGCATCCAGTCGCTGTCGATCGCCAACAGCTCCTCGCAGTCGATCCTGTCGCTGTTCAAGAACGGCTAATCCGGCTGTAGCCGACAGATACCCCTCCCTCCAATTCACGGGCCGCGCCGCAAGCGCGGCCCGATTTCATTTTCGCACAAGCTTCGAGGGCTAGTGTTCCGGCGGACAATCATGCTGGGAGTCGCTCTATCGTGCCGGAACAGATCCAGAGCATCATCTCGAATCTCCGCGGTTTTGGTGTGAAGCGCCTCGCCATGCTGGCGGGCATCGCCGTTCTGGTGATGGGCGTCATCGGCATCGCCTCGGTCTACCTCAACCGCCCGGCCTACGACACGCTCTATGTCGGGCTCGACCGCTCCGACGTGAACCAGATCGGCCTGGTGCTGGGCGAGGCGGGCATCGGCTTCGATGTCGGCGCCGACGGAACCTCGGTTCTGGTGCCGGCCGGCACCACGGCACAGGCGCGCATGCTGCTTGCCGAAAAGGGTCTGCCGACCAGCGCCAATGCCGGCTACGAGCTGTTCGACAATGTCGGGGCGATGGGCCTGACCTCGTTCATGCAGCAGATCACCCGTGTGCGGGCGCTGGAAGGCGAGATTGCCCGCACCATCCAGTCCATATCAGGCATCAAGGCGGCTCGCGTCCACATCGTCATGTCCGAGCGTGCCAATTTCCGCCGCGACGAACAGCAGCCCTCGGCATCGGTGGTCATCCGCTATGCCGGCATCGACGCAGAGAAGAGCGCCCAGTCGATCCGCCACCTGGTCGCCGCCGCCGTGCCTGGCCTGTCGGCCGACAAGGTGACGGTGCTCGATTCCAACGGCAACCTGCTGGCCGCCGGCGACGATCCCTCCAACACCAGTGCGGCCCGCACGCTCGGCGTCGAGCAGACGGTCGAGGCGCAGATCGGCGACAACATCCGCCGCGCGCTGGCGCCATACCTCGGCCCTGACAATTTCCGCGCCAGCGTCAAGGCCGAGGTCAACACCGACACCCGCCAGACGGAAGAAACCATTTTCGATCCCAACTCGCGCGTCGAGCGCTCGGTGCAGTCGGTGCGCGCCAATGAGAACAGCAACCAGAAGCAGGCCTCGACCCCGGCCAGCGTCGAGCAGAATCTGCCGGAGACCCAGGCGACCAGCACCGAGGGTCCGCAAACGACCTCGGCGAACGACCGCAAGGAAGAGATCACCAATTACGAGATCAACTCCAAGAAGATCGCCACCGTCTCCAACGGCTACACCGTCACCAAGATGTCGATCGCCGTCGTCGTCAACCAGGATCGGCTGAAGGCGATCCTGGGCAAGGACGCGACCCCGGAGCAGATCGCCAAGCGCGTCGCCGAGATCCAGAAGATGGTGACGTCGGCCACCGGCCTCGACGACAAGCGTGGCGACGTCATCGACGTCTCGGCGGTCGAATTCATCGACGGGCTCGACGGCGAAGCGATCCCGCAGGCTGGAATGCTGGATTCCATCGGCCAGCACGCCGGCACGCTGATCAACGCCGGCGCTTTCATCGTCGTGGTGTTCCTGGTGGCCTTCTTCGGCTTGCGACCGATGGCGGCCGCGCTGACGGCAAAAGCGATGCCCGCTTTGCCGGGCCCGAATTTCGATGAAGTCCAGCGGTCGCTGCCGACACCCGAGGCGGCTGCTTCCGCCGATGCGGGTGCCGCCATCGGCGCCTTGCCCGGCTCGCGGCCGGGCACCAATCCGCTCGATGATCTTCGCCAGAAGATCAGGCCGGCGCCACAGGAGCGGCTTGCCCGCATGGTCGACCTCAACGAGGAGCGCACAGCGCAGATCCTGCGCAAATGGGCGGCCCAGGAAGTCGCGGCGTAAACCATGGCCTCCGCAGCCCTTTTCGATCTTCTCCCTGATTTCGGTACGCGCGCGCCGCGTGTCAGTCAGCCCCAGGCCGCATCCGAGCACAGGCCGGAAGCATCCGCACCGCAGGCCGATATCGGCACGCTGATCGCCGAGGCGGTTGCCCAGGCAGAAGCAGCGCTGACGGAACGGCTTGTCGCCGCCCACGACGCTGCGCTGGAAGCGGAGCGCCAGGCGCATGTTGAGGAAGCGAGGGTTTTCCTCGAAAGCTTCGGCGGCGACGTCGGCAAGGCGGTCTCGCTGCGCATCGACGCCATGGAGGCGCGCGTAACGGACCTTGTCACCGCCACGGTCGCACGCATCATCGGCGGTATTGTCAGCGACGATCTGCAGAAGCGCTCGCTCGAAGCGCTCGCCGGCGCGGTTCGCGAAGCCGTCGGCGATGGCGAAGCGGTGCGCATCGCCGTCCGTGGGCCACTGTCGCTGTTCGAAACGCTGAAGGCATCGCTTGGACCACGCATTGCAAATCTCGACTTCATCGAGGCACCAGGTTTCGACCTGACCGTGACCATTGACGAGGCCGTGTTCGAGACACGCATCGCCGAATGGTCGGCCACCCTTTCCGAGGTCTTGTCATGAGTGTCGCCGAGGCCGATCACGGCAGGCACGAGATCATCATCGTGCGGCGGGGTCATGACGACCACGACGAGGGCCATCACGGTGGCGTCTGGAAGATCGCCTTTGCCGATTTCATGACCGCCATGATGTGCTTCTTCCTGGTGATGTGGCTGATCAACGCCGCCAACGAACAGACCAAGGCGGCCGTCGCCAGCTACTTCAACCCGGTCAAGCTCGTCGACCGTGAGTCGAGCCGCAAGGGCCTTGAGGACCTCGGCAATGGGCCGCGCGCGGTCGGGATGACGACCGACGACCCGCAGGAGGCGACAAAAAAGTCTGGACAGGACGGCATCGGTGCGGCGGGCTCATCCAACCGCAAGCAGGACAAGCAGGAGCCGAACAAGGCTGAACAGTCGGATGAGCATCTGTTCGCCGACCCCTACGCCGTGCTCTCCGAAATCGCCACCGACACCGGCGTCATGCAGAATGTCAGCCAGAAGGGCGACGGCGGCGCGCAAAGCGCCGGGCCGGCGACGGGCGCCTCGGGCGGCGCGTCCTACAGGGATCCCTTCGAGCCGGACTTCTGGTCGCAGCAGGTGGCCACACCCGCCGCCGAGGCGAGTGCCCAGCGCCCCAAGATCGAGGGCGATCCGCTCAAACCAGGTGACAAGGCCGCCGAAACGCAGGTCGCCAAGGTCCAGGCCGTACCACCGGCGCCGCCCGTCAAGGACGCCCCGCTCGAGCCCCTGGATGGCAAGGACGCCGCCGCAACGATGGCCAAGGCCGGCGAAATCAAGGCCGGCGAAACCAAGGCCAGCGGTGCCAAGGCCGGTGATGCCAAGGCCGGCGATGCCAAGACGGGCGACAGCAAGGCCGTGGCTGCCGCCAAGGCGGATACCGCGGCCGCCGTGCAAGAGACGACCGCGCCTGAAGCCGGGGAGAAGCAGCCGACCGCTGCTGCCGTGAAGGCCGCGGCCGACGTCAAGCGGCAGCTGGCCGAAGCGTTCAAGCCTGGCGACAAGCTGCATGACGGCGTCTCGGTCGAAGCCACCGACAAGGGTGTCGTCATCTCGATCACCGACCAGCTCGACTTCGGCATGTTCGAAGTCGGATCGGCGGTGCCGAGCCGCGAACTGGTGCTGGCGATGGAAAAGATCGGCCGCATCGTCAACGGCCAGAAGGGCACGATCAGCATCAACGGCCACACCGATGCGCGCCCCTTCCGCAGCGCCAGCTACGACAATTGGCGGCTGTCGACGGCGCGCGCGCATTCCGCCTACTACATGCTCGTGCGCGGCGGCGTCGACGAGCGCCGCATCACCGAGGTCGCCGGCTTCGCCGACCGGCAGCCGAAGGATCCGGCCGATCCGCTGTCGGCGGCCAACCGCCGCATTGAGATCCTGATGGCGACCGGCGGATGAAGCGGGCGGCCGTCACCAGCCGGCTGATGGGCCTGTTGCTGCTGGCAGCCGGATATCCGTCGGCCGGCTTCGCCCAGGACACGCTGCAGCCCTACCAGCTGGTGCGCTCGCTGCAGCTGGTCCAGGACCGCATCGCCGCCGGCGATCACGCCGCGATGCCGATGCAGGCCAAGCTGCTCGAGATGATCGATACCCGCTTGCGCGAAGCGGATGCGGAGGACTTCAAGGACCCCAAGAATTTTCGCGCACTCCTGGTCTACGGCATGAGCGGCGGCAATCCGGTGACCGTCGAGGCGGCGGTTTCCCGTGCCAAGTCCGTGGATGCCGAAGACCTCTCAATCGCCAAGGGCGTCATAAACTATCTGGTTGGCCGGCCCGCCGGTGCTATCGAAGTCCTGAGGCCAATCGATCCTATGACGCTGCCCAGCGACCTCGGCGCCTTTCTTGCCTTGGTCAAAGGATCGCTGATGGCGACGGACGACCCGGTGATGGCGCTCACGCTGCTCGACGAGGCCAAGCTGCTCAGCCCCGGCACACTGGTCGAGGAAGCGGCCCTGCGACGTTCGGTCGGCATCGCCGCGAGCCGAGGCGATGCGGCACGGTTCGCGCGTGCCTCCACCCAATATGTCGAGCGTTACCTCTATTCGCCCTATGCCAGCCAGTTCGCCGATTCCTTCGTCTCCGGCGTCATCACCCTGCATATGTCGATCAGCCAGGACAAGCTCGCCGACATCACCTCGATGATGGATCCCGAGCGCGAGAAGGTGATCTATCTGCGCATCGCCCGCCGCGCCGCGATCGACGGCCTCAGCGAATTGTCGGCCTTTGCCTCCGCGCGGGCCGAGCAGGGCCGCGACGGCAACACCAACCAAGGCGATCCGCGCGCCGAGCTTTACTCGAGCCTGTCCACGGTGACTTCCGGTACGATCGAGGATGTGCGCACCAAGCTCGGCAAGATCGACCGCAGCAAACTGTCGGACGGTGACCGTGCCCTGCTCGACGCCGCTCAGGCGATCGCCGGTGAGGTGGTGGCGCCGCCTGCTTCCCTTCCGGCCACAACTCCGGCGTCTGCACCCCTAGCGCCGCAGCCCAAATCCGAGGTCGCCGCCACGCAGGCCGCCGACGCGGCCGGATTGCCGCCCGTCGAGGGTGCCGTCTCCGAACAGCCCGCCGCCTCGCCATCCCAGCCATCCCCGCCATCTGACGGGGCCGCGGCCGCAACGAGCGCGCCGCCGCCATCAGCCGATTCGGCGACGGTCCTGCCGGCATCGGCGCCGGCAGCTTCTGCCGGTCTCGACACAACCGACCCGACCGACGCCGCCATGATGAAAACCCGTCGACAGCTCGACCTGATCGACCAGATGCTTGGAGCCGCCCCGAAATGACCCCCAGTCTCGGCCCGGCCCTGCCAGGATTCACCGCCGCGCGCACGGCGGAGCAGCCGGCCGCCCCCGGCAAGAAGGATGATGCCGGTTTCGGCAAGATGGTGCATGGCCGCGCAGGCCAGGCGGAAAAGCAGCCAACCACCGAGGCAGGCGGGCGCGATCCGCGCTGGAGCAAGCTCGCCGCCGGCCTGGCGGCACAGGCAGGCGAGGACGAGCCGATGCCGGCCGGCAAGGCGAGGACCACGCCCATCGGATCGACGGCAGCGAAATCCACGAAGGACGGCAAGGGCGTTGAGGCGGACAAGGACGCCGATACCGAAAAGCCGGCGACCGACGCCGGTGCAACGCCGCTCGACGATCATCTGCCTTTGCTGATGGCGTTTCATGACCTGCGCCATTTCTCGACATCGGCCAAGTCAGCCGATGCAAGCGAGGCCGGACAGGAACCGGCGCTCGACGGGCAGCTCCTTTCGAAAGCCTATCGCGCGGCGTCCGCCGCCGGGCAAGACGACTTCGAACCTATGCCGAAACCCGAGCGGGTCTCACTCGTGGACGGGCCGTTGAAGAAGCTCGACGGCCAATCCGGCCGCGACGCGAGCGCCGGCACTGGCGCGCCACGGCGTGACAATGCAACCGCCGCCGGCCCGCTGCCCGAGATGACAACCGCCGATGTGCCGGGCGTCGAACAGAAGCAGGCGGCGCCACAGCTGAAGTCCATCGCCGACGTCCAGTCCTCGTTGCGGTTGGAGCCAGGAAAACAGCCCTCGGCCCAGGCGCGCGTCGACGTGGTTTCCGAGCGCAGCTTCCCCGCCCCGCCGCAGGCGCCGATGAGCCAGGCAGCACTCAACGTAATCAACGCCGTAGCGGCCGATGTTGGCCCGCAGCAGGCGTTTTCGACAGCCGCCGCGACCACCCACATGGCCGGCTCTGTTGCCGTTCCGACACATGTGTTGAAGATCGAACTTCACCCGGCCGAGCTGGGCATGGTCACCGCCCATCTTCGCCTCTCGGGAGAACAACTCTCGATTGAATTGAAGCCCGAAACACACGACGCCTACCGCCGGCTTTCCAGCGACAGCGAGGCAATCGTCAGGTCGCTGCGCGGGCTGGGTTTCGAGGTTGATAAGGTCACCATCATGCAACCTTCGGTAGCAGTTCCAGTTGCAACCCGGACGGATGCGACCGCCTCGCTTACCGCCGCGCCTGGCCGCGACCAATCCGCCTTTCAGCCCGGAAACTCCAGTGGCGGCAACGGTGGAGCCGGCGGCCAGCAACCGGGCCAGCAGTCCGCAAGGGGTAATCATGATGACGCGCAAGCCCGCGGCCGCGCCGCTTCGCCATCTCGCGAGCACGCTGGCGGCGATATGTTTATCTAGCCTCGCAACCAGCGCCCTCGCCGCCACCAATCCCTGCGAGCCCGAGATCCTGCGCGCCGCCGATCGCTATGGCGTGCCCGCCGGCATCCTCTATGCCGTCGGCCTGACCGAGACGGGCAAGAAGGGCAGCCTTCAGCCTAACGCCTTGAATATAGAAGGAAAAGCGATCTTTCCAAGGAGCCGGGCCGAAGCGCTTGCCACCTTCGCCAATGCCCGGCGCGAAGGCAAGACGCTGATCGATCTCGGCTGCATGCAGATCAACCACCACTATCATTCCTCGCACTTCCGCAGCGTCGAGGACATGCTCGACCCGCGCCAGAACGTCGATTATGCGGCGCGTTTCCTGGCCAGTCTCCACGCCCGCCACGAGACCTGGTCGATGGCCGTTGCCCGCTACCATGCCGGCCCCGACAACGACCCGGCGCAGAAGGTCTATGTCTGCAGGGTGATCGCCAATATGGTTGCCGCCGGTTTTGGCAAATGGACAACCAACGCCCGCGCCTTCTGCAACCCGTAAGCGTATCTTCTGCTCCTAATACGCCCGTGGCACTGCTCAGGGCTTGCCGTTTTGACTTACCCAGAACTTCCCCCCGTAAGCATATCTGGCTGCACGCTAATGCAACCGGCACGATTCCAGACTCCCAAGAAACTAGTTACAAGAAATGACGGTTGTTCAGGATTCCCGCCAACGGTTAGGCCTTTCCCCACGGGGCAAATGTGTTGATTCGGAGGCGGGGCCGATGATCGTGATCGTTGACGAGCGAGAGCTCGTAACTGAGGGATACAATTCACTTTTTGATCGCGAGGGCGTCGCCTGCGCGGGCTTCGCGCCCGGCGAATTCGGCGAGTGGGTCAACTCGGCCGCCGACACCGACCTGCGATCGGTGCGGGCCTTCCTGATCGGCGACTGCCGCGACGGCGCCATCTCTCCGCGCCAGATCCGCGACCGCACCGGCGCTCCTGTCATTGCGCTCAGCGAGCAGCATTCCCTGGAAAACACGCTGCGGTTGTTCGAGAGCGGCGTCGACGACGTCATCCGCAAGCCCGTCCACATCAGAGAGATCCTGGCCCGCATCACCGCCATCCGCCGGCGCGCCCATGAGGATGTCGCCTACACCGAGATCGGCGCCATGCGCATCTTCATGGACGGCCGCGACCCCGAGATTGACGGCCAGCCGCTGCCCCTGCCGCGCCGCGAACGCCGCATCCTCGAATATCTGGCGAGCAACCGCGGCCGGCGTGTAACCAAGACCCAGGTCTTCAACGCCATCTATGGCATCTTCGACGAAGAGGTCGAGGAGAACGTGGTGGAGAGCCACATCAGCAAACTGCGCAAGAAACTGCGCGAGAAGCTGGGCACCGACCCGATTGATTCCAAACGCTTCCTCGGCTACCGGCTCGTCTTCTGATGCCGCGCCGCGCCAGCCTCGCGCAAGACAGGACGCGTAGCCTCGCCGCCAGTGGCATGGATATTGCGGAGACATCTCGATGAGCCTCTACGGAATGATGCGGACCGGCGTTTCCGGCATGAACGCCCAGGCCAACCGCCTGTCGACAACCGCCGACAACATCGCGAATTCCGATACCACCGGCTACAAGCGGTCCTCGGCCGAATTCTCGACCCTGATCATGCCGTCGACGGGCGGCGCCTATAATTCCGGCGGCGTCACCACGACGATCCGGCAGGCAGTGAGCGATCCGGGCGTGCTGCAGTACACGACCTCTGTCTCCGACCTTGCCGTCAGCGGCGATGGTTTCTTCGTCGTCCAGGATCCGAGCGGCACGCCTTTCCTGACCCGCGCCGGCGCCTTCGTTCCCGACGCACAGGGCAGGCTGGTCAACGCGGCCGGTTTCCAGCTGATGGCCTACAGCTACGCCAATGGCACGCCGGCGGCGACGGTGAACGGCTTCGAGGGTCTGCAGCCGGTCGTCATCTCCGACCAGGGCCTAACCGCGACGCCGAGCACCCTGGGTACTTACAGCGGCAATCTGCCGGCAGGTGCCACGCCGGTCGTCGCCGCCAACCTGCCAGGTGCCAACGCCGCCACCGCGCAGTACACCTCGAAATCGTCGATGGTCGCCTATGACAACCTCGGCAACAAGAAGCTGCTCGACGTCTATTTCACCAACACCGGTACCGGCACCTGGCAGGTCGCGGTTTTCGATCAGTCGAAGGCGACGCCGGGAACATCATTCCCCTACACCGGCGGCGCGCTCGGCACGGCCAACCTGACCTTCGACACCACGACCGGCAAGCTCACTGGCGCGACCACCAGCGTTTCATTCACCGTGCCGGGCGGCGCGAGCCTCAATCTCGATCTGTCGAAGCTGACGCAGCTCGGCACCGGCTTCACGGTTTCCGACGCCCAGGTCAACGGCAACGCGCCCAGCACCATCGACAAGGTCCAGATCAGCAAGGACGGCACCATCTACGCCCAGTACAAGGATGGTTCCACCAAGCCGCTCTATAAAATTCCACTGGCCGACGTGCAAAGCCCGGACCAACTCAAGGCCCTGCCCGGCAACGTCTATGCGCAAGGCACCGACTCCGGCGCGATCCGTGTCGGCTTTGCCAATGAGGGCAAGGCCGGTTCGATCATCTCCGGCGCGCTCGAGAATTCCAACGTCGATATCGCCGAGGAATTGACCGACATGATCGCGGCGCAGCGCAGCTACACCGCCAATTCGAAAGTCTTCCAGACCGGTTCCGACCTGATGGACGTCCTTGTCAACCTGAAGAGATAAACCGGGCGCGGCCCGTGAAAGACCAGCATGTCGTTATCTTCCGCATTGAGCATCGCCCAATCTGCGCTTATGAGTACCGCGCGTCAGACCAGCGTTGTCACGCGCAACGTCTCGGACGCCTCCAATCCGGACTATGCGCGCCGCATCGCCGTCGTCACCAGCACGGCGCCCGGCGCGCGTTCGGTTGATATCCAGCGCGTCGCCAACGACCTGCTCTTCCGGCAGAATCTCGGTGCCTTGTCGGCCTATAGCGGCCAGAACGCGCTCTACAGCGGCATGGATCAGCTGGACGTTTCGGTCAATGGCGTCGACAATGCCTCCTCGCCCTCGACGGCAATCGCCAATCTGCAGCAGGCGCTGCAGCTCTACGCCACCTCGCCGTCCAACCAGAATCTCGGCTCGAGCGTCATCGACGCGGCCAACCAGGTCGTGCGCTCCCTGAATGAAGGCTCCAAGGCCATTCAGGATTTCCGCACCCAGACCGACGGCCAGATCGACACGGCGGTCAAGGACCTCAACGCGCTGCTCGGCCAGTTCCAGGACGCCAACCAGGCGGTCATTTCCGGAACCCGTTCCGGCACCGATGTTTCCGATGCGCTCGACCAGCGCGACGCGCTGCTGAAGAAGATCGCGGACTATGTTCCGATATCGACCTTCACGCGCGGCGACAACGACATGGTCATCACCACGGGTGACGGCACCACGCTGTTCGAGACGATACCGCGCACGGTAAGCTTCACGCCGGCGGCCGGCTATGCCGCCGGCGTCCCCGGCAACACCATCTATATCGACAATGTGCCGGTCTCGGCGGGAAGCGGCGGCAACACCACCGCCAGCGGCAAGCTCGCCGGCCTGCTGCAGTTGCGCGACGGCGTCGCCTCGACCATGCAGAGCCAGCTCGACGAGACCGCGCGCGGCCTGATCACGGCCTTTGCCGAAACCGCGCCCTCGATGCCCAACGCCGCCGGTCTGTTCACCTGGTCCGGCGCGCCGGCGGTGCCGGCTGCGAGCACGCTGGTCAACGGACTGGCCGGCACGATCAGCATCAATACCGCGATGGATCCGAGCGCCGGCGGCAATCCGACATTGCTGCGCGACGGCGGCGCCAACGGCGCGGCCTACGTCGCCAACACCACCGGCGGCCCTTCCTATTCCACCCTACTGATTGCCTATGGCGACCGGCTCGACCAGCCGATGACGTTCGACCCAGCCGCCGGCATTTCGGCAACATCAAGCGTTTCCGACTACGCTGCCAATTCGATCGGCTGGCTGCAGGGCATGCGCCAGCAGGCTTCGACCGCAGCCGATGCGAAGGAAGCGCTGGCACAGCGCAGCTCCGAGGCGCTATCCAATGCGACCGGCGTCAATGTCGACCAGGAAATGTCGCTGATGCTCGACCTCGAACATACCTATCAGGCATCGGCGCGGATGATGAAGACCGTCGACGACATGATGACGGCCCTGTTGAACGCGGTGGGATAATCCATGACCTCAGTCTCTTCGGCCGCCCTCACCAACGCCATGCGCTATCAACAGATGCGCATGCAGGCCGACCTCGTCAAAGCCACGAAAGAATCGTCGACCGGCAGGGTCGCCGATGTCGGCCTGGCACTGGGCGGACGCACCGCCCAGTCCGTCACTTTCTCGCGCGACCTCGACCGGCTGAACGTGATCGTCGATTCCAACGGGCTGGTCACCGCAAGGCTTGCGTCGACGCAGACGTCCCTCGCCCAGCTCTCCGGCGTGGCGCAGACCTTCCTGTCCGCCCTGACCACCGCGTCGTCCGGCGACAACTCCAACAGCCTGACCCAGTCGACCGGCCAGACGACCCTCCAGCAGCTGACCTCGATCCTCAACACCAGCATCAACGGCGAATATTTGTTTGCCGGCACCAACACCGACGTCAAGCCGATCAACGATTTCACGGCCGCCGGCTCACCGGCCAAGGCCGCCTTCGACGCCTCCTTCGTCGCCAAATTCGGCTTCACGCCCAACGATCCGGCCGCGGCCAACATCACCGCCGCCCAGATGGACGATTTCATCACCAACGACGTTGCGCCGCAGTTCCTCGGCGCCGGCTGGCAGACCAACATGTCTAACGCCACCGACCAGCAGATCGTCAGCCGCATCGCGCTCAACGAAACCACCGAGACCTCGACCAGCGCCAACAGCGACGGCATCAGGAAGCTCGCCATGGCCGCGGCAATGGTCTCCAGCCTGATGTCCACCAACATCAGCCGGGCGGCGAAGGACAGCATCGTCACCCACTCGCAGACACTGGTCGGCGAAGCGCTGAGCGGCATCGCCCAGATCCAGTCGGAGACCGGCATCGTGCAGAAGCGCGTCTCCGATGCCAGCGACCGCATGAAGACGCAGATCGATCTGTTCGAACGCCATATCCTCGATCTCGAAGCCGTCGACCCGGCCACGGCCGCCACCAGAGTCGCGGATCTGACACAGCATATCGAGACGTCCTTCGCCCTGACAGCGCGCCTGCAGCAGCTCAGCCTGTTGAATTACCTGACCTGACAACTTCCAGCGGAACGGTAGAGCCGACGATGTACCAATTCTCCTACGCCGACGTCCAAAGCACCTCCGTCTCGGACGCAAAGGACCGTGAGCGCGAACTCCTGACCCGCTCGATCGACATGCTGTCGGCGGCCGCCACGGCCGGCCAGGATTCGATGGAGGCGATCGAGGCGCTGAATTTCACCAACCGCGTGTGGACAATCTTCGTCGAGGATCTTGGCTCCAGCGACAATGCGCTTCCCAAGGAATTGCGTGCCAACCTGATTTCCATCGGCCTTTGGTTGCTGCGCGAGGCGGAGGACATCCGCCAGGGCCGCACCAACAATTTCGAAGGGCTGATCGAAGTGTCCCAGATCATCCGCGACGGCATTCAATGACCAACACACTGAAGATATCGCTGAAGCCCAACGAGAAGATCTACATCAACGGGGCGGTCATCCGCGTCGACCGCAAGGTCACCATCGAACTGATGAACGACGTGCAGTTCCTGCTCGAAGGTCATGTGATCCAGGCCGACCAGGCATCGACGCCGCTCAGGCAGCTTTATTTCATCGTGCAGGTCATGCTGATCAACCCGGCCGGCGCCGATGACGCCCGCGAGATGTTCCGCCGCTCGCTGCCGTTGCTCATCGCAAGTTTCGAGGATGCCGAGATCTGCGGCGCACTGAAGCAGATCGACCGTATGGTCGGCGAGGATCATATTTACGAGGCATTGAAGGCGATCCGTTCGCTCTATCCTCTCGAACGCCGCGCGCTTGGCGGCAATGACGATGTTCCGGGCGCACCGCGCCCGCTGGCCGTGGGAGCAAGCTACTGATGACCGTGGACATGACGACGACGATACCGGTTGGCGCCAATTCGACCACCAAGTCGACCTCCAAGACGGCGGTCGACTACCAGTCCTTCCTGAAGCTTCTGATCGCCGAGATGAAGAACCAGGATCCGACCAAGCCGATGGATTCGACGCAGTACGTCGCCCAGCTCGCCACCTTCTCGCAGGTCGAGCAATCCGTGCAGTCCAACACCAAGCTCGACCAGATCATGCAGTCCTCCGCACTGTCGCAGGCCGATGCGATCATCGGCCGCTCGATCACCTCGGCCGACGGCAAGACCACCGGAATAGTGGCTTCGGTGACGCTCGCCAGCAGCGGACTGATCGCGGTGCTGCAAGATGGCACCAAGGTCCCCGTCGGCCCAGGCGTGTCGGTCAAGCCGGCAAGCTAGGCCAGCCGCCCGCATGAACGAAGCCGACGCCCTCGACATCGTCCAGTACGCGGTGTGGACGGTGCTGACCGCGTCCGCTCCGGTGGTGCTGGTCGCCATGGCGGTCGGCATCGGCATCGCCCTCATCCAGGCGCTGACGCAGATCCAGGAAATCACCCTGACCTTCGTGCCGAAGATCGTCGCCATCATGCTGGTGGTGGCGCTCACCGGCCCGTTCATTGGCGGCCAGATATCGGCCTTCACCAACGTCATCTTCCAGCGCATCCAGAACGGGTTCTGAAGAAAGTCGCGGAAAACCGCTTCAGAACGTAACGGCTCGAAAAGCCGGCGCCGGCTATCGGCCGATTTCACCGCGGGCATGCAAGGCGTGCTGCGCGAAGGCGACCCCGGCCCTCGCAGCAAAGCTGGCCTTCCTCTATCCTCTTGTTGGACCATGATCTTGCGCGCATGACGTTCGCCCTTTGCGGCGCGATGCCATAGTTTCGGCAAACGATGCGGAGAAACCGCAAGGATCAGCACGTTCTGGCAGGAACCCATCCATGATTGACGAGAAACCGGATAGCGAAGGCGTTTCGGCGCTGGCGCCGTTCCGGCATGGCATTTTCCGCGCCGTCTGGTCGGCAAGTCTCGTTTCAAATTTCGGTGGCCTGATCCAGGGCGTCGGCGCCGCCTGGATGATGACCACGATCGCCACCTCGCCCTATCAGGTCGCTCTGGTCCAGGCCTCGACGACCTTGCCGATCATGCTGTTCGCGCTTGTCGCCGGCGCCATCGCCGACAGCTTCGACCGGCGCAAGGTGATGCTGGTGGCGCAGACCTTCATGCTGGTCGTTTCGGTGCTTCTGACCGTGTTCACCTGGTATGGCCTGATCACGCCCTGGACGCTGCTTGCCTTCACCTTCCTGATCGACAGCGGCACGGCGCTCAACAGCCCGTCCTGGCAGGCGTCCGTCGGCGACATGGTCCCCCGCAACAAGGTGCCCGCGGCCGTCGCGCTGAACTCCATGGGCTTCAACCTGACACGTAGCGTCGGTCCGGCAATCGGCGGCATCATCGTCGCGGCCACGGGCGCCGCGGCCGCCTTCGCGGCGAACGCGGTGAGCTATATCGGCCTCATCATCGTGATGGCCCGCTGGAAGCCGGATGTGCCGGTGTCGACCTTGCCGCGCGAGTCGCTGGGTGCGGCCATGGGGGCCGGCCTGCGCTATGTCGCCATGTCCCCCAATATCGGCAAGGTGCTGGTCAGGGGCGCGGCCTTCGGCTTCTCAGCCGGCGCCGTCCTGGCGCTCTTGCCGCTCGTCGCGCGCGACGTCGTCAAGGGCGATGCCTTGACCTACGGCATCATGCTGGGCTCCTTCGGCATCGGCGCCGTCGGCGGCGCGCTGATCAGCGTGCGGCTGCGGCAGTTGCTTTCCAGCGAGACGATGGTGCGCTGTGCCTTTGCCGGCTTCGCCGTCTGCGCCTTCAATGCCGCGCTCAGCCATCATGCCTGGCAGACCTCGCTCGGCCTGCTGGTTGGCGGCGCCTGCTGGGTGATCGCGCTCTCGCACTTCAACGTCACCGTGCAGATGGCGACGCCGCGCTGGGTGGTTGGCCGGGTGCTGTCGGTCTACCAGACCGCGACCTTCGGCGGCATCGCGCTGGGCAGCTGGATCTGGGGCGTCGTCGCCGATGCGCATGGCGCCGAGACGGCGCTGATCGCCGCCGCCATCGCCATGCTGGCCGGCGGCGCCATCGGCCTCGTGCTGCCGCTGCCGCAGCAGCAGGTGCTGAACCTCGACCCGCTCAACCGCTTCAAGGAGCCGCATCTGGCGCTCGACCTGAAGCCGCGCAGCGGTCCCATTGCCATCATGATCGAATACATCATCCGGCACGAGGACGAGGCGGAGTTCCTTGCCACCATGGCCGAACGCGGCCGCATCCGCCGCCGCGACGGCGCCCGCAACTGGACACTGGCGCGCGATCTCGAAAACCCCTCGATATGGATCGAGCACTACCACACGCCGACCTGGCTCGAATATGTGCGCCACAACGGCCGCATCACCCATGCCGACGCCATGGTCGGCGAGCGCCTGCGGGCGCTGCACAGCGGCGACGAGCCGCCGCGCGTGCGTCGCGTCATCGAGCGTCCGACCACCGCCGGCACAGCATTGGTGATGGCCAGGGGGCCGATCGAGCACTGATCCCGGGTAGCTGGTATCAGTCGATCAGCCGGCCGACTGGATCATGTAGAGCTTGCGCGTGGTCTCGCGGATGCTCCATTCGCCCTTCCATCCCTGCGGCAGCACGAGCAGGTCGCCTGGTCCCAGTTCGCGCGCCTCGCCGTCGGCGCGGCTCACCTCGACCCGCCCCGAAATGATATGGCATATCTCCGACGAAGCCGAGCGGTCGGCGGTGAAGCGGCCGGGCGTGCATTCCCAGATGCCGATGTCGACGCTCCCGTCCGGCGATTGGAAAAGCGAGCGCACGGCCTCGACCTGGTCCCCCTCGATGGAGGTGGGCTTGGGTGAGAACGCGCCGATGTCGGCCTTGGCGAGATCGTGGAAGGTCGAAAGGTCGATCAAACTGGTCTCCATCAGTCAGTGGCCGGTAATGCCGTCGGCGAGCGCGGCCAGTTTCGACGTATGCGCAAGCCCAGCGGCCTCGCGCCCATCGGCGATGCGATAAAGCTGGTACATCGAATGCACGCCAAGCCAGCGGAACGGCTCCGGCTCCCATGGCCTGACCTTGCGGTTGACCCAGGGCAGCTTCGTAAGCTCGGTATCCTGGCCGAGGATCAGGTCGGCCAGCGTACGCCCCGAAAGATTGGAGCTCGACACGCCAAGCCCGACATAGCCGCCGGCCCAGCCGATGCGGGTCGCGGGATCGAGCCCGACGGTCGTGCACCAGTCGCGCGGCACGCCGAGCACGCCGCACCAGGCGTGCTCGATGCGGCAGTTCGCCGTCTGCGGCAGCAGCGTCGTCAGGATCCGATGCAACTGGTCGATCGTGGCCTGCTGCGTCTGCCCATTGACGTCGGTCCGCGAGCCGTAGCGATAGGGCACGCCGCGCCCGCCCATGGTGATGCGCCCCTCGCGCGTGCGCTGGGCATAGCAATAGGCGTGGGCGGCGTTGCCGAGAAGCTCGTGACCCTCCCAGCCGATCTGGCGCCAAAGCTCCTCGGACAGCGGCTCGGTGACGATCTGCGCGCTGTTGAGCGCCAGCCAGGTCCGTTCCTCGCCGGGAATGCCTGATGTAAACCCCTCCGTCGCGCGGATGATGGTTTCCGCCCGCACCGTGCCGCGGTTCGTCGTCACGCGGCCCTCGGCGATGGCCGTCACCGTCGTCTGTTCGTAGATCGGCACGCCCAGGCGCTCGACGGCGGCGGCAAGCCCGCGCACCAGCTTGGCCGGCTGCACCCGCGCCTGGCCGTGGACGACGAAGCCGCCCATGACATTGCGGATGTTGATGCGCGCCCGCGTCGCCGCTTGATCCAGCATTTCGACGCGGGTCGGATCGACATCCCAGGCGCGGATCGTTTCGCACTCCTCGCGCGCGCGTTCGAGCTGCGCCAGGTTGGTGGCCACCGTCAGATTATCGACCCGGCGGATATCGGCATCGATGCCTTCCGCGCTCGCCACCCGGATCACCTCGTCGACGCAGCCAGCCATGGCCGCCTGCATGGCGCTGACACCTTGCCGGGTCGAGGTCTTGAGATATTTTTCGCGCGACCAGGAGAAGCCGCCCGACAGCCAGCCGCCATTGCGGCCCGAAGCGCCGAAACCGGCAAATTCGCGTTCGATCAGCGCGATGCGCAGCGAGGGCCTCGCCTTCTTCAGATAATAGGCGGTCCACAGGCCGGTATAGCCGGCGCCGACGATGGCGATATCGGCCTCGATATCGCCAGGCAAGGGCGGCCGGGGCGCGGGAACCCCTCCCAGATCCGCATACCAGAACGATATGTCGCCGTTGCGCTTGGCTTGCATGGGATGACTTTCGAATTGATTGGATCAGGTCAGCGTCGCATCGGCCGAGCTGTCATCGGCCAGAAGCTTGGCGTCGGCACCGTCGAAGCAGAGCTCCACCTTGTCGCCAAGGCCGAAACTGTCGCCGGTCAGCGGTGTGCGCACGATCGCCATGGAGCCGTCGGCGAGCCTGACTTCGTATTTCGATCCCGAGCCGAGATAGATGGCTTCCGCGATCGTCCCCGGCAGCCGGTTGGAGGTGCCCGCCGCGTCCTGACCGGGCCGGCGGATGGCGAGCTTTTCGGGGCGCAGCAGCATGACCGGGCTGGCTTCGCCCGCGATCCGGCGCGGCGCAGTCACCGTCTCGCCGGCAATACGCAGCGCCGTGCTCACGCCGTCGCTGCGCGCCTCTCCGCGCAGCACCGTGGAGTCGCCGATGAAGCGGCCGACGAACAGCGTCGTCGGCTCATCGTAGAGCTCGCGGCCGGTGCCGACCTGCTCGATGCGCCCGCGATTGAACACGGCGATGCGGTCCGACAGGACCAGCGCCTCTTCCTGGTCGTGCGTCACATAGACGAAGGTCGTGCCGAGCTCGCGATGGATGCGCTTGATCTCGAGCTGAAGCCATTCGCGCAGCTTCTTGTCGAGCGCGCCGAGCGGCTCGTCCATCAGCAACAGTGGCGGATCGAAGACGATGGCGCGGGCCAGCGCCACGCGCTGCTGCTGACCGCCTGACAGCTCACTGGGATAGCGATGCGCGAAGTCGCCCATCTTGACCATATCGAGCGCCCTGGCCACGCGCGCCTTTCGCTCTGCCTGATCGACGCCACGCAGCGTCAGCGGATAGGCGACGTTGCGGCCGACGCTCATATGCGGGAACAG
The DNA here is from genome assembly GCF_007003935.1 of Mesorhizobium sp. WSM4310. Classification (NCBI taxonomy): domain Bacteria; kingdom Pseudomonadati; phylum Pseudomonadota; class Alphaproteobacteria; order Hyphomicrobiales; family Phyllobacteriaceae; genus Mesorhizobium; species Mesorhizobium sp. WSM4310. Next base: position 98,248 of record NZ_VFTA01000002.1, read on the forward strand.
CGCGTAGTGCTGGAAGACGACGCCGATATTGCGCTTGTGCGCCGGCACGCCGACGACGTTCCTGCCGCCGACCAGCAGCTTGCCGCTCGTCAGGTCGGTGAAGCCGGCCACGACATTCAGCGTCGTGGTCTTGCCGGAACCGCTCGGGCCGAGCAGCGTCATGAACTCGCCGGGCTCGATGCGTAGCGACACGCCGTCCAGCGCCTTGAAGCCGCCATAGGCCTTGCTGATCGATTCGAGATCGATCGCCGCGCCCTTGCTCTCCTGTCCCGGCTTCATTGGGATCCTTTCCGCTCGCGGCCAAGAAGAAGCATGCCGCCGCCGATCAGGATCGTGGTGGCGAAAAGCAAGATGGTGCCGACGGCGGCAACGGTCGGGTCGGCGTCGCGGGTGATGGAAGAGAATATCTGCACGGGCAAGGTCTTGAGATAGGGGTTGGTGATGAACAGCGACACGACGATCTCGTCGAAGGAGGTGGCGAAGGCGAAGAGCAGGCCGGACAGGATGCCGGGCAGGATCAGCGGCAAGGTCACCGTGCGGAACGCGGTCAGCGCTCCCGCGCCGAGACTCGCCGCCGCCGTCTCGAGGCGCCTGTCGAACACTTCGAGGCTGGCCGAGACCGCGATCAGCACGAAGGGAAGCGCAAGGATGGTGTGGGCCAGCACAAAGCCGGTCAGCGTGCCGACGAGATGGGCGTCGAGATAGACCGCGTAGATTCCGATGGCCAGCACAACGCCGGGGACCACCATGGGCGTCAGCATGAGCATGCGCAGGAGGTTGGCCGGCCGCGCTTTCATGCGGTCGAGGCCGAAGGCGGCAAGCGTGCCGAGCACTGTCGCCAGCACCGCCACGATCGAGGCGACCTTCACCGAGTTCAGGAAGCTCGACATCCAGTCCGGATTGGTGACGAAGTTCAGGTACCATTGCCAGGAGAAGCCCTGCGGCGGGAAGGCGAGCGACTTGTTCTCATTGAACGACATCGGCACCACGACCAGCGTCGGCGCGACAAGCCATATCGCCACCAGCAGGCAGACGAGGCCGAGGATGACGCGTGTGAGCGGCTTCATTTCCATCAGCGCCGCCCCGCTTCCCGATAGCGAGAGCGCATCACCGGGGCCGCCAGCGCCAGGAGCACGAAGGTGGTGACCAAAAGCACCACGCCCATGGCACCGCCGCGGCCCCATTGCAAAAGGCTCAGCACCTGGGTCTGCACCAGGGTCGACAGCATGGTCGAGCGCGGGCCGCCGAGCAGTGCCGGCGTGATGTAGAAGCCCAGCGCCAGGATGAAGACGATGATCGCGCCGGCATAGACGCCCGGCAGCGACAGCGGCAGGTACACCGTGAAGAACGCGCGCGAAGGCCGGGCGCCCAGGCTTTGCGCTGCCCGCATCAGCCTGAGGTCGATACCTTTCATCACCGAGTAGAGCGGCAGGATCATGAAGGGCAGCAGCACCTGCGCCATGCCGATGACCACGCCGGTCTGGGTGCGGATCAGACGGATGCCATCGAACCCGGCCGCGCGTAGCAGCGAATTGATGACACCTGAATCCTGCAGCAGAATCACCCATGAGAGCGTGCGTACGACCCCGCTCACCCAGAACGGGATCAGTACGCAAAGCACCAGGACAAGCCGCACGCGCGGCCCGACGGCGGTCATCAGATAGGCATAGGGATATGCGCAGACCACACAGACGACCGTAACCCACGCCGAGATGACAAAGGTGCGCTGGAGCACCGTGAGATTGACGGGCGCGCCGAAGAACCAGAGGTAATTCTGCACGCCCCATTGCGGTTCCGAGAGGCTGCGCACCATGATGGTGAGCAGCGGATAGCCGATGACGGCTGCCAGCAGGATCAGCGCCGGCAGCGTGAGCGCGAACGGCCGCGATACCCAACCCCGTTTCGCGACGGAAGGCGTTGTCGGTTCGAGCGCGCTCACGGGCTTTGCCTCCGTCAGCCGGTCAGTTGCCGGCCATCAGCGCCGACCACTTTTCCTGCGCCACCGCGAAGTTCGGAACCCAGAACTTGAAGTTCTGCTTGTAGCCCTGCTTCTGGCGTTCCGGCGTGTTGGTCAGGAAGGCGGAGACGGAAGCGTCGACCTTGGGCTGGGCATCGCTGTTGATCGGCGTGTAGGAGGTCTGCTCCGCCAGGACCTCCTGTGCGTGCTTGCCGAGATAGGCATTGAGCAGCGCGTAGGATGCATCCGTATCCTTGACGCCGACCGGGATCGTCATCTGGTCCATCACCACCAGCCAATCCTGCCAGGCCGGCGCGTATTTGGCGCCGTTCTTGACCGCGGTCATGGCGCGGCCCGTCCACATCATCAGCATGTCGGCCTCGCCGGATTCGGCGAGTTGCTGCGATTCAGCGCCCGTTTTCCAGAAGATGGTATCGGGGCCGAGCTTGCGGACCACATCGATGGCCTTGTCGATATCGGCCACCGTCATCGCCTTCGGATCGCCGCCGGCAACCTTGAACGCCTGTTCCAGCAAGCCGCCCGTCGGGCTGCCGGAGCCGTCGATTCCGCGCACGCCCGGGAACTTTGCCGTATCGAAGAAGTCGGCCCAGCTCTTGGGCGGATTATCCTTGTACTTCTCCTTGTTGTACATCAGCACGACGCCGTAATTCATCGCCGGCACCGAACATTCGCCAACCTGGCCTTCCGGGATTTTCGAGACGTCGAGCTTCGTCAGATCCAGCTTCTGGAACAGCTTGCCGCAATAGACATAAGGCGGCAGGTCGTCGGTATCGACAACGTCCCAGGTGACATTGCCGGACTCGACCTGCGCCTGCAGCTTGGCGATCTCGGTCGGACCGTCATTGAGCAACTTGACACCGGACTTGTCGACGAACTCCTTCAGCGCCGCGGCCTGGCCATCCTGGTAGATGCCGCCATAGGAGACGAACGTCAGGGTCTTGCCCTTCAGCGACCCCTCCTTGACCTCGCCCGCCACCGGCTTCTCCTGCGCGAATGCTGCGGTTGCCAGCACGCCAAGCGCCATCACGGCGCTGAGATACAAAGCTTTCGTTTTCTGCATGATTGTCATTCTCCCATTGATGCCCGCATTGGATTGGATCTACCTGGCCGCGAGCGGTTTCCAGGCCGTGTATTGATCGAGCTCGGCGCGCACCGAGGTCGGCGGCGCGATGATCCACATCACTTCGGCTCGGCCGCTGCCGATGTTCTCCGAGCGATGCGGCGTCGAAGTCGTGTATTCGATGCTGTCGCCCTCCTCGAGGACGTGACGGGCGTCGCCGAGCGAGACCTCGACGACCCCGCGCAGCACGACGAGCATCTCGTGCGCGTCGCCATGGGTGTAGCGATCGGGCCCGGTCGAGCCGCCAATGTCGAATTCCCCGACATAGACCTCCATGTCGCTCAGCGGCGGGCGCGACAGTAGCATCTTGCGGCAGCCGTCGCTGGGCGGCAGGCTCGGCCGCTCGCTTCGTCTCAGAACGCCATGGTTTTGCGCCGTGCTTTCCTCGAACAGCATGGCGACGCTGACGCCGAGCGCCGAAGCCATCTGGTTGAGCGAGGCGGTGCTGGCCCCTGTCAGGCCGCGTTCGAGCTGGCTGATGAAACTGGCGCTCGTCCCGGTTGCTTCCGCAAGCTCGCGCAGGGACAGCCTGCGGGCGAGGCGAAGGCTTTTGAGGCGCATGCCCAGCACTTGGTGGGCGTGCGTCGCGACCGGTGTCTCGCCCGTTTTCGACGAAGCCTTGTCCGACCCCTTGCTCATGCCGTCTCCTCACCGCACTTAACAAGATGTACAGTACCACTGTACAACTGACAAGCCATGTATGGGCGCCAGAACAGGGCCAGTCGCTGGGCCAGGCTGCAAGTCGGAAGGGTCACGTGAGCAAGCCGCGCCGCCGATTGACAAGGGGGCGCGTAGGGAGAAGCCTTATCCTTCGCCCGACAGGTCCCGGCGCGCCTTTTCGAGTTCCTCGGCATAGCGCCGCATCAGATGGCCCTCGGTTAGCAGACCGAGCACGATGTGGTCGGTGAAATCCTCGACGACGGCCAGTTCCTCGGCGCCGGCGCGCTGAAACGTCTCGGCGGCGGCCTGCACGTTCATGCTGGGCACCAGGACGGCATCCTTGTACTGCGCGAGATCGCGCACCGGCGCCTCGCCGCCGGCGGGATCGCTGTGCAGTTCGGCCACGATCAGCACGCCGACATACTGGTCGCCCGGGTCGACGGCGATGACGCGCTGCGCCGAACCCAGCGGGATCTGCTTGCGGAAGTCGGCCAGCGTCGTCGCGGCATCGATGGTCTTGATGTCCTTGCGCATCATCGAGCCGACGGTCAGGCTGCGCATCCAGCCGACATCGTGGGCGCTGCGGATCGTCTCGCCGCGCAGATGGAAGCGCCATGTCGAGAACGAATAGCCGAAGGTTTCGCGCACCAGGATCGCCGCCATGATCGAGGCGGCCAGCACGACGCCGGTGAGCGTCAGGTCGCGGGTCGATTCCAGCGCCAGGAAGGTCATCGTCAGCGGACCGCCGACGACACCGACGGCAAGCGAGGTCATGCCGACGACGGCGGCAACGGAAGGGTCGATGCCGGTGGCAGGCGAGACCAGCGCCATCACACCGGCGAATGCCTTGCCAAGCAGCGCACCGAGGAACAGCGAGGCGAAGAACAGGCCGCCGCGAAAGCCCGAGCCCAGCGAGATGGCTGACGCCGCCAATTTCAGCACGAAGACGCTGGCCACCACGGTCAGCCCATAGTTCATCGCGAATTCGCGGTGCAGCGCGCCATGGCCGCTGGACAGGACCTGCGGCGTGATCAGCCCCAGCAGGCCGACGATGACACCGCCGACGACGGGACGCAGCGAGGCATCGACCGACAGCCTGTTGAAACCGCGCTCGATCAGCGTCACCAGCTGCATGATGGCGATCGAGGCCGCGCCGCCCAGCAGCCCGAGCAGCAGGAACGGCACATACTGGCTGGGGGTCAGTTGCGGCAGCCCAGAAAGCTCCAGCGGAAACGGCACGCCGCCGAACATTTCCGCGGTCAGCGAGGCCGAGATCGCGGCCGTCATGACCGGCGCGACATTGGCGACCGAGTAGATGCCGATGACCAGTTCGAAGCCATAGAAGGCCCCGGTCAGCGGCGCGTCGAAGGCGGCGGCGATGGCCCCGGCCGCACCGCAGCCGACGAGGATGCGGACATCATTGCGGCGCAGCCTGAAGATGCGCGCCAGCCGCGACGCCAGGCCGGAGCCGACCTGCGTGTAGCCGGCTTCCAGGCCGACCGAAGCGCCGAAGCCGCTGGAGATCATCGTCTGGCCGGCGATGATGAAGGTGTCGGTCAGCGACATGCGACCGCCATAGAGCGCGTTGGCCTCGATCGGATCGACGGGTGTGCGGAATTTCCGCAGCCGCAGCCATATCACCGTCAGGCCGAGCAGGGCGCCGCCGACCGGCGGGATCAGCGCCTGCGTGGGATTGGCGAGCGAGAACATGCCCGAAAGCCGGCCACCGGGCTGAACGCCGAACAACAACCCGTGCAGATCCTGCACGATCTGGCTCATCGCGGTGACCAGTATACCCGCCATGACGCCGACGGCGCCCGCCAGCATGACCACTGCGATGCCGCGCGCCTCGAGCAGCGGAATTGACCTCAGAAGCACCGCACGCAGCCGGCGGGCGTAGACTTGTGGCTGGTTTCTGGAAAGCACCGGGCGGCTCGCCGATATCAAAAGGGACGTGGAAGGCTGATACGCCTAGGGATACCGCATGGCAACCGCGATGCCGGCTCCCCGAATGCCAGGATCGCTTTCGAACAGTCTGGAGGCTTCCTTTGATCAACCCGGAGCCAAAAAGGCATAAGTGAATTGGGCATCTGAAATCGGACACCGGATTCGCGGCAAAGGCCCTCCTCCCCCTCGCCTGCGAAATCGACGCAAGGCCTGAAAAGTGGTATTTTGGCCCGTCTCTATTTCCCTCCAGGAGGAGAACATGATTGCGCGGGGATTGTTTTCATTGGCTGCTTGCACGATTTTTTTGAGCTCGTCTGCAATGAGCCATTCAGACATAGACATGCCAGTTAAGTTGAGTATTTCATACCCCATGTCTCCTTTTGCGGGAGGCAATACGGAAAAACGGAGCCGGCCCGCAGAAGAACTTCTTCGGACCGCACAGCAGGATGTCTGCTGTCCTGGCGGTTATCCTTGGTACCGTAATTCAACGAACACGTGTTACGGCAGCTATGAAGATTGCCACGATACCGATGGCGGAGGTTGGTCCTGCAGGCAGGTCAACGCCTGCTAGGCGATAAGAGATTGGCCGGTGCGCAAGCGAGCTTGATTGCCGATCATATCGACGTCTCCGAATTCAGGCAGGCAAACGGAAGTCCGCTCGCCAACCCAGCTCCTCGACCGCCTTTTGCGTCGAGACCGCCGGGTTGGGTTCCGCCACGTTGAAGACGCCGGCCGCCCCCTTGTCGAGCGCGAGCAGCGCGGCATAGGCGGCGGCATCGACATGCAACGGCGATGCGCCGGCGGCCGTATCGGTTCCCGTTCCCGGCCCATAGAGCTGGCCATATCGCAGCACGACGCCGGCGAATGGCGCGCTGAGAACGGCCTTTTCCAAGGCGATGACGCCACTGACGCTGATGCCGCGATTGCCACTCGCGCCGCCAGCCAGAGGGTCGGCTTCGCCATGCGGCTCCGAGCCCGGCGCATAGGCCCAGGCGATGCTTTGCGCCACCATGCGCCGGACACCGGACGCAAGGGCGGCCGCGACCAGATTACGCGTGCCTTCGTCGCGGATGCGGGCATTGCGCACGACCGCCTCGCCCATCCGGCTCGGATCCAGCCCTGGCGGCAGGTCGGTCAGCTGATGGACGACCATATCAGGCTTGGCGGCGAGCATCGCGCGCGACAGCGCCTCGGCATCGAAGACGTCCACGACCACCGGCCCGACTCCGAGGGCGCGCAATGTCGCGGCCTTGTCCGCATTGCGCGTGGTGCCCGTTACCTGATGGCCGGCGGCCAGAAGTTGCGGGATCAGTCGCTGGCCGATGGCACCGGAGGCACCGGCAAGAAAGATTCGATGACCCATCGTCAGGGACTCCGCATTGTCTTAATATCAGTGCACGAACAATATATAAGAGCTCTTACATTATGCGCAAGCCGAATCCGCACGCATCGATACCCGCCGCCGGCGAAGGCAAACGCGGCGAGGAAGGCTATCTCGGCTATCTCCTGCGCCAGGCCGCCGGCGCGCATCGGCTCAGAATGGACCGGGCGCTGGGCGATCTCGGCGTGACGCAGCCGCAATTCGCCACGCTGACCATGCTTGCGGCCTATCCCGGTCTCTCCAATGCCGATCTGGCCCGGCTGGCGCTGCTCACCCCGCAAACGCTCAGCGTCATCGTCGCCAATCTCGAGCGGGCCGGCTCGCTGGTGCGCAAGCCGCATGCCGTTCACGGCCGCATCCAGCACATCGATCTCAGCGACAGCGGTCGCGCACTGCTGCACGCCTGCCGCCGGCGCGTGCGGGCGATCGAGAGCGAGCTGACGCAGGGGTTGTCGGAAGCGGAAGAACGCGCCGTCAGGCGCTGGCTGGTCGGCGTCGCCACGGCCACCGCCGCCGAGTCCTGATTATTCCCGGTTGCTGACCAGCCGAGCAGCGGTCGATCAGGTGGGCATGGGCTCACCGGCCTCGTAGAGCACAAGGTTGCGCTCGCCTATGCCCAGCGCCGGCCAGCTCGCGCGCCACTGTGCGATATGCGGCGAGCGGAAATGCGCATCGAGCGCCGCCCTGTCGCGCCACACCTCGGTAACCCGGATCAACCCCGCATCGAGCACATCCCGCGCGTAGGAATATTCAAGGCAGCCATCCTCGGCGCGGCTGCCCGAGATCATGCGCTCCATCGCCGGCCTTGCCTCCTCCAGCTTTCCTGCAGGCAAGCGGATCGTGCCGATGATGAGAAGCATGGGTCTTCCTCCTTGCGGGATCGTCGAGCTGGCCACTCTCCCACCCTCGCGCAAGCTTGGCCAGCTACCCTCGCCGGGCTGTCCCATGCGCGGCAGTCTATGGTTCGAGGACTTTTATGGCGATCAGCGAAAGCATCCAGCCCGGCGCGGTGGCCAAGAACGGCCGCGACATCTTCTTCGCGCTCGGCATCGTCATCATCCTGGCCGTGCTGTTCCTGCCGATCCCGGCCTTCCTCATCGATATCGGCCTGGCCTTCTCGATCGCGCTTTCGGTGCTGATCCTGATGGTGGCGCTGTGGATCCAGCGGCCGCTCGACTTCTCCTCGTTCCCGACCGTGCTGCTCATCGCCACGATGCTGCGGCTATCCCTCAACATCGCCACCACGCGCATGATCCTGTCGCATGGCAATGAGGGCACGCACGCCGCAGGCTATGTCATTGCCGGCTTCTCCAAGCTGGTGATGGCCAGCGACTTCGTCATCGGCCTCATCGTCTTCATGATCCTGATCGTGGTGAACTTCATCGTCATCACCAAGGGCGCCACGCGTATCGCCGAAGTCGGCGCCCGCTTCACCCTCGACGCCATCCCCGGCAAGCAGATGTCGATCGACGCCGACCTTTCCGCCGGCATGATCGACGACAAGACCGCGCAGTTGCGCCGCCGCGAACTGGAAGAAGAAAGCTCTTTCTTCGGCTCGATGGACGGCGCCTCGAAATTCGTGCGCGGCGACGCCATCGCCGGCCTCATCATCACCGCCATCAACATCGTCGGCGGCATCGCCATCGGCTACATCAGGCACGGCATGGGCATGGGCGAGGCCGCCGACGTGTTCATCAAGCTGTCGGTCGGCGATGGTCTCGTCACCCAGATCCCGGCGCTGATCGTTTCGCTCGCCGCCGGCCTGCTGGTTTCCAAGGGCGGCACCCGCGGCTCGACCAACCAGGCCGTGTTCGGCCAGCTCGGCGCCCATCCGCGCGCGCTTTACGTGGCGGCGGCGCTGCTGGTGCTGCTCGGCCTGATGCCCGGCCTGCCGCTGTTCCCCTTCTTCGCACTGGCCGGCGGCATGGCTGGCCTCGGCTACGTCATCCCGATGCGCGCCAACCGCGTCCTCGCCGAGGCCGAGGCGCTGAAGACCCAGGAAAAGGCGACCAAGGCCGAGGAAGAGAAGAACTCGGTCAAGGCCTCGCTCGCCACCGCCGAGATAGAACTGCTGATCGGCAAGCAGCTGTCGACCCGGCTGCTCGTGTCACATCAGGAGCTGGTCTTCCGCATGGCCAAGATGCGCAAGAAGTTCGCCCAGCAATACGGCTTCGTCGTGCCGGAAGTGCGCGTTGCCGACGATTTCGCCATCCCGCCGAAGAGCTATCAGATCAAGGTGCATGGCACGGTGGTCGCCGAATATTCGATGCGCGTCGGTGAGATCATGGTTCTGCTCGGCAGCCGCGAAGTTCCCGAAATCCCCGGTGAAGAGATCCGCGAGCCGGCCTTCGGAATGCGTGCCTATTCCGTCATGGAAACCTTCGCCGAGGATTTGAAACGCGAGAACTACACCTTCGCCGACAACATGTCGGTGCTGCTCACCCATCTCTCGGAAGTCATCCGCAACAACCTTCCGCAGCTCCTGTCCTACAAGGACATGAAGGCGCTGCTCGAGCGCCAGGACCAGGAATACCGCAAGCTGGCCGACGAGATCTGCACCACGCACATCTCCTATCCCGGCCTGCAGGCGGTGCTGAAGCTGCTGCTCGCCGAACGCGTCTCGATCCGCAATCTGCATCTGATCATCGAGGCCATCGCCGAGATCGCGCCGCATGTGCGCCGCACCGAGCAGATCGTCGAGCATGTCCGCATCCGCATGGCCCAGCAGATCTGCGGCGACCTCTCGGAAGGCGGCGTGCTCAAGGTGCTGCGGCTCGGCAACCGCTGGGATCTCGCCTTCCACCAGAGCCTCAAGCGCGACGCCAAGGGCGAGGTGCGCGAGTTCGACATCGATCCGCGTCAGCTCGAGGAATTCGGCCAGGACGCCACCAAGGCGATCAAGAAATTCCTCGAGGCCGGCGAGCGCTTCGTTCTCGTCACAGCGCCGGACGCCCGCCCCTATGTGCGCATGATCATCGAGCGGTTGTTCACCACGCTGCCGGTGCTCTCCCATGTCGAAATCGCCAAGGGCGTCGAGATCAGGGTGCTCGGGACCATATCGTGAGCCTTCTCTCGCAGAGCGTCGTCATCGCGGCGTTCCTCGCCTTCTGCCGCATCGGCGCCTGCTTCATGCTGATGCCGGGCCTGTCCAGCGCCCGCGTGCCGGTGCAGGTCAGGCTGTTCGTGGCGGTCGCCGCCACCGGTGGCCTGCTTGCGTTCCTGTGGGACCGCATCATTCCTTTCGTCGATCCGCGCCCGCAGATCCTGGTGCCGATGATCATCTCGGAACTCCTGGTCGGCGGGCTTATCGGCGCCATGACCAGGCTCTACATGGAAGCGCTGCGCTTCATGGGCTCGGCCATCGCCATGCTGATCGGCTATGGCGGCTCGGGCGGGCCGGCGATCGAGGAACCGGAACCGCAGGCAGCCCTTGCCGCCATCATCTCGTTCTCGGCGCTGTTGATGCTGTTCGTCTTCGACTTCGACCACGAAATCGTCCGCGCTTTGGTGGCGTCCTACACGGTCGCACCGGTCAACGTCTTCTTCAACCCGCAAGCGGCGCTGGTCGACATCACCGACACCGTGTCGGACACCTTCTTCCTGGTCATCCGCCTCGGCAGCCCGTTCGTCGCCTATGCCATTCTGGTCAATCTGACGATCGGCTTCGTCAACAAGCTGACCCCGCAGATCCCGATCTATTTCATTTCCCAGCCCTTCGTCATCGCCGGCGGCATGATCATCTTCTATTTCGCCATCGGCACCATGCTGTCGCTGTTCGTCGACGGCTTCGTCGACCTGACTTTGGCGAGGTGAGATGAGCACGCGCAAGGACCGTCTGCGGAAACTGGTCAAGGTGCAGGAGCAACTGAAGGCGCTGCACGAGACCCGCCACGCCACTTTCCTCGCCGCGGCAAACGCGGCGGAGACCGAGGCCAAGGAATTGATCGGCCATTTCGACCAGGACAATTCGCTCTCCGGCCTGTTCCCCGATCTCTATCACCGCCGCATCGCCCAGGCGGTGGTGCGCCAGGAGAAGAGCCTGGAAAGCGCCAGGCAGGAGGCCGGCCTCATCGCCACGGCAAATGCCCGCACCAACATGGTCGAGCGCGCCTACAAGGAGGTGCGCAACCGCGACGAGCGCGAACGCTCCGACCGCGAACGGCTGGATCTGATCGCGCAGAAGCGGAACGAGGAATAGCTGCGGGAATCGCTTCCCTCGCTACGATTCGTTCAACGACAAATGTGCGCGTTCGTGCCTCCAACGGCACCCCAGCTGACATCACTGGACGAAGGCGGCACCGCCTTTGCTCCGATCGACACAGTCATTGGAAGTCGCCTTGGTGTTTGAGATCACGGCAAGAAGCTCGTTCCATCTCGACTCCAAAGTAGGGTGCTCTAACGCGGGATCTTTCGCCCAGTCAAAAACCCTACTCGCGTCCTTCTGGTCATCGAACTTTGGAATGTCCCTGCTGAACAAAGCAACGACAAGCTTTTTGAGGTCAGCCGAATATAGCGTCACCGATCCCTGCGTCGGCTCCGTGAAGGTGAGTGATCCCGGCAGCAGCCAGTGCGTGCCGATGCCGTCGCGCAACACCCGAGGCATATCGAGCTCATGCCGGGTAGCGATCGATCGGTGCTCGCAATAGATGTCGTGTATGTCGGAGAACACTTCACCTTCCATTCCCAAGCCGAGTTGCCCACCCGCCTGCAGCACCGAATTGAAGCCAAAGCTCTCAGTATAGCCTCCAGCCGAAGCAGATACGTCGGCAATGACGATGTGAAGCGGCGCCAGAGGCACGGACTTGTCCAACGATTTCAGGGCGTCTCGAACAAAAAGGTAAAGCGTCATTGTACCGCGGTTTTCAACCGCGCCGCCGTCCGTCACCCAATAGCGCTGTCGGACAGAGTCTGTTCCATCCGGCAATACATCGATGGCTGCGTCGGAGAAAACGGGCGGAAAATTCGAACTGAGGGCGGCGGCGCGGGCGATTGAAAGGTTTACGTCATCGATAGGGACGACTTTCATCACGGCCGGTTCATTCGCCGCCGCCCCCTGGTTGGGCGCCTTGAGGTTCGTCAGCACCAGCCGCCCGCCCGCAACGCTGCCGTCAAGCAGTTTTGGACATTTCGCGGCGAGTTCTGGAAATGAAAGATTGTCATCAGTACAGGTTGTTGGCTTGGCTTCAAACGAACCCAGCAACGACGTGTTGAACATCAAGCCGAAAGGCGGCGATCCCATCACTCCCGCACCCATGTTGCAGACGAACGACTCTGCAAGGATATTGCCCAAACGGGTTCGCGCCGGGATCCATCCGTCCACGTGCTCATCTTTCAGGGGATTTTCACCGCACACAGCCGGCTGCCAGCTTCGCCGTCCAAAGGTTGTCCGCAGATCACCGGCTCTTTCGAGAACGTCCTCGATGAAGGGATCCGCCATGACCTTCGAAAAATTCCCCCAAGCGTCATTGTCTGGATCACCGGGTCGCCGCAGTTCGCGCTCATGCAAGGCAAAGTAGGCTAGAGCGGCACTGCCACCGGATACACCACTGACGAGGACGACGTTACAGATCTTGCCTTGTTGTGCGAGCCCGTGAAGGACTGATGCCGTGTAGATGGCGGCGCGAGTGCCACCGCCAGAAGCGGCAATGGCAATTCTGGCATCGCTCGGGCCTAAGGGCGGGCAAGCGCCTGTTTGCCCGGTCTCAGACCGCAAAAAGCTGGCGGGGTCGAGGTTCTTGGGCGCCATCGAATGGATTTCCAGTTCGGCAGGCTGAGCCGCGTGGAAGAACGAGACCCAAGACGGCCCGGCTATCAAAATGAAGGCCAAGGTGCTTGTGATTACCGGAAAGACCAGTGCGGAACGTTGAAAGTCGCGCAAGCTCGGCAGTGGGTCGGGGAATACGCTCTTTGATGCCGGCATCTGTTCGATCTGCCGGCGAAAAGTGGACAGCAGTTCCGATGGAGTCTGGAACTGTAAGGCTGCCCCCTGGGCTTCGTATCCCTTCTTATACTCGCCCTGAATTTTCAATCGTCCCGCCCCATGCAGCGCTACCAGGCGACCGTTCGGCTTGATGGGGCTGGTAGGCTGGTTACCGATGTAGTCGTATCGCAGCTCAAAGGGAGGCCCAGCGGCAACACTGCCACCAAGTAGATGGAGAATTCTCCGCGCCGCGAATTGATCGCACCAGAACGCGTAGTACCACGCCGCCAAATAGAAAAAAGCGAGGTAGCCCATGATCTTGGTATTGCCGTATCCGGTGCTGCCTGCGTTGAACAGATAAGTGATGTAGTGCACGTCACCCAAGCGCGCCAGGGCAACGACAATCACCAGCAAGCTTATGGCAAGTTGCGGGCCTATGAAGAAGAGACGACCGATAGTTTTAAGAACTTCCATCAATCTTTCGAAAAGCACGCCGAGGAAGAGCACTGCCCAGCAGAGAACGCCGACAATTGCAAACACCCACCAAAGAAATCGATCCGGTACAAAGAGCACCAATAGCGATCCAGGCAAAAGCAGCTCGACCGGGTAGCGGACGGGCACAATAAGCAAGGCGGAAACCAGCGCTGCGAAAGGGCTGGTCCCCATGAAGTCGTAGCGATTCGTCGGTGGAAACAGGTCGACTGCGGGAAGCGCCTGCGCAAGTTCACTTCGTCCTTGGGGATTGAACAATCGCACGGCTACACACCAGGCCATGCCGAGTGCGATCGCCAAGATGATGACAATCGCGACACCAATGTGCAGGCGTAGTGATCCTGAATGATCGTCGTAGGTCTCAGGTTGGGTGAAGAGAAGCATTGGGGCGATCAAGACACCCAGGATCGCAAGCTGCCCAGCGAGAAGGTATCGCTGGACCCATGGTTGCAACCACGCTCCGATATGTAGCGCCAGCAACAGTGAAAGCCCGAATATCAACAGTCCGATCGTGGCCAACGTAAAGTGGAATGTCGGGCAGCCGAGCGCGATAACGACGATTAACATGAGAGACAGGACCGGGACGAACCAGGCGTAGCCATCGGGCGCAATCCAGCTCCAATACCACGCTCTGCCCGTTGGCAACGGCTGGTTCACAAAACCATCAAACCTTCGCCACCAACGAACGAAACTCCTCGTCTTGGCACCCAACCAATTGTAAAGGCCTGGTTGGTCATTCGCGGTAGCAGCTTGATCCACAGCAAACCTCTTGGCTTTCGTCATGTCTGGATTGCCCATTGCTGTGCCATCCACCGTGAGGACGCGAGTACGAAAGCTGGGTGTTCTTGGAAGCCCCATGGCTCAATGCGGCTTCTGGCCCTAGCGCGGCCGGGCCAGCCGACACGCAACTGCCATGGGGAACACTCAGCCGGGCCACTTGAGTAGGGCGACCCGTTCATGCAGGTCAATCTAGTGGGATTGTAGGCATTCCCTGGTTCCACTTTTCAAGCTTTCCCAAGAAGCCCCACGCCGCAAGGCCAAGAAATAACGGCATTGCGAAAGGGCTTAACCCCATGGCTGGCGTGATATTGGACACTGCAGTGCCTACCGCGGTCAGATCACCCGACACGCCAGGCGAAGTCGCCAATTTGGAAAGCAGCTGCGTAATTATCGCCCCGCCAATACCAATCGCCGATTTCTTTCCGTCGAGCAGATTCCCGATCGTCTGACCGAGCGCACCGTTCACTGGGCCTAACGGCGCATCCTTGGCTTGGCCAGGGAGCAAGATGGCCGAGACCAGGTCGATCGCCCTTCGCAAGCGATCTTGCTGACTACCGCCCTGATTGACTGGCGGGACGGTGTTCGCCACGCGCTGAACTGCACCTCCCAACGCACTGACAATGCCCGCGAGGTCGCTGTTCACGCCAACCGTATTTACATGGACAGGTGAAGGCACCTTGTCCGATCTATCGGTCAAGGCGCGAATAGCGGCCTGCAAAGATTCGAGCTTCTCGCGAATATCACTTGCGGCGCCATCCGAGCTGGGCTGCAGCTGCCGGTCAATCGCCGCAATCGTAAGGGGATCTGCTAACCCCGTATCGTCCAGTCCGTTTTGTTGTTGAAAGCGCGACAGAGCTGTCCTGGTTAAAGGTCCGCTCCGCCCGTCTTCTACCAATTGCGGGTCTGCCCCCAGAGCGTTCAATGAATGCTGAAGCCAGACAACATCCTTTGCCATCTCATCGTCTGGTTCCAAGCCCGGCGAACCGCCGTTTGAACCGATGCTGATTGTTGGGTCAAGGCTGAGGAGAGCCTTCAAGATCACTGCCGTCCCGAGCTGCGTATCCGCAAAATTGGGGTCGAAAACATGGTCTTTGACATACTTGCCGGCTCGCGCCTCGGGCGGCCCGTACAAGGTGGAACCACCGTAAAGGTACGGAGAATTCACACCTTTTCCGTGGTAGCCAAAACCATTGAACCCCTCGAGCCTGAACAGAGTTCGCGCAATCCCCCAATCGCTGGCGCCGACAAAGCCCTCCAGCCGCAAAGCGTCCAACGCTCCGTCGACAAAAGCGTTCGGCCCGGTGAATGGCCCACGGCCCTTCGGAACAATGGTGGTACGTTGGCCAAGAGGCTGGCCATTGCCGAGATAAGTGCCGAAATTCAGCGAAGACTCACGGTAGTGACAGAGGCCGACAAACCACCATGGAACACCCGTCCGGCTTTCGATCTGAGCATAGATCGTCTTGCCATCCAGAATGCGCTTGGCTTCCTTTTTGACGACGCTGGCTCGGTTGGATCGGATTTCCAGCCTCTCCCAGTTGCGCTCATATCCCTCTTTATATTCATCAAAGAGTCCCATTGCCCATATCCCCTTCGAGTAGTGATTGACCAAATTCGACTAACGCTAAACCTCCGCCAAACTGGAAAGCCGGGCACACCTTTGTCAGGCGCCGGCAGGGGCGGACATCTCAAGAATCTCCGCCCTGCTTCGCCCCCGCCGAATTGTCGAAGATTGTCACGACATATCCGGTCGTCCCCTGACTTCACCCGCTGCCAAGGACTGGTTGTCACCGGTAGTGAAGCGGCGGCCCCATGCCGAGCCCGTAGGAGACCAGGTCCTTCAGTCTGAAGCCTGCCCCGCTCACAGGCTTCCACAAAGGATCGAGCGACAGGTAAGACCTGCCGTCGCCAAACAGCAATCCGAGGAAGACCTCCGCCACAATCCGGCCGCCCACCGGTCCAAGCTGCGGCGTGGAACGTGTGCCGCCGCCTGTAATCGGGATAGCCATGTTGGTCTTGTGTGTTGCCGCTTCGGCAAGGACATAGGTCCAAAGTGGGCAGTTGTCGGCGAAGGCCTTGCCGTCGCCACCCTTGGCTGTGACGGCATCGATGATCGGGCCTACGACATCACCATCCTCGGGAGCGTCCACAGCCTTGCCGATTATGATGTCCGCATCGGCCAGGGGCTCGATGGCCATGGCACGTGCGACGCTCTGGCCGGACGGCAGGCCGAGGAGCCAGCCCCGCAAGAGATTGCGCTCGCCGAGGGAGGCCGGCGGGTCACCCGCCACAGCTTTCGGCAGATCGTGCAGGAAACCGACGAGGGATGTGTCGATCCTGTAGGCAAATTGCAGCCGACGCACGTTGGCAGGATCTCCAGTCTCGGGATCCGATCCGCCTGCGCGCTTGTCAATGTCGATAAATCGACCCCAGTCCAGGGCGCGACCCGGCTTCATCGTCTGGAAGCCGGTAAGCGCCTCCTCATGCGGCTTGCCGGCGCGTGGGAAGATCGGCAGCAGCTTGTCGTCGTTCAGCCGATAACCGGGCCTTACCATCGAATGGCCAAGCCTGTAGGCGGCGACCGAAAACTCGACTGGCATGAACGGCAGGTTGCGCCAGTGATAGTACCGCAATCGCTTTTGATCGAAGCGGCCGTCCGTCTTGAGTGCGTCAAGGATCGGTTGCGAAACGATCCTGGCGAGGAAGTCATTCACGACAACATACTGGTAGTGGAAGCGGACGAGCTGCTGGACCGCTTCAAAATCCAGGCCCGGATTGTCATCGACCATCCGGTTGTGCACGTTGAGCATCAGCCCTTGCAGTTGCGAAACCAGACTGTTTTCATCGTTGCGGGGGTCGCCGATGATTGCGCGTCCGGCGAAGCGCGGCAGATCGTGTCCGGGCTGGCCACCGGCTCCTGTCATTGCATCGCCGTGGCGGAAGCGGCCTTCTTTCGTATACATGTAAGGCTGGTCGGCGGGACCCCGGCCATAGACATTATCCAGATTAAAGCTCGGCGTGCGGAAATCCACCAGCCCATCGGGATCCAGCGATTTACGCAAGGTGCTGACGGGATCGAAGGTGATGTCGTGATCAACGAACTGGCCAAAATAGGTATAGAGGGCAGGAATCCCGCTTTCCTCGGCGTCGAGCCCATCTTTCGGCTCGTCAATATCAGCAGACATGGCGGCGCCGAGCGCCTTGAGGTTGCGACGGTTGTCATCGTCGTTTGCCCCGAACGTTGCGGGTGCCAGATTTCGGAACATGCGGCCGAAGCGGCCTTCGAACAACGGCGATCGTGTCGCATCAATGCCACGGGGCGGGGTGCCATGCGCTGCCATTTTTGATCTCCTGTCTTGTCGAATTTCTGATCCGAGGATGGCCTTGTGTCGACGAAGCCGCTTCGCCCTTCCGAGTGGGCCGCGAGGCACAGGCCGGCCCCATCCGGTCATGGCCCCGCGGCGCCGCTCCCGGGAGGAAACCCGAAATGGGCCTTGTGTCGAAGAAGCCGCTTCGCCCTTCCCAGTGGGCCGCGAGGCACAGACCGGCCCCATCCGGTCATGGCCCCGCGGCGCCGCTCCCGGGAGGAAATGAATTGGCGCCGATTTTCCATCGTCTCGTCCGGTGCGGGTCGTTCAGCTCCGGGGCAGTCGAGATGACGTCTCGGAAACAACCATTAGACCAGCTAGCGTGAAATCAGCGTGAGATGACCGCCATCTTCGGCTCTCGCGTCTTTCAGAGATCGCTTTGCCTTGCCTGCGACGCTTGTTGACCCGATCAAAATCGTGAGGCGAAAGTGGCAGCCAGGAGTGAGAAGGCTTTCTTCAACAGCGAGGATGGTGAATTGACCGCCGCGAATGCGTTTGAACTGGCAGCGCGATTTTGTTCAAAGCCGCAAGATTTGGCACCTGACCAGGCTGCAATGGCACGCGGGTTGCTCACCTCACTTGGGTACTTTGGCTCCCGCGACACAGATCCCGACCCGGTGGTGGTCAACAACCGCCAAGGACTACTGTTGGCCGCAGCGAATTTTGGCAATCTGTTCCGCTTGCACGCCCGCCACGCACCGGGGCTGCACTTTTTTGGTGCGCAGGTACATCGCAGTTGGAGAGATTCGGCCTCACCCACTTCGGCGAGCTTCAGCGGTGTCGGCCTCACCCCGGGGCGCGCATTCGAGGCCTGCATCGGCGAGGGCATCGAATATCATAGCGAATGGCAAGTGCCGCACGGGACGACGCACGGCACGCCAGTAGATGGTGTAAGTCATTGGCAGGACATTCGGCTGGCTGAACACCTCGACGATTTCCAGGTGCAATCCGGTTTCGGTGAAAGTGACCGATGGGTGCCCGTGCGCCGGCTGGACGACGGTCGGCAGGGCTATCTGCCCGAGACACTTTTCATTCGCGGCGCAAACCGAAGCGCCTGGGTAACCAGTTGCGGATGCGCCGCAGGGATAACCCACGAGGCTGCCCTGACCTCGGCGCTGCTGGAAGCAATCGAGCGCGATGCGGCTGCCGCCTGGTGGCGCAGCAGGCGCGGCGGCCGGTTGATCGGACTGGAAGCGCTTGCTGGCGCGGGCGTGCTCGATCTGCTTGCGCGGATAAGGCAGGAGAAGCTCGGCAGATGCACCCAGTTTCTCGACATATCGGGTGAGTTTCCCTCGCCTGTAATCGCGGCGCTATCCTTCGACGCGGATGGTCGCGGCCCGGCAGTCGGGCTGGCTTGCAGGCTGGACGCGGGCAACGCCCTGAGGGCGGCGCTGCTGGAAATGTGCCAGATGGAACTGGCTCTCGATCTGGCGGCAATGAAACGCGCAGAACAGGGGGTTGAGAGGCTCGACGAGGTCGACCGCCTGCAGGCGGAGCGCGCCGAGACCCCTGGCGCAATCGACACGGGCCTCGTCTCACACCTGTCCAGTGGCGTGCTGATGCACAAAAATGATGAAAGGGACTTGAATTTCGTATCCTTGGTTGGCGAAATGCTTAAGAAGCAATACCGCATATACGCAGCAGATCTGACCACGCCGATGTTTGACATTCCCGTCGCCAAAGTCTTCGTCCCAGGGCTGCAGCCATTTCCGTCGCCGTTCCAGTCGCGTCGGCTTCGTTCCCTCATTGACCAGGCCGGCCCGAGCGGCCGCGCCGATCTTATGTAGACGGAGGCAGTTGCGGGACAACGATGATCGGGCACAACTCCCCAACGAGGACTGCGCCGCTGATCAGTGTCACGACGCTTGACAAGGTAGCGCTGAGCCAATTTGGGCGAGACGTCGCCGTGAGAAACCGCAAATCGCGTGCCGTCCTTGCCTATCTTGCACTGAGCCCTCATGGTTTTGAAACCCGCGAGCGCATCTGCGGCTTGCTCTGGAGTGAATCGGACGAGGCACGAGCGAGGGCCTCGCTTAGGCAAACCGTAGTCGATCTCAAGACCTGCCTGGCTGAAGTCGAAGGGGTCTTCCTCGGAGACCGGCTCAACGTGACGCTGAAGCAGTCGCTCGTCACAGTGGATGTGAGTGAGATCAGGCACGAGCTGAAGGCTGGAAGGATTCCGCCCGTCCTTCTGGAGAGGCAACGTGTCGCAGAAAGCTTTCTCAATGGCCTGGACGACATCGACCCCTCGTTTCGCAACTGGGTCCTCGTCCAGCGGCAATGCCTTCAGGACGAATTTATCTCATGTCTGGAAGCGATGGCCAAGGCCGCGGCAGACTGGCCAGCGCTAAAGCGAGCCGGACAAGCCCTGCTCAATCTCGATCCGACCAACGAGATCGGCTGCCGAGCAGTCATGGAAGCGTCGGCTCGGATGGGCGACCAAGCAACGGCCTTGAGGGCCTATAAGGGGCTTTGGGACCTGCTTGAAACAGAGTTCGACAGCGAACCTTCAGCCGCCACGCAGGCACTAGTCAGTGACATCAAGCTCGGTACGATCGGGGCCACGGACAGGGGGGCGGTAACCGCGATTGCCGCCGAGGCATTCGGGTCCCAGGCGCAACGGCTGCAAGAGCCCGCCGCCGGCGTGCTGCTGTTCGTGCGGGAGTTCGAATTGGTGAGCGGTTCCGTCCGCGCGCGGAACGCGGTGCAAATCTTCCGCAGTGAACTGGTCGCGTCGCTGGTGCGGTTCCGCGACTGGGCGGTAATGGAATGGGAAGGGCATCCCCCCCGCTTCACCGAGAATGCCTACTGCATCGAGGCGACCGGATTTGTCGACGGGCCGGCATTGCGTCTCAGCATGACGCTTAAGCAGCTTGCATCGGGGCGCTACATCTGGAGCGAGCAGTTTGTCATCGAAAACAGCCAGTGGTACCAGACCCAGCAGAGGCTCATCCGCCGCATCGCTGTCGCGCTGGGTGTCAGCATGTCGTCCGAACGGCTGGTTCAGATCGCCAGCATCCCGGACCTGTCGCTGGAGCAGTTCGACCGCTGGCTGAGGGCGCAGGAACTGATCTTTCAGTGGCGCCCGGAGTCAGAGGAGAGGGCCGAGGCTCTGTTCAGATCAATCATCGCGGAGTCACCGCGGTTCGCTGCCGCCTACGCCGGGTTGGCCGGCATCATCAATTCACGGCATCTGATCTTTCCCGGCATCGGCCGGCGACGCGAACGCCACGCAGAAGCGCTGACGTTTGCCAAGCAGGCGACCCAGATCGATCCGATCGATTCGCGAAGCCAACTGCATCTGGCGTGGTCCTACGCCATGAACGGCATCCCGCAGCAGGCGGCCATCAGCTTCCTTCTGGCCTGCGAACTCAATGGCAACGATCCCTGGACACTGGTCTCCGCTTCTCTCGGGCTTGCCTATTGCGACGATCGCGAGAACGCGCGGCGTATCGCCACTCTGGCGTTGCAGACCGGACTCGGCGTTTCACGCCTGCAATGGAGCTATCAGGCGGGCGTGCGGTTCCTGCTTGGCGACTATGCGGGTTGCGTCGAAGCAGCTGAGCGCGCCGCCGATAGCGTGTCGTACATCGGCGGCTGGAAGGCTGCGGCGCTCGCCTTGCTCGGCAATGAGCAAGCCGCGCATCAAGAGGCCGACCGATTTTTGGCGCAGCTGAAGACGACGTGGTTTGGAAATGAGTCACCGGAGCCGGGCAACGTCGGCACATGGCTCATGGACAGCTTTCCGATCTACAGTCCAGACGCCCTCGAGGCGCTGCGCCGAGGGCTAGCCGGGGCCGGCATTGTCGTCAGCCAGATACCTTTACCAGAGCCCGTTCTATCGGCAGCCCCGAATGGTGTAGTCCGCGATGCGTGAGTAGAAGAAACTGTCGCGGTTGAACGGCACCGTTTCGAGAATCGCATCGAAATAGAATTCCGGAATGCCATAATCGGCCATGCCGCCTTGTTCGGTCTGGAGCTTCTTTTGCGATTGCGTCACTTGATTGTTGGGCGGTAACCGCAGGAAGAAGACGTGGTCGTATCCCTGAACGATCTGGATTTCCTTATAGCGGTCCGGCACGACGACGAGTCCATCGAGTTGGGCCTTGAACTCGGCCAAGTCGCGCGGACGCGTGCTGGGGTCCTGTGCCCATTGCACCACCTTGCGGCCGGTCGCCTCGAAGTTAAGGGTTCGGATCGGTTCGGGAAAGGCGTCCAAATTGTCGACGGGGTCAGCCATGTTCAAGCTCCAGGAGTTGTAGGCGGGGTGATAAACCGGGGCCAGGCATCGCCCAGATTGAGCGCGCTGGCGACGAAAAGGATCAGGTCGGCCATTGTTCGCGGGATGCCGGTGGGAAACAGTCTGGCGACGAGGTCCTGCGTAATTGGGTCGTCTTCGATCATGGCGCGCGAGGCCGCGAGCCTTGCCATGAAGACATCCCCTACAATCACCGATCCGATGGTACCGAAACACAGCCCGTCCTGTTCGATCGCGGCCTCCAACAACAGCCAGAACAGCAACGGCGGATTTTCTGCCAGCTCAGTCGCCTCGGCCGCGGTGAAGGCAACGGTCGATCCTTGAAGCCAGGATCGAATAGCCTGGTGCCGTTTCCCGGCATCGCCGAGTAACGGCGCGGTCGCGAGAGCGGCCTGAGGCAATTGCTCGATCAAGGCATCGAGCCTGAGCAGGCCACCAATGGTTCCTCGGACCAGATCGCTGAACAAAAGTCCCGACGCATTCGGATCGGGTAGTGCAGCTCTGTCTGCTTCGCTCAACAGCCCCGCTGTGGCGGGGTCAAGTGGCTTTGAATCGGGGCCGACGCACAGGATCGGCATGCTGTAGGCACTCAGCAGCACTTCGTTGACCGTTGGTCCGATCCGCCGACTGAACTGCGGCGTCGAGCCGGCGATCTGGAAGAAATGCGACCAATCGGCGATCCAGTGTTCGGAGACCGGGAATCTGTGCGGGCGTGATGAGGAGCGGTTGAGCAACACGTTCTCCAGCCCTTCGCCTTCCGGATGCTGGTCATTGAAGACATAGGAAAGCCTGACCATGGAATGGCCCAAGCGGTATGCCGCGTGGGAAAACTCAATCGGGATGCCTTGCGGCATGTCGACCAGTGGTCTGAACCCGTTCGCGTTGTAGAGGTCCCATATCGGCTTGGCGATGAGGCGCGGCAGCAAATCATTTTGCAGCACATTCCGGTAAATCGCCGTCGTGACGCGGCGTGTCCGGTCGAAAAGATACGCGCCTGCCGGCAGTTCGACGTCCTTTTTGGGTATTCCGCTGCTGCTCAGTGCACCGGCCACGGCATTGTGCAGGTGCAGGAAAAGCGCCGTCATTTGCGCAATGTTGGCGTTGTCGTCGCTACGCTGGTCTGCGACCAGGACATCCGTCCGACCCCTTTCGACTCCATCGCTCAGATCGGCCTGTTGAAAGCGTGGCAAGTCGCGTATGGCAAAGGGACAGGCGCCCGCGGGAATCGCCATGGCGTTCGGTGACGGCGGTGCCATCGGCCCGGTACGCATGAGCGACCTGACGACTTCACCAGGCTTGGCCACGACATACATGCCAGGGTTCGAGAACGGTCCTCCGCCGTAAAGCACGTCGAGCAGGAGTGCCTCCTCGCGTTCGTTGCGGCGCTCTGCCTCGTGGGCCGCCAACAAGGGACTGAGCGAGGAATTGCGGATAATGTCGTGCGCGGCGAACTGGGCAAGATAGGTGTATCCTGCCGGAATCCGCTCGTTGGTTTTGTTGCCACCTCCGGCGGATGCCACACTCATCCTGCGCAGCAGCTTGGCAAACAGGCACTGAGTGGCCCAAGGTGTCTCCAGGCCATGATAGAGCTTGGCTTCGTCCGCGCCGGCAGCATTGCCGAAGTTGCGAAACTGCACCTGACGCGGATCAACAGTGCCGGCGATGCCTTGAACACCGCCCGACACGGCCAGCCCGGCGGTAGTCGTGCCGCGATGAGCGTTCATTCCGGTTCTCCCCGTCCCTTGGACCGTATTCCATACGTGTCGTGAAACCAGCGTGAAATGCTACTAATTTCGCGGCGCGCGAGCAAAGTTGACGGCCCAAAATCTGCCGGTCAGCAATGCGCCGCATGGTCGCCGTCCGCCGATCCCCGCCAAGCCTGGAAGCTGCCGTACTGTATCTTTGAACGGCGACATAAACAAAGTGCTTCGTGCCCGCTGGTGACCTTGGCCTCGAATCCAAGCTTCGCTAGAGTTCACGACATGCTGAACGCCATTCACCACGTCGCGCTCATCTGCACCGACTACGACCGGTCGCGACGGTTCTACGTCGATCTCCTCGGCCTCGATCTGATCCGGGAGGTCTATCGGGAGGAGCGACAGTCATGGAAGGCCGATCTGCGGATCGGGTCCGTCCAGCTGGAATTGTTCTCCTTCCCCGCCCCAGTGACGAGGCCGTCCTATCCAGAGGCGACGGGCCTGAGGCATCTGGCATTTGCCGTGGCCAATCTCGATCCCGTAATCATGCGCCTGGAAGCCGCCGGCGTCGCCGTTGAGCCAATCCGCATCGACCCATATACAGATCAACGGTTTACCTTCTTCAGCGACCCGGATGGATTGCCGCTGGAACTCTGCGAAGTCCCATAAGCAACGGTACGCTTTCGCCACCATGCCGGTCGCGGCCTGCCCGCGCCGTTGCATTGGCGCCGCCTCGGGTCGAAAATGCCCCCATGGAAGCAGTCCGATTTCCCAAACTCATGACACCAAGGCTCGTGCTTCGGGCGCCCAGCGAAAGGGATGTCCCGGCATGGTTTGCGCGCGCGACGGATGTCGAATCCGCCTCCCTCGCCGGTGATCCCATTCCCGGCGACATAAGCGCGGGCGAGCGATGGTTGGCCCGCTCGCGTCAGCGGTTCGCCGACGGCAAGGCGATCCAGTGGTCGATGGACCAGACGGGAGTATCGGACGCGATCGGGACGATAACCCTGACCTTCGGCGCAACCGATGCCAAGGCAGCCGCATTGGGATTTGTGCTGGCACGCGCGCATTGGGGGCACGGGCTGGGTAGCGAGGCGGTGCGCGAAGTCCTGCGCTACGCCTTTGAAACCCTGGCGCTTGAACAGGTGACGGCCGAGGCGGCGGCGCGCAATTTCGCGTCGCTGCGGATATTGGCGAAGCTCGGCTTCAGGCATATCGAGAGCTTCATCGATGAGTCCGATGGCGAGCGCTGCGAGCGTTTCGCACTCGACGCGGATATCGGATCGCCACTGTCGACGAGCGACCGCTAGGTCCCGTGCTTGCTCGATTCAATTGCAGGTATTCGCAGCCTTAAGCGCTTCGGCACGGGAGGGTTCGTGCAAATCCGCGATCCGGCGGACAGCAGCGTAGAACCTTGGATAGTCGCCGGAACACAAATCGAACAGATGAAGGAACGCCGGAACCTGTTCACCGTAGACGGCAGTCGCGGCGAGCTTTGCATTGTTGATCGGGGCATCGAACCAGGCATCGTATCCCCGGTATCCGGCCCAGCTTTTGTCGCGCATCTGTCGGTAGCGCATCCGCAGCCTGTCGATCGTGGCTGCCTTGGCAGCCGCCATCTGCTCAGGGGCGCGGGGACTTCCATAGACCTGCCGCAACTCATCCCGCGTTTTCGCGATCAGTCCGAGAAAATCCGCCTGGCGCTTGCGGTTCGTTTCGTAGCGGCGCAATCCGGCGCGATTTCCCATGGCGCGGAGCCATTTCCTCACACCGCTGGTTTCGACGGCTACCGCGAAAGCCTCGTTGAACGCGGAGTCGTTGTTCACATAGATTTTCTGATGCGCCAGCTCATGAAAGACAAGGCTGGCGATATAGGTGTCGTCCTGACGCAGCATGGTGCTGAGCAGCGGGTCGCTGAACCAGCCCAGCGTGGAGTAGGCGGTGACGCCTGACACATAAACGTCCAGTCCTTGCCGCTGCAGTTCGGCGGCGCTTTCAACCGCTGATTTGCGGGAAAAGTAACCCCGGTACGGAACGCAGCCGAAGACCGGAAAGCACCATGTTATCGGCGTAAGCGAGAATCGCGGCGCGGCAAAAACGGCAAGGGTCACATCGGCCCGGCCGATGTCGAAATAGCTGCGATAGCTGCTGTTGTCGGGCAGCGCCAGTTCTTCCGTGGCAAAGCGGCGTATGGCGCTGGCCGACGTCAATTTGGCGCGCAATGCCTCGGGCGTCGAGGGATCACGGATGAGCCTTCCGACATTTTTCCGCGCGGCCATGATCTGCACGTGGCCCTCCACCGACTGCGCGTAGTAGGAAATGCTGGTGCACCCGGCCAGGCCGGACGCCACAATCACAGCGGCAAGCATTCGAAGAACGCGCTTCACTGTTTGCCCACCGCTTGCCCATCTCCCATGCAGCAAATGTCTCGATCCCGTTCTCAAACAGGCGCACCAATTCCCGTCAAGATGTACAGGGGCAGCGGGCCGGACTTTCGACGTTGGCAGGATTGGCGATGCGGCCATTCGCCTACGGCGTGCCGTGTCCCCCTGGCTGTCGTCAGCTTGCGGGCTGCCGCGGTCATTCGAGAACGGCGGCGGATGCCCGCTTCCGGCCCGAAGCCGACACCTCGTCTCTACCCCACATTCCGCGCCCTCCCCTCGCGCAAGCCTGCCACAAGCTTGTTGAGGCATGGTCTGGCCAAGGAAAACCGGTAAAAGGCGGACTTTCTTGGCGATTTCTCCACCCAGCGACATCGTTATGGATGTCGCCCGAGCTGCCGATCCGATGGATATCGAGGCTGCCCGTGCCGCGCTGACCAGGCGCGCGGGTGGCGCGGCCGGTGCCTTTTCGGTCGACACCTCCGGTTCGCTGGATACCGCGGCGTCGGTCGACGCCGGCTCGATTCTGTCGCGCGCCACGGCTGACAAGGCGGCGGCGACAGCCGATCCGGCCAAGAAATTCAAGAAGTTCGAGGCGATGGTCTTGCAGACCTTCATTCAGAACATGCTGCCCAAGGACACGGAGGGCGTCTATGGCACGGGTCTGGCCGGCGACATGTGGAAGTCGCAGCTCGCCGAGCGCGTTGCCGACGTGATGGCCGAGCGCGGCGGCATCGGCATCGCCAAGTCGCTGCTTGCCGACCACTATATGGACGGCAAGCGCAAGGTGCCGATCGGCCCGGTTTCAAACGGACCGGAAAAGGCCGAGATCGATCAGCAGACCCGTCTGTCCAGCTCGCTCGTCCAGGAATTGCAGCGCAAGGCCGCCAGGTCGATGACCGGCGACGAGACAACCATAAAAACAGACATCAAGATCTAGACTGGGAAACACCATGGCCGATTCTTCCGAATTCACTGCCAACCTGCCGGCGCGCACGACCGCGTCGGAGGCTCCGATCCCGTTCGCGCGGCCCGGAAACCTTGCCGCCATCATCGGCCGCATCGAGGAGGTGGTCGAGGAAGAGACCGCCGGCATCCGCAGCGATACCGGCTATGATCTCAAGGCGTCGAACGCCCGCAAGAGCCGCTATCTCTACGAGCTGACCCGCGCCATGAAGGGCGGCAGCGAAGCCGAGTTCCTCGAACAGCACCGCGAGGGCCTGACCCGGCTGCGCCAGAAACTGGCGAAGAACGAGGCGGCGATCCTGGCGCATCTGAGCGCCGTCAATGAGGTCGCCGGCCTGCTGCGCAGCGCCATCCAGCGCGCCGAAACCGACGGCACCTACTCCGCCGGCGAGTTCGGCCGGATGAAAGGTTAGCGCGATGATCTCGGGCTCGGGCTCTGAATGATCAAGATCATCGCCATCGCGGTCTGGGTCTGCGCCGCCACGCTCGGCGCCGTCTTCTATTCGTTCCAGGCAGCCGGTGAACGCGGTGTCGGCGAGAAACCCAAGCCGATGCTGGGCGGGCTGGACTACGTCAAGACCGACGTCATTTCGGTGCCGCTGATCCGCGATTCCAAGATCGGCGGCTATTTCCTGGCCAAGCTCGTCTATACCGTCGAACCGGAGCAGATAAAGAAACTGTCGATTCCGGCCGAAGCGCTCATTACCGACCAGGTCTACAGCTACCTCTACGCCAATCCCCAGATCGACTTCACCAAGAAGGCGACGATCGACCTGGATGCCTTTCGCGCCGCCATTCGCGACACCGTCAATGCCCGCGTCGGCGCGAACCTGGTGCATGAGGTTCTGATCGATCAGGTCAATTTCCTGAGCAAGGACGAGATCCGCGACAACTGGCTACGCCGTCGGCAGGATTCCGACACCGCGGCTGCCGGGACCGTCAAGCCGCCCGAAGCGGACGCGCCGCCAGCCCACTGACCACCGGTGCCCCGACAGGCTACCTGGTGCGGCGATAGGAACCAGCCTCCAGGATTTGCGTTGACGTAAACGTCAACCAGAAGCTATATGCGGCAGCGACCGTGATCGCCAGAGATGCCGCATGGACTTCGGCCAGACCGAAATGCCCTGCGCGACAGGTGCAACCAGACAGGGAGAACAGCGTGAGCGTTCAGGAGATTGCCGAGAAGATCAAGTCGCGCGTGGCCAGCAGCGGGTTTGATCGTTCCGTGAAGTTCGACACCGGCGGCGACGGCGTCATCGTCATCGACGGCGCAACCGTCTCGAACACCGATGCCCCCACCGACTGCACCATCAAGCTCTCGCTCGACGATCTCGATTCACTGATCGCCGGCGACCTGAACCCGACCATGGCGTTCATGACCGGCAAGATCAAAGTCGAAGGCGATATGACGGTGGCCATGGCGCTCAGCCAGTTGATTGGCTGAACACACACGATTACCCGGTCGTCAATGGATCGTAAAACGCCGCCGCTTCAGGCGGCGTTATGTTTGAGGAATAGCGTGGTCGATTCCTCAGGCGGCCAGTGTCGGCGCCTGGGCCTTCAGCTTGCGGCCGCAGGCCTTCAGCGTGCCGTGCACGCCGTCGAGCGCACCGTCCACCAGTTCCAGCGCCAGCAGGCGATGCCGCTCATAGGGGCCTGGCATCGCCAGCCGGCCCGTCTTGTCGGCCGAGAAACCGAAGCGTCCGTAATAGGGCGCATCGCCGACCAGCAGGATCGCCGCGTGACCGAGACGCGCCGCCTCGGCCACGGCGTGGCGCATCAGCGCCGAGCCGATGCCGGCATTCTTGAGTGACGGATCGACGGCGAGCGGGCCAAGCAGCAATGCCGGCGGGCCGCCCTCGCCCAACCTGACATCCCACAGCCGCACCGTGCCGGCGACGCCGCCCGACGCGTCGCGCGCGACGAAAGCCAGGCCTTCCGAGGGCCGGCGGCCACGCCGCAGCTTCTCCGACGATTTTTTCCGCCGCATCGGCCCCATGGCACGATCGAGCAAGGCTTCGCGTGCCGCTACGTCGGCGACGGTTTCGGCGACCATGGAGAAGGCCGGCGCATGAGCTACGATTTCAACTGACATTTCCATTTCCGCAATCCCTGGCAAGCGGAGATCTGTTCCACAAGCGAGCCCGGGCGGGCGGCAAGCGCCCACCTGGGATGATCTGATCGGCTCTCAGCGCATTTTCAGGCGAGGTGGTATCCGGTTCGCCGTCCGAAAATGCGCCAAATAAAGAACCGTCAGATCACGTAGGATCGGAGAGGTTCGAAGCCGTTGAAGGCGACCGCCGAGTAGGTGGTCGTGTAGGCACCGGTGCCTTCGATCAGCACCTCATCGCCGATCGTCAGCGACAGGGGCAGTGGATACGGCGTCTTCTCGTACATCACGTCGGCCGAATCGCAGGTCGGGCCGGCGAGCACGCAAGGCGCGGTCTCCGAGCCGTCATGGCGGGTGACGAGGGGATAGCGGATCGCCTCGTCCATGGTCTCGGCCAGACCGCCGAACTTGCCGATGTCGAGGAACACCCAGCGCACATTGTCATTGTCGGCCTTCTTCGAGATCAGCACGACTTCCGACTTGATGACGCCGGCATTGCCGACCATGCCACGGCCCGGCTCGATGATGGTTTCGGGAATGGCATTGCCGAAATGCTTGCGCAGCGCCGAGAAGATCGCCTGGCCATAGGCCTGGGCCGCCGGCACGTCACGCAAATAGCGCGTCGGGAAACCGCCGCCCATGTTGACCATCTTCAAGACGATGCCTTCCTCGGCCAGCGTCGCGAACACCTTCTTGGCGTCGGCCAGCGCACGGTCCCAGGCGGTCAGGTCGGTCTGCTGCGAGCCGACGTGGAACGACACGCCATAGGCGTCGAGGCCGAGCGCCTTGGCATGGCGCAGCACGTCGACGGCCATGGCGGGCACGCAGCCGAACTTGCGCGACAGCGGCCACTCGGCGCCTTCGCCGTCGGTCAGCACGCGGCAAAACACGCGCGCGCCGGGAGCGACGCGGGCGATCTTCTCGACCTCCTCGACGCAGTCGACCGCGAACAGCCGGATGCCGAGCTGGTAGGCGCGTGCGATGTCACGCTCCTTCTTGATGGTGTTGCCGAAGGAGATGCGGTCCGCGGGCGCACCCGCGTCCATCGCCATCTCGACTTCGGCAACGGAAGCGGTGTCGAAGGACGAGCCCATCGCAGCAAGGAGGCGCAGGATTTCCGGCGCCGGGTTTGCTTTCACCGCATAGTAGATCTTGGAATCGGGCAGCGCCTTCTCGAAGGCGCGGAAATTGTCGCGCACGACATCGAGGTCGACGACGAGGCAAGGGCCGGACGGACGTCGGGTGGCGAGGAAATCGAGGATGCGCTGGGTAGCCATCGGGTTCTCCAAACACGCCTTTCGGCGCGCACAAGGGTGCGGACGCGGGCTGTCGGCCTCGCGAACACGCGGTGGACAAAGGCGGGACGGAAAATCCATGGAACCAGCCGGTGGAGACCCCGGAACCATGAAACGCCGTCTCGCGGCGATGAACCTCGGCCTTGCCCGGCTTCGGTCCGCTTTGTCTGCCTTGGCTTGGATTGGGAGAACCCCGTTCCGCACTGCAGGCAATGAAGGTGTGCCTCTTCAGTAACCCCGGTCTTTGGACAACCGGCAGAGAACCAGAAAGGCCCGCACCGTCGTTGCTTCAAGGTGTCCTCGGTCTGGCGGTTGGCCGCTAAACCGACTGGAGGGGTTGGCTCCAGTTACCTTACCGATTTCCCTCACCATTCGAGGATCGGCGGACACCCACAGGCACGTGCGACTTTGGGCAAGCGCGATATAGGGGCGAAGGATTTCACAATCAATAAAAATCGTATCGCAGGTTGTAAAATTTCCGGCATCGAACAATGTAGGTGCAACCGTATCCGGATATCGAACGATGACAGGCACGCACGGCCCCTACAACGCCTTCCTCGATCTTCGCCAGATACCGGTGGCCCATGCCAACCTCGGCCCGCTCGCCGGCCTGCGGCTGGCTGTCAAGGACATCTACGACGTCGCCGGCTACCGTACCGGCTGCGGCAATTCCAGGAAATTCGCCGAAAGCAATGCCGCCTCGAGCACGGCGCCGGCCGTACAGATGATTCTGGATGCTGGCGCGCGCTTCGTCGGCAAGACGCAGACCGACGAACTGGCTTTCGCGCTGTTCGGCCAGAACGCGCATTTTCCCTTTCCGGTGAACCCGGCGGCGCCCGACCGCGTCACCGGCGGCTCGTCGTCCGGATCGGCAGCGGCTGTGGCTGGCGGGCTGGCCGACATCGCCACCGGCTCCGACACCGGCGGCTCGATCCGCGCGCCGGCGAGTTTTTGCGGCCTGATCGGGTTGCGCACCACGCATGGCCGCATCGCGCTCGATGGCGCCATGAAGCTGGCGCCAAGCTTCGACACGTTCGGCTGGTTCGCCGACGACATCGAGACCTACGAGACCGTCGGCAAGCTGCTGCTTGGCCGCGACCCGCACCAGCATTCGCTGGACCGCCCGATATCGCTCACCTGGCTGGACGAGATGGTCGCTGGCCCCGCCCTTGCCGAATATGCCAGGATGAAGGCACTGGCGGGTGCGGTTTTCGGTACGCCGGCGACCTCCACCACGCGCTTCAGCTCTTCCCCTGATGAACTCTACTGGTGCTTTCGTCGGCTGCAGGCCAGGGAAGCGTGGGGGGTGCATGGCGAATGGATCACCAGCGGCGAACGCGACCTTGGTCCCGGCGTCGAGGAGCGTTTCGGCTTCGGCCGCGCCGTCGATGACCGCACGGCGCAGGCCGAAAACGTGCGCCGGCTGACCTTCCGCGGTGAACTCAGCGCCCTGCTCGGCAAGGACGGCTTCCTTGTGCTGCCGACCGTGCCGGGTCCGGCGCCCTATGTCGACTCGACGCCGGAGCAGTTCCAGGCCTATCGCGAGCGCGCCCTGCATCTTCTGTGCCTCGCCGGGCTTTCCGGCTTTCCACAGATCACCTTGCCCATCGGCTCGGTCGCCGGTGCACCGTTCGGGCTTTCGCTGCTTGGCCCTTCCGGCAGCGACATTGCCCTGATACGGCTCGGCCGAAAACTTCTCGACGCAGCACAAAAGGCCTGAACCATGGACACCCTGACCCGCATGCGCGCCTTCATCGACGTCGTCGAGGCCGAGGGCTTTTCGGCGGCGGCGCGCAAGATCGGCCGCTCCAAGGCGCTGCTGTCGAAATATGTGCGCGAGCTGGAAGACGAACTCGGCGCGCTGCTGCTGAACCGCACGACGCGCCAGTTCTCGATGACCGAGGCCGGCCATACCTATTACCGGCGCGCCTCGGAGATCGTGCGCGAGGTCGACAGCCTGGCGGACGCCGTGCGCGAATCCTCCGGCGACGTGCGCGGCAGGATCAAGGTGTCGGCACCGCGCACCTTTGCCGACGCGCCGATCGGCCAATCGCTGATCGACTTCGCCAAGCAGCACCCCGACATCGTGCTCGACATTCAGCTCGACGACCGCTTCGTCGACCTCGTCGAGGAAGGTTTCGATCTCGCCGTGCGCATCTCACGCCTGGAGAATTCGTCGCTGATCGCGAGACGCCTGGCGCCGTTTTCGATAAAACTCTGCGCTTCTCCCGAACTGATCGCCAAGCATGGCATGCCGACGCGGCCGCAGGATCTCGGCCACATGCCCTGCATCGTCGACACCAATGGCCGCGGGCTGAACAACTGGCCGTTCAAGGGCGACAACAACGATCAGCTGAGCGTCGCCGTGTCAGGTCCGATCGAGGTCAACAGCCCGATGGCGGCGCGCGCCGCCGCCGTGTCGGGTCTCGGATTTTGCGTCCTGCCGGATTTCATCGCCGGGCCCGATCTTGCCAGCGGCCGGCTGGTGACAGTGCTCGACGACCGTATCCTGTCCGGCGGCGGCATCTTCGCCGTCTACCCGCACCGCCGCTATCTGCCGGCCAAGGTCCGTGTTTTCGTCGACTTCCTGGTGCAGTGGTTCAAGACGCGTGAGGTCGCTTGACCTGTCCAGGGCTTCTGTTGCGTGCGTGTCGTAGTTCCAAAGCCGCCACGCACTTTTGGCTGACACGCTTTGGGTTTGTGCGTGTCATAAATCCCAAAACCGCCACGCACTTTTGGGTGACACGCACCGGCGGTCCCACTTTCGCCCCCTTTCTGGTAACTTTCGGTTCCTCTCCAAGGCCAAGGGAATCGCGACCGGGAATGCAGCTCAAACGGCACGCAATCATACTGGGTTCGGCCCTGGCGGCGACCTTTGCCTCGACGGAGCCGGCTTACGTGCATCCGCACGTCTTCGCCGAGGCACGCCTGGATGTCATCTTGTCCCCGGATCACCAAAGTGTGAAAGCGCTGCGTCATCTCTGGCGCTTCGACGACCTGTTTTCGAGTACCGTGATGATGGAGTTCGACAAGAATTCCGACCTGAAGCTTGACGACAAGGAGCTGAAGGAGGTCGCCGACACCGTTCATGCCTCGCTCGCCGAGTTCAACTATTTCCAGCTCGTCACGCAGGACGGCAAGGACGTGGCGATGACGCCACCGCCGCATCTGATGGCCAATTTCGACAACGACCAGTTGATCATCCTGTTCGAGTCCGAGCCGAAGGCGCCGATCAAGCTGACCGGCAAAATCGATATCGGCGTCTACGACCCGACCTTCTACACGGCGATCGACTTCACCGAGGATTCCAACATCACGGTCGAAGGCCTGCCGCCGAACTGCACCAGCAAGGTCGTGCGGCCGGATCCGGACGAAGCGATCAAGGAAAACCAGAAGACCCTGACGGATGCCTTCTTCAACGATCCGACAGGCACCGACATGAGTAAGATCTTCGCCACCAAGCTCGAACTGACCTGTCAGCCAGAAGGATGAAGCCAGTGACGAAACCGTCCCTGCGTTTGGCATTCGGCCTGTTGGCCCTCACCTTTGCCGCGATGCATTTCGCCAACGCCGCGCATGCCCAGTCCTCGCTCGGCATCGGCGTCAATGACGGCATGGCCCCCACCACCGGTCCGTTCGCCCACATACTGATGTGGATCAACCTGCGGCAACAGGAATTCTACCGCGCGCTGGCAACGGCCATGAAGGCGATGCGCCAGGACAACAGCAAGCTCTGGCTGCTCGTCGGCCTGTCCTTCGCCTATGGCATTTTCCATGCCGCCGGCCCCGGCCACGGCAAGGCGGTGATCTCGTCCTACATGGTGGCCAATGAAGTGGCGCTGCGGCGCGGCATCCTGTTGTCCTTCGTCTCGGCGCTGCTCCAGGGCCTGACGGCGGTCGCCGTGATGGCGGTCGCCTATTTCGTCCTGCGCGGCACCACGATCTCGATGACCGACGCGGCCTGGTTCATGGAGATCATGAGCTTTGTCTTCGTCACCCTGTTCGGCGCCTGGCTGCTGTGGCGCAAGCTCGGCCCGTCCATCCTGCGCCTGTTCGGCAGGGCGCCCGCCTACAGCCTGTCGGCGGCGCACGCCGGCCATTCGCATGCGGGTCATGCGCACAATGGGCATTCTCACGCGGGTCATTCCCACGCCGGCCATTCGCATGCCGCGCACAGCCATTCGGCGCACGGCCATTCACACGCGCTTCATGGGCAAGGCGACCACGACCATGACCATTCGCACGACCATCACGACCACGCCGCGCATGACCACCATCACGACCATGGCGCGCACGACCATGCGCATCATCATGACCATGCGCATCACGATCACGCCGCGGGCGAGGTCTGCGAAACCTGCGGCCACTCGCATGCGCCCGATCCGGCGCTGCTTTCGGGCGACCGTTTCGACTGGCGCACCGCCTGGTCGGCGGTAGCGGCCGTCGGCATCCGCCCCTGCTCCGGCGCGCTGATCGTGCTGAGCTTCGCGCTGCTCAACGGGCTCTGGCTCGGCGGCCTGCTGTCGGTGCTGGCGATGTCGATCGGAACCGCCATCACCGTCTCGGCGCTGGCGACGATCGCGGTGACCGCCAAGAACTGGGCGGTGTATTTCGCCGGCGACGGCCGCATGGGCAACCGCATCCATTCGATCGTCGAGATCGGCGGCGCTGCCTTCGTGTTCCTGTTCGGATTGCTGCTGCTGTCGGCCAGCCTGACGGGCAGCGTCTAGGTCTGTCCTATCCCATTGAAGTGGGATGGGGCCGGCAAATTCCTAACCAATCTTCCCGCCCAGTTCATCCTCGATATGCGCGCGGATGATCTCGTCAAAGCTCTTCTCGGCGCTGAAGCCGAGTTCCCGTGACCGCTTCGCCTCGAAGCGGGTCGGCCAGCCCTTGACGATCGCCCAGATCGTCGCGTCCGGCACCTCGCGGATCAGGCCTGCCGTCTTCGGCCCGGCGATGCGCTCCAGCGCCTCGATCTGCTCGCCGACGGTGACGGCGACGCCCGGCATCGTCAGGTTGCGGCGCGGCCCCACAGTGGCGCCGTCGATCTCGGCTGCATGGATCAGGAAATTCACCGCCGAGCGCGGGCTGGCATGGGTGTGCACGACCGAGCGTGGCACCGGCAGGATCGCCTCATGCCCGCTCAACGGCTCGCGGATGATGCCGGAGAAGAAACCGGAGGCCGCCTTGTTCGGCTTGCCGGGCCGCACGCAGATGGTGGGCAGGCGGATGCCGATGCCGTCGAAGAAGCCGCGCCTGGTATAGTCGGCGAGCAATGCCTCGCTCATCTGCTTCTGCGTGCCGTAGGAGGTCAGCGGCGTCGGATGGAAGTCATCGGGAATGACATCCGGGAACGGCGCGCCGAAGACGGCGATCGACGAGGTGAAGACCACACGCGGCGCAAAACCCGCCAGCCGGATGGCGTCGAACAGCGCCCGCGTGCCGTCGAGATTGACGCGGTAGCCAAGTTCGAAATTCGCTTCCGCCTCGCCCGACACGATGCCGGCGAGATGAAAGACGACATCGGGGCGCGACGCGACGAGGCTTTCGGCGGGGCCCGCCTCCGCGAGGTCGCCGGTGTGGGTGCCGATGCTGACGCCTTCCATGGTCGGGGCATGGGGCGGCACGATGTCGTGCAGATCGAGCGCGGTGATCGTCTTGCCGCGCAGCGTGCCGTCCTTGGCCAGCCGGGCGATGAGCTTGCGGCCGACCATGCCCGCGGCGCCGGTGATCAGAATGCGCATGTCAAAATTCCCTTACTTGCCCTGATTTTTGCGCTGGCTGCGCGCGCGCAGCCAGAACACGAGAAAAAACGCCAGCACGAAGACAATGCCGAATATGCCGGCGAGCACGGTCGAAAGGCTGCCCAGTGCCAGCATCACGGTCGGCAGGTAGAACGCCGCGATACCGAAAAGGAGCATGATCCACAGCGCGGCGATGGCGGCATTCCTGGTGTCGCGATCCATCATGCCGCACCGGGACAGCAAGCATTCGTAGGACTGGCTTTCAAAGCTGTGGAACTCCTGAGGCAGGGCCGGTTACCGACCGGACCTAGTGATGGTGGCTGTGATGCGCGGTCGCATCATGCTCATGCTCATGCTCATGATCGTGGTCGTCGGCCTCGTCGGCGCATTGGCCGAATTCCGGTTCCACGGTGGCATGGCTGATGCCGTGCTCGCTGGCAAGCCGCTTCTTGACGGCGCTGACCGCCTTGTGCGCATCGACGCCCTCATCGAGGCAGGCGTGCAGCGTCGCCATGTTGCTCGATCCATCGATCGACCAGACATGCATATGGTGTACTTCGCGCACGCCCTGGATCGTGGTTTCCAGGTCCCTTGCGATAAGATCGCGGTCGAGGGTTGGCGGCACGCCTTCGAGCAGCACGTGGGCGGCGGCGCGCATCAGCGACCAGGCCGTCGACAGGATCAGCAGCGAGACCAGCACGGACAGGATCGGGTCGATCGGCGTCCAGCCGGTCGCCAGGATAACCAGCGCCGCCACGATTGCCGCCGCCGAACCGAGCAGGTCGCCCAGCACATGCAGGATGGCGCCGCGC
Source organism: Mesorhizobium sp. WSM4310 (assembly GCF_007003935.1). Lineage (NCBI taxonomy): Bacteria > Pseudomonadati > Pseudomonadota > Alphaproteobacteria > Hyphomicrobiales > Phyllobacteriaceae > Mesorhizobium > Mesorhizobium sp. WSM4310. The sequence continues at coordinate 135,160 of NZ_VFTA01000002.1, forward strand.
ATGTTGAGACTTTCGTGGTCGCCGCCATGCAGCACCAGGAAGGAGCCGATATTGACCAGCAGGCCGAGGATCGCCACCACCAGCATCGGTCCGCCCAGCACCGGCGCCGGTGTGAGCAGGCGCTGCCAGGCCTCGTAGACGATCCACAGCGCGATGACGAAGATGGCGATGCCGTTGGTGTAGGCGACCAGCGTCTTGACCCGGCCGAAGCCATAGGTGAGGCGGACGGTCGCCGGCCGCCCGGCAAGATGGAAGGCATACCAGGCAAGGCCGAGCGCGATGGCGTCGGCAAGCATGTGGCCGGCATCCGCCAGCAGCGCCAGCGAACCGGTGAAGAGACCGCCAAGCGCCTCGGCCACCATGAAGCCCGCCGTCAGGCAGGCGGCGATCAGCACACGCTTCTTGTCGGTCGTGCCATGCACATGGACGGCCGCGCCGCGATCATGGCCGCTATGGTCGTGGGAATTCGCCAATGGCAGCTCCTGTCATGCGCCCCAAGCCGGACTTAAGCGCCGAATTCCGCGCGACAATCCTCAAGCCGTCGCTTCTGCTGGCCGGCGCCGTCGAAATTGGCCGGGTCGAGCCACGCTACATAGGCTTTGCGCAGGGCCGGCCATTCCTTGTCGATAATCGAATACCATGCAGTATCGCGGTTTTCACCCTTGACGATGAGATGCTGGCGGAAAATGCCTTCGAACTTGAAGCCGAACCGTTCCGCGGCCCGCTTCGAGGGTTCGTTGCGATTGTTGCACTTCCATTCGTAGCGGCGGTAGCCGAGTTCGTCGAAGATGTATTTCATGAACAGGAACTGCGCTTCCGTTGCGCCCGGCTTGCGCGAGATCAGCGGCCCCCAATAGATGTTGCCGATCTCGATGACGCCGTAGGCGGGATCGATGCGCATCAATGTCTGGCGGCCGGCGACCTTGCCGCTGGCCTTGTCGATGACGGCAAAGAACAGCGGGTCTTCGCTCGCCTCGACCTTGTCCAGCCAGGGTTGGAAGGCGGGGCGGGTTTCCGGCGGATAGTCGGGCAGCCAGGCGAAGCGGCCGTCGACATCGGACACGGAAGAGGCCTCATAGAGCCCGTCACCGTGCTTTGCGGCGCTCAGCGGTTCGAGCCTGACATAGCGGCCGTCGATCGCCTTGCGCTCGGGTCGCGGACGCGGTTGCCAATCTTTGAGATTTTCCGACACCGAAGACTCCAATCCGTTTGACTTTTGCGGGCCGAAGCTCACAAAAACGCAACCCCACAGTAAGAACCACACGGACGGGAAAAATGCTCCACACGATTTCGGCCTTCGACCGTCTCGGCGAGGAAAATGCCTTCGCGGTGCTGGCGCGGGCGACCGCATTGGCCCAACAGGGCCGCGACATCGTCAATCTCGGCATCGGCCAGCCCGACTTCAAGACGCCGCAGCACATCGTCGAGGCCGCGATCAAGGCGCTGCGCGACGGCCACCACGGCTACACGCCCGCCAACGGGCTTCTGGCGACGCGCGAGGCGGTGGTGCGGCGCACGCTGACCACCACCGGCATCGAGGTCTCGCCCGAGACGGTGATGATCCTGCCCGGCGGCAAGCCGACCATGTTCGCCGCCATCCTGATGTTCGGCGAACCCGGCGCCGAGATACTCTATCCCGACCCCGGCTTTCCCATCTACCGCTCGATGATCGAATTCACCGGTGCCGCACCCGTTCCCGTGCCGATGCGCGAGGAAAACGGCTTTGCCTTTTCGGCCGAGGAAACGTTGGCACTGATCACGTCCAAGACCAGGCTCTTGATCCTCAACTCGCCGGCCAACCCGACCGGCGGCGTCACGCCGCGCGCCGAGATCGAGAAGCTGGTCAAGGGACTGGAGAAGCACCCTGATGTCGCCATCCTCTCCGACGAGATCTACGACGTCATGACCTATGACGGCGAGACGCACTGCTCGCTGCTCGGCTTCCCCGAAATCCGCGACCGGCTGATCGTGCTCAATGGCTGGTCCAAGACCTGGGCGATGACCGGCTGGCGCATGGGCTGGTCGATCTGGCCGAATGGCGACAAGGGCGCCCATCTCTACGACAAGGTGCGGAAGCTGGCGGTCAATTGCTGGTCCTGCGTCAACGCGCCGAGCCAGTTCGCCGGCATCGCGGCCATCGACGGCCCGCAGGATGACGTCGACAAAATGATGGGCGCCTTCGACCGCCGCCGGAAGGTCGTGGTCGAGGGGCTGAACGCCTTGCCCAACATTTCCTGTATCACGCCAAAGGGCGCGTTCTACGCCTTCCCCAATGTCTCGAAGACCGGCTGGAAGGCAAAGAAGCTCGCCTCCGCGCTGCTCGACGACGCCGGCGTGGCGCTGATCGGCGGCCCTGATTTCGGCATTCTCGGCGAAGGCTATGTCAGGCTCTCCTACGCCAACTCCGAGGAGAACATCTTGCGCGCGCTGGAACGGATCGGGGCGTTCCTGGCCAAGTGAGCTTCGAGGTAGGCCGGAGCTCCTTTCCCGGATGGTCTGCGGCCGGCCGGCATGTCGGTGTCATGATCCGTCGGCAGGCTCGCGGCCAAGACTGTGCGTGCATGTCGGGAACGGTTACCGTCCAACGATCAGGATCGGAGTGAGGTTCCTCGGATGTTCTATGCAATCCTTGCCTATCACGTGGAAGATGCGATCAAGGCGCTGACGCCGCAGGAAGATGCGGCACTGATGGCCGAGCTGCTGAAGATCAACACAAGGCTTCGTGAGGAAGGCACACTTGGACCGTCCGCGCGTCTGGGGGCGACGCAGGATGCCTTCACCCTGCGCGGCCCAGGCGACGGCGTGGTCATCGACGGCCCTTTCGCCGAGACCAAGGAACAATTGCTTGGCCTCTATGTCGTCGACTGCGCCACGCGGGACGAGGCCATCGCGATCGCCCGCGACCTTCGCCGTGTCAATCCGACCGCCGTTTACGAGATCAGGCCCATTCTGCTTTTCAAGCCCGGCGCACCGCTGGCGGGCAAATAAGTCGGCGGCGGAGGCCCTGCCAGCGTCGGCTGCTCACCCACGCCCGACGAACGGCATCTTGGTTGCCATCACGGTCATGAACAGCACGTTCGCCTCGAGCGGCAGGCTGGCCATGTGGACGACGGCATCGGCGACGTGCTGGACATCCATCACCGCTTCAGCGGCGATCGAGCCATTGGCCTGCGGCACGCCGACGGTCATCGGCTGCGCCATGTCGGTCAGCGCATTGCCGATGTCGATCTGGCCGCAGGCGATGTCGTAGGGACGGCCGTCGAGCGCCAGCGTCTTGGTCAGCCCGGTGATGGCATGCTTGGTCGCCGTATAGGGCACCGAGCCCGGGCGCGGCGCATAGGCCGACACCGAACCATTGTTGATGATGCGCCCGCCCATCGGCCGCTGCTTGCGCATAGCACCGAAGGCGGCGCGGGCGCACAGGAACGAACCGGTGAGATTGACGCCGACAATATCGTTCCACACTTCGACCGGGATCTCGTCGATCGGCGTCGACTTGTAACCCATGCCGGCATTGTTGAAGAGCAGGTCGACGCGACCGAAGGCTTCCGCCACCGTCTCGAACAGATCGTCGACCTCGCCGGCCTTGCTGATGTCGCAGGCGACCGCCAGTGCCTTGGCCTCGGTCCGGCCGGCCTCGACGATCGCGGCATCCAGCACCGCCTTGCGGCGGCCACAGAACACCGTGTTCCAGCCGGCCTTGAGCAGCGCCGTGGCGACGCTCTTGCCGATGCCCGTGCCGGCGCCGGTGACGATGGCGGTTCTTTCCTCGGTCATGGCTGATGTCCTCCGGCAGCGCCGAGCGTGCCCGACTGATTTTCAGGATTTGGCTCGGCAGAAGGCATCGCAAATGACGGCAGCGATGGCAAGCGGACCCGCACGAACATGCCTTGAAAAATGCCGCTCGATTTGCGGAGCACGCCGCGGCGTGGACCGACAAAAAGGGCGGTCATTGGCGACCGCCCTGATCTGAACCGGGCTTGGGAGGAGGAAAAGCCGATCCGACTGTGTAGAATCATGCGCTTCCTGAGTTAACGAAAGGTTAACGCCGGAAAGACGGCCTGTCCCGATCTGACCCTACCAGCGTGGATTGGGCGAAGTCCCGGCCGTTGTTGCGGGAACCTTGACTGCCGAAACCGTCGCCTCGACATGGTCGACCAGCGCGTCCGGCAGGCCGAGCCGGCCGGCAAGCAGGTCGAGATAGCCGCGCTCGGCGCGCGTGTCGGGATCGATGGTGAGACGCGATGCCGTGTAGAGTTCGAGCTTCTGCGCGTCGGTCTTGGCCTGCGCCACCAGCGCGTCGAGGTCGAGCGGGCTTTCCAGCTCCGCCATCAGGAATTTCTCGGCATCGGAGCCGATCGCCGAAAGGCTGAGCTTGCCGGCGATCTTCTTGCGCTCCTCGTCGTCGACATGACCGTCGGCCTTGGCCGCCGAGATCATCGCCCGCACCAGGGTCAGCGTGAATTCATCCTCGCCCTGCGGCGCCTGTGACGGATGGAAGGCGGTGTCTTTGGGCGGCGGCAGCAATTCCGGTTCGCCGGCGGAGGGCGCCTGCTCCGGTGCGTTGCCGGCCTTGTAGTTCTGGTAGGCCTTGTAGGCAAGGCCGCCGATCGCGGCCAGGCCGCCGAGCTTCACCGCCGCACCTGTCACCTCGCGGCCGGCCCCTGTTCCAAGCAGCACGGCGGCAAGCGCACCCGCTGCCAGCGGGTTGTCCTTGGCCATCTGCACAGCCTGGCCCGCCTTGTCGCGAACGGTGCCGCTGGTGCCGGGAATTTGCGAACCGAGCAGATCGTCGAGAAGCTTCTTGGGATCGAACATTCAGTGCCTCCAGCATGTGCCCGGCCGAACGGGCAGGTTTCGAACGCCGAAGACGTAGGTCCCGAAACCTGACATTGCAATGACAGGCCGCCGCTTGCCGGGCTCGCTCTCCCGGATCAGGACCCGATATGCGGCCCCTTGCCCCGCGCCTGCGCAAGCTCGACCTGCCGCTGGCGCTCGGCGTAGCGCTGACGGTCCTCGTCGGTACGAGCGTCGAAGCAATGCGGGCAAGAAATGCCTGCGGCATATCTGGGCGATGCCAACTCACTTGCCGTCAGCGGATGGCGGCAGGCACGACAGAGTTGCGCGTCACCCTCGGCGAGACCGTGCGACACCGAAACCCGCTCGTCGAAGACGAAGCACTCGCCTTGCCACAGGCTCTGCTCGGCCGGAACCTCCTCGAGGTATTTGAGGATGCCGCCCTTGAGATGGAACACATCCTCGAAGCCGAGCGATTTCACGTAGGCGGTCGCTTTTTCGCAGCGAATGCCGCCGGTGCAGAACATCGCCACCTTGCGGCCCTCGAGTTCCGCCCGGTGCGCTTCCACCCAGGCCGGGAATTCGCGAAAACTCGCGGTGGCCGGATCGACCGCGCCCTGGAAGGTGCCGATAGAAACCTCGTAGGCATTGCGCGTGTCGATCACGATCGTGTCGGGCTCGGAAATCAGCGCGTTCCAGTCGGCGGGCGCGACATAGGTTCCGGCGCTTGTCGCCGGGTCGATGTCCTCGACGCCCATGGTGACGATCTCGCGCTTCAGCCGCACCTTCATGCGATGGAAAGGCATGTCCGTGGCTGCGCTGTATTTGATCTCGAGCCCTGCCAGCCCGTCGATGGCCTCGATATGGTCGATGAGCTCGGCGATCGCTGCTTCGCTGCCGGCGACGGTGCCGTTGATGCCCTCATGCGCCAGAAGCAGCGTGCCCTTGATGCCGCGTCCGCAGCAGAAGGCCGCGAGCGGCGCGCGCAGCCTCTCGAAGGCGTCGAGCCGGGCAAACCGGTAGAGCGCGGCGACGCGGACAGGCTGGGATGGAGCGGACAGTGTCATTGCCAGAGCAACTAGACGCTCGTAAAAGCCGATTCAAGGCGAAACCGGCTTCGGCGCCTGTCATGGCCCTGTCGGGAAAGAGCCGGTAAGCTGTCCGGTGGCGCGTGACATCGCGACGCGACCGGTTTCGTGGACAGGCAAACACCCGTCTGCTAATCGGTTGAAATCACCCCTTGGCAATGGAGAGACAGATGCCCAGCAAGACCGAAAAACTCCTGTCGCTCCTCGACGGCCAGCTGGTCATCCCGGTGCTGAAGATCAATGATGTCGCCAATGCGGTGCCGTTGGCCCGTGCCCTGGCACGCGGCGGCCTGCCGGCGATCGAGATCACACTGCGGACCGCCGATGCGCTGGAAGCGATCCGACGGGTGGCGGCCGAAGTCGAGGAAGCCATTGTCGGCGCCGGCACCATTCTGGACAGCAGGCAGTTCGACGAGGCCGCCAGCGCCGGCTCCCGCTTCATCGTCAGCCCCGGCATCACGCGCGAGCTTCTGGCGGCCGCCGCCGACAGCGAGGTTCCGCTGCTGCCCGGTGCCATCACGCCCGGCGAAATCATGGCCGCGCGCGAGGCGGGCCTGCGCTTCCTGAAATTCTTCCCAGCCGAACAGTCCGGCGGCATCGCCTCGCTGAAGGCTTTCGCCTCGCCTCTGGCCGACGTCAAATTCTGCCCGACCGGCGGCATCACCGGCAAGAACGCCGCCGACTACCTCAGCCTGCCCAACGTCATCTGTGTCGGCGGCTCCTGGGTCGCGCCCGACGACATGGTCAAGGCCGGCAAGTGGGACGAGATCGAAGCGCTCGCACGCGCTGCCAGCCAGCTCAGGAAATAGTCGGTCCCGGCTCACCAGGGCAACGGACCGTTCTCGTCGAAATAGCCGCCGGTCGGTCCGCCGGCCTCCAGCGTCGCCAGCTGCACGATGACCCCGGCGGCCTGCTGCACCGTACGGCCGCCTCTGTGCGCATTGAGGTCCGTCGCGGTGTAGCCGGGAGCGGCGGCGTTGATCATGATGCCGCGCGGCGACAGCTCCCGGGCGAAGGCCACGGTGACGGCATTGAGCGCTGTCTTCGAGCTGCCATAGCCCATGACATTGGGCGACGGGCTGTTGCCGGCGGCGCGCGCGATCGAGCCGAGATAGCTGCTGACCATGACGATACGGGCGGCGGGCGCTGCCAGGAGCAGCGGCAGGAAGGTCTGGGTGACGCGAACCGGTCCGAAGACGTTGACGTCAAAGGCGGCCTTCATATCCTCAACGTTCTCTCGGCTTGGCGGCCGTTCGTAGCGGCCGTCAGGTCCGAGCGCGTCAACATAACCTGGGGCAATGCCGGCATTGTTGACCAGCACGTCGAGGCTGGAGACCCGCGCCGTCAACGTTCTGGCCGCCGCCGCCACGCTGTCGTCGCTGGCGACGTCGAGAGCGAGCCATTCGACGTCGAGCCCTTCATTGCGCAACGCCCTTGCCGCGGCCTCCCCGCGCTCTGCATCGCGGGCGCCGAGCCAGACCTTGCACCCCATGGCTGCCAGCCGACGAGCGGTTTCGAGGCCGATGCCCTTGTTGGCCCCGGTGATCAGCGCATTCGTTTTCGTCGTCATGTCCACATCTCCTTCTTTGAACCCCAGACATGACGTGCGTCGGGCGATTTGGCGCGCCGGATACTCGCGTCCTCTTGCCTGATCCTCTCAACTGGTTGCGCGGCCTGCGTGGATCGGCAATGCTGAAGACATGGAAGACGCCTTGCAGGAACTGATCGCGATCGCCGGCCGCCATGCGCATGGGCGGCGCACAAGGACGGCCATCCCGCGGGTCACGATCGGCCGCAGCGAGGTTCCAACCGCGCCGCTGCCCGAGCTTTGTCAGCCGACGGTGCTGTTCGTTCTGCAAGGCGCCAAGACAGTGCTGATCGGCGACCGCACGCTCCGCTACGGCGCCGGCAGCTATTTCGTCTATGCGGTGGAGACTCCCGCCACCAGCCAGCTGATCGAGGCGAGCAGCGCCTTTCCTTACATGGCCATCGCCTTCGCCCTCGATGTCGGATTGATCGCCAGCCTGCTTATCGACCACAAGCCGGCGGTCGACGGCGACAACTTCGTGACCAACCGGGTGGATGACGAACTGCTCGATGCCTGGCGCCGCATGCTGCGGCTGCTCGACCGTCCGGCCGAAATTCCGGTGCTCGCGCCCATGCTCGAACGCGAGATCGCGTTCCGCCTGCTGCAGGGCCCGCAAGGCGCGAAACTGCGCCAGCTCGCGCGCGCTGACGGCCGCCTGTCGCAGATCCGCCGCGCCACCGCCTGGATACGATCGCACTACAACGAGCCTATCGATGTGACGGAGCTGGCGGCGCTCGCACATATGAGCAACGCTTCGTTTCACCGCCACTTCAAGGCGGCAACCGCCATGAGCCCGATCCAGTACCAGAAGCAGGTCCGGCTGCTGGAGGCGCGCCATCTGCTGATCGCGGAGCCAGGCAGCGCCGCGCGTGTCGCCTTTGCCGTCGGCTATGAAAGCACATCCCAGTTCAGCCGGGAATATGCGCGCCATTTCGGATTGCCGCCGGCGCGTGACGCCGCACGGCTTCTGGCCAGGGGCGAGGCCGCCACGCTGGAAATCGACTAAGGCTCGCAACCAGGACGTACGCGCTGCATCAGCTGGCACGAAAAAGGCCCGGCCGACTCCCGCCGACCGGGCCAATTCTCCCGGATCCTATCTGTTCCGGATCAGTGGCAGACCCTGACCTTCTCGGTCACCCTGTGATGGTGCACCCAATGCGTGACCAGCCTGGTCCTGCAGTGATGCTTGCCATTCTTGATGATCACGGTTTCGGCTTGCGATGGAGCGATCGCGGCAGATGCTGCAACCAATGCCAGAACTGACGCCAGTAGAATCTTCCTCATGAATATCCTCAGGTTGGAACGCACGCACACTAACCCGGAAATGAGGGTGCCGTTCCGGCCTCACGAGAAGTTCAGCCGCGTGTAATGCCCAGCATCACGGCATCGCATCTGCCGCAACCTGAAAAGCAAAAAGCCGCGCGGGTTGCCCAGCGCGGCGTTTGCTGTATCTGGCCAGCCGCTACTTCGTCTGGAAGCGGGCGACCGACAGGAACTTGACGGCATTGCCGGTGAAGCGGCTGGGGTCCGGCGCCTGGGCGTCGGTCTGGAAGCCAGCCGTATAGACCTCGCTCGGCGGCGTATGCACGATATTGTAGGCGTAGCCCGGCGCCGTCGTCGCGCTCGAAACGGTGGCGACGTTGTCGCCGCTGGTCAGCGCCCAGCGGGCGGCCTGGGGCGCCGCGGCGACCACCATGGCCCTGGGGCCCGGCTTCTGGTCGCGGGCGGTGGCCCTGGCTTCTTTGCGGGTTGTCTTCACGCCGGCGCCGATCGCTGCGGCCGGATCGGAACCGGCCGGACGGGCGGCAACGGCCTGGCGCGGCGATGCGACATCGACGTAAGACGGATCGTTGAAGGCCGAGCGCGGCTCTTCGGAGAGCGACGCAACCTGATATTGGTCGGCATTGCCGACCTGGGCGTTGGCCTCGTCGAGCACGGCCTTGACGGCGTCCGGCTTGGCCGGCTCGGGCCGTGCCGAGGGCAGCACCGAGAACGCATCAGTCGCGGTCTTCTCCTGTTCGGCCGTATCCGCCAGCGCCATCAGCACATCCTTGCTGGGCGGCGGCGCCAGATCCGCCGGCAGCGTGCGTTCGGGCCGCCATGTCGGCACGGGGATGTTGTTGACGGCAACCTGCGCCGGATCGGCGGCGGCAGCCGCAGCGAGCGCCGCGGGGTCAGCCTTGCCGAACGGCATGTTCGCCGGCGCCTGCGCGGTCGCCACGGCCTGTTCGGTGGTCGTCGTCGCGTCCGCCATGGCGAACGGAACGTTCTCGGGCTGCGCCCCGACATCGGCCTTTGGCCTCGGCGCGAAATCGGGCAGCGGAATCTCCTTGGCCGGCAAGGCGGCGATGATCGTCTCCGGCGTATCCTTTTCCGGGTCCGGTGCCGGTGCCTGTTCGTCGGCAATCTGCGGAACGTTGGCGCGCTGCGCATTCTCGGGCGCCACGATGGCGATGCCCGGCAGGTTGCCGCTCTTGGCGGTCGCCGCCGGCTTCAGGCTTCTGGGCTTGGGCGCGGGAGCGGCCGAAGCGGTCTCGACATCCGCGCTGTCGTCGGCTTCGTCGTCGCCGCCACCGCCGAAGAAAGCGGAAAGGAAGCCGCCGGATTTCTTGCCGCTGCCGCCTGCGCTCGCAAGCTCGACATTGGGCGTACCAGCACCCTTGCGTGCCTTGTAGGCGGCCATCGCCTGCTCATAGCCAGGCAGCGGCCGGCCGTCGCTCGGCACATGCAGCGTCTTGCCGTTGGGGAACAGGCTGACCAGTTCCTGGCGGCTGATGCCGGGCCAGTGGCGCACATTGCCGACATCCATATGGACGAACGGCGAACCGGAGGTCGGATAGAAGCCGACGCCACCGCCCTGCATCTTCAGGCCGATGTTGCGCAGCTTCTTCAGCGGCACGCCGGGAATGTAGAAATCCATCGCCTTGCCGAGCATATGCTGGCTCTTCTCGGCGACACCGCGGCTGCGGCTGCGCAGCATCGAGTTGGTCGCCGGCGAACGGTAGCCGCACACCACCTGGATATAGTCGGTGGCGCCGCTTTCGCGATAGGCCTCCCAGACCAGGTCCAGCAAGCGCGGATCCATCTTGGTCGGCTCATTGCGGCGCCAGTCGCGCAGGATGATGTTGATCTTGCGCAGGCCCTCGGGAACGTAGCGGCCGTTGCGCTTGTAGACGATCTCGGCCTTTTCGTGCGTGTGCAGGTGATAGAGCTTCAGCGAACGTGTTTCGGCGCTGGCGCCGGTGGCCGCCGCGGCAACAAAACCAAAAGCGACAATCACCGCTGCCAGCCATCTCGGCCAGACGCTCAAATGATCATGACGCCCGTTTGTGAGTCGTTCGATTCTGTTCAAATCAAAAGGCCTTGCAGGCTGCCGTTTGTCCCCGGATTTGCCCAAACGGATGTGTCGTTTTCACATCCGAATATCGATCCTAATGGTTAATCATCGCTTATTGAAGCCGAAATGCGGTAACACCATGGCGATATCCCGTCAAAAATCGTTCACAAGGTTTCTTGGTAAACCGCTGGTTTAGATCAGGAATCCGGCTTTGGCCGAACACGATCTGTTACCGTTAGCGTTAATGCGTGAACAGAGCTGTCCACAGGCATGCCATATTCCAGCCGAAACCCCGATAGAGGCGCAATCCTGCCATTGCAAGCTGGTCCCGGCCTTGCGTCGGGAACGTGATCGGTTTTGGAAGGGATCAGGCGCGCCCAAGGCGTGGAGAGATTCAGGTCAGGCCGGCCTCACCTGAATATCAACGCACCTTAGGAAGCGAGGCGGTCGACACGGCCCGTCTCCGGGTCGATGCCATATTCCTTGAGCTTGCGGTAGAGCGTCGAGCGTCCGATGCCGAGGCGGCGCGCGACTTCGCTCATCTGGCCGTTGTAATGGTCGATGGCGAGCTTGATCATCTCCAGTTCGACATCGGCCAGCGCGCGCACATTGCCGCGTTCGTCGAGCGCCCGCAGCGTGCCGAATCTGGGCTGAAGCAGGGCCGGCCGATCCGGCTGGTCGGCTGGAGCAGCATCGCCGACCAGGCCCCCCTCATCGCGGAGCTCCGGAGGCGATGGCAGGCGAGGTGCCACGTCGTCCGTTTCGAGATTGACGGTGCCTTCCACCTGCGCGCGGATCTGCGGAAAATCATCGACATCGAGCACGTCGCCTTCACACAGCACCGAGGCGCGGAACACGGCGTTTTCGAGCTGCCTTATGTTGCCGGGCCAGTCATAGGCCTCCAGCACGGCAAGCGCTGCCGGCGAAATGCCTTGCAGGCGATGGCGCGGGTCGGCGGGCGCCACCTTCTCCATGAAATGCGCGACCAGATGCGGAATGTCGTCTCGGCGGTCGCGCAGCGGCGGCACGAAGATCGGGTAGACGTTGAGCCGGTAGAACAGGTCCTCGCGGAACTTGCCGTCCTTGACCTGCTGCAGGAGGTTGCGATGCGTCGCCGAGATCAGCCTGATGTCGACCTTGACGGTCGAACGCCCGCCGACCGGATCGACCTCGCCCTCCTGCACGGCGCGCAACAGCTTGACCTGCACATCGAGCGGCAGGTCGCCAATCTCGTCGAGGAACAGCGTGCCCGAATGCGCTTCGACGAACTTGCCGGTGTGCTTGTCGGTGGCGCCGGTGAAGGAGCCCTTCTCGTGGCCAAACAGGATCGATTCAACCAGATTGTCGGGAATGGCGCCGCAATTGACGGTGACGAAGGGTTTCGAGCGGCGGTCGCCGCTGCCCTGAATGGCGCGCGCCACCAGTTCCTTGCCGACGCCGGATTCGCCTTCGATCAGGATCGGGATGTTGGATCCGGCCGCTTTCTGTCCGAGGCGTATCACCCTGTCCATGGCCGGGCTGTGGGTGATCATGTCCCTGAACGTCAGCAATCCGCCGCGCTTGCGCGACGTGCGCTTGACCTCGCCCTCGACCGCCTCGACCTTGAGCGCATTGGCGATCGAGGCCTGAAGCCTGTCGGGCGACGCCGGCTTGACGACGAAATCGAAGGCGCCGTGGCGCATCGCCGACACCACGGTTTCGATGCCGCCCTGGGCGGTCTGCACGATGACCGGGACGGAGATGTCGCGTTCGCGCATGGCTTTCAGCACGCCAATGCCGTCGAGACCGGGCATGACCAGGTCCAGGATCACCACCACGATGTCGCGGTCGCCAGGCCCGTCGAGCACGGCGAGGCCGGCTTCGCCGCCGTCGACGACGATTGCCGTGTGGCCGAACCGCGTCACCGCCGCCTCGAGCAGCCGGCGCTGCACGGGATCGTCATCGACTATGAGTATGGAACCTGTCATGACTGTCTTGAACTGCCCGCGCCCGAAATCCCCATGGATCATCTTGGCACAGGGTTCTAAATAAGGTTTCAAAAAACCCGGTGAACGAATTCCTTACGATTTGACCGGCTTGCCTGATCCCCTTGATTCTGACCTCATAATTCACAGAAGGTATTGTCGATGCGCATGATGTTTGGTCGGCGGCTTGCGGCACCGGCGTCCGGTCAGGGTGCGGCCGAGCTTGGCGATCTGCCGGAATGGAACCTTGCCGACCTCTATGCCGGCATGGAAGCCCCGGAACTGAAGCGTGACATCGTAAAAGCCGCCGCCGACGCAATCGCTTTCGAGACCCGCTGGAAGGGCACGCTCGCCGCCGAGGCCGGGCGCGGCGGCGCCGGCAAGCTGGGCGAGGCGCTGGTCGCCTACGAGGCGCTGGAGGAGCTGATCGGCCGCATCGTCTCCTATGCCGGCCTGGTCTATGCCGGCAACACCGCCGATCCGCAGCGTGCAAAGCTCTATGGCGACATCCAGGAGAAGATGACGGACGCCAGCGCGCATCTCCTGTTCTTCGCGCTAGAACTGAACCTGATCGACGACGACGCGATCGAAAGCGCCCTCACCAGCGATCCCGCTTTCGGCCACTACCGGCCTTGGGTGCTCGACCTCAGAATGGACAAGCCCTACCAGCTCGAGGACCGCGTCGAACAGCTTTTCCACGAGAAGTCGATCACCGGGCGCGGCGCCTGGAACCGGCTGTTCGACGAGACGATGACCGACCTTCGCTTCGACGTCGACGGCGAGGAACTGACGCTGGAGCCGGCCCTCAATCGCCTGCAGGATGCCGATGGCGAAGTGCGCCGCCGGGCCTCCGAGGCGCTGGCTGCGACTTTCCGCAAGAATTTGCGCACCTTCACCCTGATCACCAACACGCTGGCCAAGGACAAGGAAATTTCCGACCGCTGGCGCGGCTTCGAGGACATTGCCGATTCCCGCCATCTCGCCAACCGCGTCGAGCGCGGCGTGGTCGACGCGCTCGCCACCGCGGTGCGCGAGGCCTATCCGCGCCTGTCGCATCGCTACTACGCGATGAAGGCGCGCTGGCTCGGCACGGACGTGATGAACCATTGGGACCGCAACGCGCCGCTGCCGGAGACCCCGCAATCGGTGATCGGATGGGACGAAGCGCGCAACACCGTGCTGTCCGCCTATCAGCGCTTCTCGCCCGAGATGGCCGAGATCGCGCGCACCTTCTTCGACCGCAACTGGATCGACGCGCCGGTGCGCCCGGGCAAGTCGCCAGGCGCCTTTGCCCATCCGACCGTGCCGTCGGCCCACCCCTATGTGCTGCTCAACTACATGGGCAAGCCGCGCGACGTGATGACGCTGGCGCATGAACTCGGCCACGGCGTGCACCAGGTGCTGGCCGCCGGCCAGGGCGCGCTGATGGCCTCGACGCCGCTGACGCTGGCCGAGACGGCGTCGGTCTTCGGCGAGATGCTGACCTTCCGCTCGCTGCTCGAGCAGACCACCGACCGGCGCGAGCGAAAGGCCATGCTCGCCCAGAAGGTCGAGGACATGATCAACACGGTGGTGCGCCAGATCGCCTTCTACGAATTCGAGCGCAAGGTGCATGCCGAGCGTCGCAACGGCGAACTGACATCCGACAGGCTCGGCCAGTTCTGGCTGGAAGTGCAGGCCGAAAGCCTCGGCCCGGCGATCAAGCTGCGCGAGGGTTACGAGGTATTCTGGACCTACATCCCGCACTTCATCCATTCGCCGTTCTACGTCTATGCCTATGCCTTCGGCGACTGCCTGGTGAACTCGCTCTACGCCGTCTACCAGAATGCCGAGCGCGGTTTTCAGGACAAGTATTTCGAGATGCTGCGCGCCGGCGGCACCAAGCATCATTCGCAGCTTCTGGCGCCCTTCGGCCTCGACGCCACCGACCCCGCCTTCTGGCAGATCGGGCTCGGTGTCATCAGCGGCCTGATCGATGAACTGGAAACGCTCGACGGCTGAGACGCCTCTCGCTTGCAAAGAACAGTTTAGCCGGAATGCATGTTGGGACGGCACTGTTCTTTCGCTAAATATTTGTTCTTGAAGAACTCTAGGCGGAAGTTTTTCCCATAGCTTTCCACAAGCTCTATGATAGCCTTCGCCGCAAGCTCAGCCGGAGCCTACGCGGATCGGCGAGGGGAGATCTCAGCCGGCCGTGACGCTCAGGCGAACGCGACAACGGCCGTTGGCCATGGGCTTGAGAAGCCGATCGCCGACAGCTCGAACCGAAGCCGGCTGTTCTGCGAACCCGCGGAACCTTCACCGAGTAGTCCATCGCCGAAGGTCATGACCCACGGCAGACGGATCTGACTGGAGAGAGACAATGGGCACTTTTTTCTACGTGGTCCTGGCGTTCCTTGTAGGCGTTTTGGTTGGCTGGTTCATCTGGGGTCGCCTGCGTGGTGAGCTCGACGGTTTGCGCGGCGACCTCGACCGCACCCGCGGCGAGCGCGACAAGCTGCGTGCCGACAGCGACCGCCTGACCGGCGAACTCAATGCATGCGGCAAGACCCGCGCCGACCTCGAGCGCCAGTTGCGCGACGCGCAGACGGGTGGAGCAAAGGCCGCCAGTCAGCCGCCGGCCGCCCTGATGTCAACGCCGGCGGCCGCCAAATCCGCTCCGACAGCGGCCAAGGCCGCGCCTGCCAAACCAGCAGCCAAGGCTGCACCGGCGAAAGCCACCGCCACCAAGTCGGCTGCACCGAAGCCCGCGGCCGCCAAACCCGCGGCCTCCGCCGCTTCCTCGGCAAAGAGTTCGGCCGCGCCCAAGCCGGCAGCCGCCAAGAAGGCCGCACCGGCGGCAGCCAAGCCTGCGGCTGGCAAATCAGACAATCTGCGCCGGCTGATCGGTATCGGCCCGGTCAACGAGAAGCTGCTCAAGGCGCAGGGCGTCACCACCTTCGCCCAGATCGCCGCCTGGACCGCAGCCGACATCAAGCGGATCGAGGACGTGATGAATTTCGACGGCCGCATCGCCCGCGAACGCTGGATCGACCAAGCCAGGCTGCTCGCCGCCGGCGACGAGAAGGAATTCGCCAAGCAGTTTCCGACAGCCGGAACCGCCAGCAACACCTGAGCGCCAGAGACAGATCATCAAGCCGGCGGGGTCACAGGCCTCGCCGATTTCTTTTTTTGGCAGGCAAGGCCGCCACGAGGTCGGCTTTGAGTGGCAAGGTGCCGTTCCCTCGATTGCACGCGAGCGGCCCCCCATATAGAGCGATCGACGGCTTCATCGATCCCGGTCCCCATGTCCCTGCCCGCCGCCATTTTCCGCAACGACGAAAGCGCGCGTCAGCTCGTGTTCGACCGGCCGGCCGATATCATCGTCGCGCATGAGGCCAGGGATTTCGGGCCGGCGCTGGAAGCGGCACAGGCCGCGCACGACGCCGGCAAATGGCTGGCCGGCTATTTCTCCTACGAGGCTGGTTATCTGCTCGAACCGAAACTCGTTCCCTTGCTGCCGCGGGGACGTCGCGCGCCGCTGATCTGCCTCGGTGTCTTCGATGCTCCGGTCGAAGAAGCGGTGCCGCCGCGCGATGCGGCAACCCCGAACGGCCCGATCTTCGATGCGCGGGCGGCCTGGTCATTCGAGGATTATGAGAAACGCTTCTCGCGGCTGCACCAGCACATCAGGCAGGGCGACTGCTACCAGGGCAACCTGACCTTTCCGGTGCAGGCGCAATGGTCGGGCGACCCGCTTGCCGCCTTCGATGCGCTGACCGAACGCCAGCCGGTGAAGTACGGCGCACTGGTGGGGCTGGGCGATCCGATCGTGCTGTCGCGCTCGCCCGAACTGTTCTTCGAGATCAATGCGGCTGGGATGATCGAGACGCATCCGATGAAAGGCACGGCCCCGCGCGGCGCGACCAAGACCGAGGACGAGCGGCAGAAAACCTTCCTGCGCAATGACGAGAAGAACCAGGCCGAGAACCGGATGATCGTCGATCTCCTGCGCAACGACATCTCGCTGATCAGCGAGGTCGGCACGCTGGAAGTGCCGGAACTGTTCCGCATCGAGAGCTACCCGACCGTCCACCAGATGGTGAGCGACGTCAGGGCGAAGCTGCTGCCGGGCCTTACCATCCGCCAGGTGTTTGCAGCACTGTTTCCCTGCGGCTCGATCACCGGCGCACCGAAGATCCGCGCCATGGAGATCCTGCACGACCTGGAGGGCGCGCCGCGCGACGTCTATTGCGGCGCCATCGGCTGGATCGCACCCGGGGGCACGATGCGCTTTTCCGTGGCGATCCGCACCATCTCGCTCTTTGCCAGCGGCGAGGCCGTCTACAATGTCGGCGGCGGCATCGTCTTCGATTCGACGCCTGAGGAGGAGTATCAGGAGTGTCTGCTCAAAGCCCGCTTCGCGACGGGGACACCGCCGATTTCGAGCTGATCGAGACCATGCGCTGGCAGCCCGAGACGGGCTTCCTGCGCTTCGATCGCCACCTTGCGCGCCTCTATGGCTCGGCGGCGGAGCTTGGCTTTGCCTGCGATCCACAGAAGATAGGCGCCGTGCTGGGCAAGGCGGTCGACGGCGCCCGAACCGCCATGCGCACGCGGCTCGCCTTGGCGCGCAACGGCGACGCGACGGCCTCGGCACAGCCCTACGAACCGCTCGCCGCCGACAAGGTCTGGATATTGCGGCTGGCGCGGACACGGCTCGATTCGCAAAACACGCTGCTGCGCCACAAGACCAGCCGGCGCCAGCTCTACACCCATGCCCGTTCCGAGTATCTCGTCACCCAGGCCGACGAAGTGCTGCTGGCCAATGAGCGCGGCGAAATCTGCGAAGGGACCATCACCAATGTCTTCGCCGATTTCGGCGACGGCGTGCTGGCAACGCCACGGCTCGATTGCGGCCTGCTGCCTGGCGTATTGCGCGCCGAGCTTCTGGATGAAGGCCGGGCGGGAGAAGCGATCTACAGCTACGACGATCTGAAGTCGGCCAAGGCACTCTTCGTCGGCAATTCGCTGCGCGGCCTGGTTCCCGCAAAGTTGGTATGACTAGGAGAACGCCATGTTCGTCGTTTCGCTGAACTACAAGGTGGCCCTGACCGAGATCGACCGACTGCAGGCAGCGCATGTCGAATGGCTGAAGGCCTGCTACGCGGAGGGCATCTTCATCGCTTCCGGGCCGAAGAAACCGCGGACCGGCGGCATCATCATCGCGCAATGCCCACGCGAGATCCTCGACGCCAGGCTGGCGGCCGACCCCTTCGCCAAGGCGGGCGCCGCGGACTACGAGGTCACCGAATTCCTGGCCAGGATGACCGCCGCCGGTCTTGACGCTTTCAAGGAAGCATGAGCTTGGTCGAGGCCCTGCCCACCCACACCCCTTATGACGGCTCCTCGAAGCTGTTCAACATCGGGCTGAAGCCGCTCGACCCGGCAAACTGGATCGAGGTCGACGGCTATCTCCTGCCCTATCTCGCCGAGAAGCGCCGGCTTTATGCCGAAATCCCCGAACGGGTTTTCGTCGAGGAGGACGGCACCAGGGAAGCCCAGCAGGAAGTGCTCGGCTTGCTCGGCGCGTATCTGCCGGAGCGATTTCCGCGCACCCATCGCCGCAGCGATGCGGGCGTCGAGATCGTGGGCGCTGTGAACCACCCTGCCTTGCCTCCGGGTCTTGCCGACGCGCCACTGGTCGCGGCCTCGCTGCTGGTCCAGGAAGACCTGATCCTGATGCGGCGCGACGACAGCGGCTGGCGGCTCGCCGCCGGCTCGCTGTGCTTTCCCTCGTCCTGGTCGCTGCTCGAAAAATTCGGCAAGCCGCTGCAGCAGATTCACCAGCCCGTGCCGGGTTTCGGTCCGGGAACGCGTCCCGCCGAATTGATCAACCGCATGTTCGACGGCCTGCAGGGACAGGCGGTCGAGCGCTTCAACTGGTCGATCCAGGCCGACAATGTGCTCTACCATCCGCTGTCCAACGTCGAGCGCATCGACCGTGCCACCAACCGGCCGACGCGCTTCCCCGACGGTGATGTCAAGACGCACGCCTTCATCCGGGTCGAACGGCAGACGCTGCGCAAGCTGCCGTCCTCGCGCGACATCCTGTTCACCATCCGCATCCATCTCGACCCGCTCGCCGTGCTGGCGCGGCACCCGGATCGGGCGACGCTGGCACTGTCCTTTGCCGCCCAGCTCGAGGCGCTCGATCTCGACCAGCTCGACTACAAGGGCCTGACATCCGACCGCGACGGGCTGATCATGGTCCTTAACCACATGGCCAGGGACGGCTAGCCACGGGTTGGCGCTTTTCGCTGGTTTATGACAATGATCTGTGATGTAGCGCATGACCGTCGGGTGAAAATGCCCGGGTTTTGCGGGTGTTTGCCCGGCTTTTGCATGTGCCTGAAGGAGTGCTCGATAAAATGGCGAATGAAAACTGGCCCGTTTACGGTGAGATCACCGGCCCGGTGGTGATGATCGGCTTCGGCTCGATCGGACGGGGGACGCTGCCGCTCATTGAACGCCATTTCAAGTTCGACAAGTCGCGCATGACGGTCCTCGACCCACGCGACACCGACCGCACGCTGCTCGACGAGCGCGGCATCGCCTTCGTCCAGGAAGCGGTGACCGAGAAGAACTACAAGAAGCTTCTGACGCCGCTCTTGACCAATGGCGGCGGCCAGGGCTTTTGCGTCAACCTGTCGGTCGACACGGGCTCGGTCGATCTGATGCGTCTCTGCCGCAAGCTCGGCGTGCTTTACATCGACACCGTCGTCGAGCCGTGGCTCGGCTTCTATTTCGACGCCAAGGCCGACAATGCCAGCCGCACCAACTATGCGCTGCGCGAGGCGATGATCAAGGAAAAGCGCGACAAGCCCGGCGGCGCCACCGCCGTCTCCACCTGCGGCGCCAATCCCGGTATGGTCTCGTGGTTCGTCAAGCAGGCGCTGGTCAACCTCGCCACCGATCTTGGCCTTGAGTTCTCGGAGCCGGCGCAGGAAGACCGCGAGGGCTGGGCCAAGCTGATGAAAAAGGCCGGCGTCAAGGGCATCCACATCGCCGAGCGCGACACCCAGCGCACCAAGAAGCCGAAGCCGATGGATGTGTTCTGGAACACCTGGTCGGTCGAGGGCTTCATCTCCGAGGGCTTGCAGCCGGCCGAACTCGGCTGGGGCACGCATGAGAAGTGGATGCCGAAGAACGCCAAGAAGCACAAGCACGGCTCCAAGGCCGCGATCTACCTGGAGCAGCCCGGCGCCAACACGCGCGTTCGCTCGTGGTGCCCGACGCCGGGAGCGCAATACGGCCTGCTGGTGACGCATAACGAGTCGATCTCGATCGCCGACTTCTTCACCGTTCGCTCGAAGAAGGGCAAGGTGCAGTACCGGCCGACCTGCCATTACGCCTACCATCCCTGCAACGATGCGATCCTGTCGCTGGACGAGATGTTCGGTGCCGCCGGCAAGCCTCAGCCGGTGCACCACGTGCTCGACGAGAACGAACTGGTCGACGGCGTCGACGAACTCGGTGTCCTGCTCTACGGCCACGACAAGAACGCCTACTGGTTTGGCTCGCACCTGTCGCTGGGCGAGGCGCGCAAGCTGGCGCCCTATCAGAACGCCACCGGCCTTCAGGTCACCTCGGCGGTTCTGGCCGGCATGGTCTGGGCATTGGAAAATCCCGATGCCGGCATCGTCGAGGCCGACGAGATGGACTACAAGCGCTGCCTGGAAGTCCAGTCGCCCTATCTCGGACCGGTCGAAGGCCATTACACCGACTGGACGCCGCTCGACCGACGCCCGGGCCTCTTCCCGGAGGACCTCGACCGCAGCGATCCGTGGCAATTCCGCAACATCCTCGTCCGATAGCATCCTGCGCACCATGCGCCATTGCCTTGCAATCGCCCGGAAATCGGGCGATTGAAGAGATGCGGCCTGGGGCAGCGCACGTCTTGCGGGACGCACGCCCGTTCCAGCACTTTGGACGTTCGCATCGTGCCTCTCAAAATCGAAACCGATTTTTGGGCCGATGCGTTTGGAGAGGATTTAAGATGACTATTGCGCGCAAAGTTCTTTCGATGGGCGTGGCGGGTTCCTTTGCCATGATCCTCGCCGCCTGCACCACAGGCGGTCCCGAGGCACCGCCGATGGCGGCCACGCCGAAAGGCGTCGAGGGTTCCTGGATTGATGCAAAGGGCACCGGCCTGTCGACCTTCACCGGCGGCAAGTTCACGACCGTCGCCACCGACACCGGCCAGAAGCTGTCCGATGGCAGCTACACGATGACCGGAGCCACATCGGTCGAGATCAACGGGACGTCGCTGATCCGCCAGACGCCGGTCAGCTTCAACTGCCTGCTGATCTCCACCAGCCAGCTGAACTGCACCAGCTCGTCCGGCCAGAACTTCGTGCTGACGCGACGCGTCTGAACGAGCGAACGCTGGACTCATCGAGGATGGCGGCCGATTGGCCGCCGTCCTTTTTTGCGCCTGCAAAGAGTGGCGGCATTTCCGCTTGCGTCAGCCGAAACGCGATGGGAACATGGTCAAAACGCTGGCTGTTATACCCCAGTCAAGCAAGGGCGCTAAACGCCTCTGATCAGCCTACCGGGAGACGAAGATGAAGAAGCTTGCCGCCATTGCCGCCCTGTCCGCATCGACGCTTGGCCTGTCGGCCGGCGCATCCTTTGCCGACTACACATTGAACATTTTGCATTTCAATGACTGGCACAGCCGCATCGAAGGCAACAACAAATATGAGTCGACCTGTTCGGCCGACGAGGAGACCAAGGGCGAATGCATCGGCGGCGCCGGCCGGTTGATCACGGCGATCGCCCAGGAGCGCAAGAAGCTCGAAGGCCAGAACGTGCTGCTGCTCAATGCGGGTGACAGTTTCCAGGGATCGCTGTTCTACACCACCTACAAGGGCACCGTGGAGGAGGAATTCCTCAATCAGATGAAACCCGACGCGGTGACGCTCGGCAACCATGAATTCGACGATGGCGAGAGCGCGCTGGTGCCTTACCTCGACAAGGCGATGTTCCCGATCGTCAGTGCCAATGTCGTGCCCAACGACAAGTCCGGCGCGGCCGGCAAGATCAAGCCGTCGATCGTCGTGGATGTCGGCGGGCAGAAGATCGGCATTGTCGGCGCCGTCACCAACGATACGCCCGAACTCGCCTCGCCCGGTCCCAACATCGCCATTGCAGACGACGTCAAATCGATCACCGCCGAGGTCGAGAAGCTCAAGGCGCAAGGCGTCAACAAGATCATCGCCGTGACCCATATCGGCTATAACAGGGAACGCGACATCATTGCCAAGATCCCGGGCATCGACGTGGTTGTCGGCGGCCACAGCCATACGCTCTTGTCGAACACCGATCCGAAGGCGGCAGGCCCCTACCCGACGATGGTCGACAACCCGGACGGCTACAAGGTGCCGGTGGTGCAGGCGGCCTCCTATTCGAAATATCTCGGCGAGTTCAAGGTGGTGTTCGACGACAATGGCGTCGTCAAATCGGCCAGCGGCGACCCGATCTTTCTCGACAAGTCGATCACACCCGATCCCGCTGTGCTCGCCCGCATCAAGGAACTCGGCGCGCCGATCGAGGCTTTGAAGAACAAGGAAGTGGCCGAGACCACCGACGTCATCGACGGCAGCCGCGAGAATTGCCGCGCCAAGGAATGCGCGATGGGCAACCTCGTCTCCGATGCCATACTCGACCGGGTCAAGGGACAGGGCGTCGAGATCGTCATCTCCAATGGCGGCGGCCTGCGCGCCTCGATCGACAAGGGCACCGTCACCATGGGTGAAGTGCTGACCGTGCTGCCGTTCCAGAACACGCTGGCGACCTTCCAGATTTCGGGCAAGGACCTGGTCGCCGGCCTCGAAAGCGGCCTCAGCCAGATCGAGGACGGCGCCGGGCGCTTCCCGCAGGTGGCGGGCCTCAAATACGCCTTCGACAAATCGGTCGCGCCCAATGCCGGCCGCGTCAAATCCGTCGAGGTCATGGAGAACGGCGCCTGGACGCCGATC
The DNA here is from genome assembly GCF_007003935.1 of Mesorhizobium sp. WSM4310. NCBI lineage: Bacteria > Pseudomonadati > Pseudomonadota > Alphaproteobacteria > Hyphomicrobiales > Phyllobacteriaceae > Mesorhizobium > Mesorhizobium sp. WSM4310. The sequence continues at coordinate 157,956 of NZ_VFTA01000002.1, forward strand.
AAGCCCGACAAGGACTATCTCGTCGCCACCAACAATTACGTGCGCCAGGGCGGCGACGGCTACAAGGTCTTCGCCGAAAAGGCCAAGAACGCCTACGACTACGGCCCCGGTCTCGAACAGGTCGTGGCCGACTATCTCGGCGCCCACCGGCCCTACACGCCCAAGCTCGACGGCCGCATCACCGAGATCGCCGCGACCGTCGCGGCGGCCCCGGCGGCGGAACCAGCCAAGCCTGCAGAGCCGGCAAAGCCAGCCGAGGCAACTCCGGCCCCCGCGCCGGCGGAACCTGCCAAACCGGCCGAGGCCGCGAAACCGGCTGAACCGGCAAAGCCCGCGGAAGCGGCACCGGCAATGCCTGAACTGCCCGCGAACTCAGGCGATATCGCCAACACGCCGCCGGCCGTATCGACGGAGAATGCACCTGCGCCACCGGCCCCGCCGGCTCCCGCTGCTCCGGCACCTGCACCAGCCGAGCCGGCAAAGCCGGCAAAGCCCGCTGAAGCCGCACCAGCAACGGGCAGCCATGTCATCGTTACCGGCGACACCTATTGGGATCTGGCCAAGAAGGCCTATGGCGACGCCACCAAGTGGAACCTCATCTACGAGGCCAACAAGGGTCAAAGGCCGCATCGGCTGATGCCCGGCGCGACGCTGACCATCCCGGCGAAGTAACCTCACTTCGCCTCTTCCATCCAACACCCGCCTGGGAAACCGGGCGGGTGTTCTGTTTTCAGCTGGACACGCGTTAAGGTGCGGCCAGACGCGGCATTGAAAGCCCGTGCAGGATGATTAGGTTCGCGCCTCCTGGAGGACCGCTATGACGTTCACAACCGCTGTCGATCCCAAAGCCGCGAAGGCCCTCGGCCCACTGCCGGCCGGGCATCCGCCGGTCAAGACCGGCAAGATCGGTGTCATGCTGATCAATCTCGGCACGCCTGACGGCACCGACTTCAAGCCGATGTGGCGGTATCTCAGGGAATTCCTGTCCGATCCGCGCGTCATCGAACTCAACAGGGCGATCTGGTATCCGATCCTCTACGGCCTGGTGCTTACATCGCGGCCGAAGAAGTCCGGCGCCAACTATGCCCGGATATGGAACCAGGAAAAGAACGAGTCGCCGCTGCGCACCTACACCCGCGCGCAGGGCGAAAAGCTGGCCGAGGCGTTGCGCGACCTGCCCGATGTCGTCGTCGACTGGGCGATGCGCTACGGCAATCCTTCGACCGCGAGTGTCGCCGAAAGGCTGGTCGCGCAGGGCTGCGATCGTATTCTTTCGTTTCCGCTCTACCCGCAATACTCCGCGACGACGACGGCCACCGCCAATGATCAGCTGTTTCGCGCCTTGATGAAGATGCGCGCGGCCCCTGCCATCCGCAGCGTGCCGCCTTACTATGACGAGCCCGTCTATATCGAGGCGCTGGCGCGTTCGATCGAGCAGAATATCGCGACGCTGGATTTCGAGCCTGAAGTGGTCATCGCCTCATACCACGGCATCCCAAGACCTTATTTCGAAAAAGGCGATCCCTACCATTGCCACTGTCTCAAGACGACCCGGCTGTTGAGCGACAGGCTCGGCTGGGACGAGAAGAAGCTGATCACCACCTTCCAGTCCCGCTTCGGCGCCCAGGAATGGCTGCAGCCCTACACCGACAAGACGGTGGAGAAACTCGGCAAGGACGGCGTCAAATCCATCGCCATCGTCAATCCCGGCTTTTCCGTCGACTGCATCGAGACGCTGGACGAAATCGGCCGGGAAGCGGCCGAGACCTTCCATCATGCCGGCGGCAAGAACTTCGCTCACATCCCTTGCCTCAACGACAGCGTCGAAGGCATGGCGGTGATCGAGGCGATGGTGCGACGCGAACTGTCCGGCTGGGTCTAGGAGAAATTCCAGGAAAAGTGTGAAACGGTTTTCCCGGGAAAAGCGCATAGCGCTTTCCCTTGGGAATTTCGTCAACCAGAGAGTTGGAGCGGCTCGCCGCTCTGACACCGGAACAAGGGCCACTCCGGAGCGTTGAGCAGTTCCTCCGGAGAATTCGATGCCCCGCAAACTCGACCTCAGAACTGGCCGGCCCGTCTGGTCCGCCTATCGGGCACCTGCCGTGCCGACGGACAGGTTGACCCGCGACGTCAAGACCGACGTCCTGATCATCGGCATGGGCATCAGCGGCGCCATGACGGCCGAGGCGCTGACGGCGGACGGTCATCAGCTAATCTGCATCGACCGGCGTGGTCCGCTGAAAGGCTCGACCGCGGCGACCACGGCGCTGGTCCAGTTCGAAATCGACCAACCGCTTTCCGTGCTCTCGGAGATGATCGGCAGGATCAAGGCACAACAGGCCTGGCGCCGCTCGCGGCTCGCCGTTTCCAACCTGGCCGGCCGCATCGAATATCTCGCAATCGACTGTCGCCTGCGCCGCGCCCCGTCGCTCTATCTGGCCGGCACGCTGCTCGGACCGTCGGAACTGCGTGAGGAAGCCGAAGCGCGGCGACATGCGGGCATTGCGGCCGCCTATCTGACGCCGCAGCCGCTGGCGCAGACATTCGGCATAGACCGCGGCGGCGCCATCCTCAGCCATGGCAACATCGCGCTCGACCCGCGCAAGCTGACGGCCGGCTTGCTGCTCAAGGCGCTGGAGCGCAAGGCACGGCTTTACGCTCCCGCCGAAGCGACGGCGATCGAGGACAATGCCGATGAGGTGGTCGTGACGACAAAGGACGGCCCGACCATCACCGCACGGCATGTTGTCCTGGCCACCGGCTACGAACTGGTCGACATCGTGCCGGCGGCCGCCCACCGGATCATCTCGACCTGGGCGATCGCGACACGCCCGCAGCCGCGAAAACTCTGGCCGGGTCCGTCGTTCATCTGGGAGGCGTCGGATCCGTATCTCTACATGCGCTCTACGGCCGACGGCAGGGTCATCTGCGGCGGCGAGGACGAGGATTTTGTCGACGAGACGCGGCGCGACGGACTGATCGCCGACAAGAGTGCCCGCATTGCCGACAAGCTGGGCCGGCTGTTCCCCCGTCTCGACGTCAGGCCCGAATTCGCCTGGACCGGCTCGTTCGGCACAACCAGCACCGGCCTGCCCTATATCGGCGCCGTCCCCCGGCATCCGCGCATCCATGCAGTCATGGGTTACGGCGGCAACGGCATCACCTTCTCGCGCATCGCTTCCGAAATTATTTCGGCTTCGATCAAAGGGATGACCGACATCGATGCGGAGCTCTTCGCCTTCAACCGCTGAGTGCAGAGCAACAAACAATCCTTCATCACCTGATTGTAACGTTCCTGAAACACACTTAAGTCTTTGGTGAAGTCGGCTGCGCGGGAATGGCTCTCGCGGCCCGCTTCTGAGGGAGAGCCAAATGGATTTCAGTGGTTTCGATATTGCGGTCGTTGTTCTTGTCGCGCTTGTCGTGCTGGTGCTGTTCAAAGGCATCAAGACAGTTCCCCAAGGCTACAACTATACGGTCGAACGTTTTGGTCGTTACACCAAGACACTGAGCCCCGGCCTCAACATCATCACGCCGTTCGTCGACCGCATCGGCGCCAAGATGAACATGATGGAGCAGGTGCTCGACGTTCCGAGCCAGGAAATCATCACCCGCGACAACGCCATCGTCGGTGTCGACGGCATCGCCTTCTACCAGATCCTCAATGCGGCGCAGGCCGCCTACCAGGTTGCCGGCCTGCAGAACGCCATCCTCAACCTGACGATGACCAACATCCGTACCGTCATGGGCTCGATGGACCTCGACGAGCTGTTGTCCAACCGCGACGCCATCAACGAGCGCCTGCTGCGCGTCGTCGACGAGGCGGCGCATCCGTGGGGCATCAAGATCACCCGCGTCGAGATCAAGGACATCAACCCGCCGGCCAACCTCATCGAATCGATGGGTCGCCAGATGACCGCCGAACGTAACAAACGCGCCCAGATCCTGGCCGCCGAAGGTCTCAAGCAGTCGCAGATCCTCGAGGCCGAGGGTCGCAAGGAGGCCGCCTTCCGCGACGCCGAGGCGCGCGAGCGCTCGGCCGAGGCCGAGGCCCGCGCCACCCAGGTGGTGTCGGAAGCGATTTCCAAGGGCGACGTGCAGGCGCTGAACTACTTCGTCGCGCAGAAATACACCGAGGCGCTGGGCAAGATCGGCACGGCCACCAACAGCAAGATCGTGCTGATGCCTTTCGAGGCGTCGTCGCTGATCGGCTCGCTCGGCGGCATCGGCGAGATCGCCAAGGAAGTCTTCCGCAGCGAGGGCACGACCGGCGCTCAAAGGCAGGCCGCGCGCCCGCCAGTTGTGCGCCCGAGCGACAACTGAGTCCGCAGGAGCTCACTCCCATGTTCGATCGCATCATTTCCGAACTCGGTCCGTGGAACTGGATGGTTCTGGGCTTCGTGCTGCTGGTGGTGGAGGTCATCGCGCCGGGCTTCTTCATGCTGTGGATCGGCATCGCCGCGCTCATCATCGGCGCGGTGTCGCTCCTGATCTGGGATGCGGCGATCTGGAGCTGGCAGGTCCAGGTCCTCGCCTTCCTGGCGTTGTCGCTGGCTTCAGCCTTCGTCGGCAAGAAACTCATGGGCGGACGCGACCAGCCGACCGACCAGCCGCTGCTCAACCGGCGCGGCGCCCAGATGGTCGGCCGCATGGCGACGCTTGCCGAGCCGATCAAGGACGGCCGCGGCCGCATCAAGCTCGGCGACACGCTATGGCGCGTCTCCGGCCCGGACCTGCCCGCCGGCACGCAGGTGCGCGTGACAAGTGCCGCCGACACGGACCTGGAACTGACGGTGGAGCGCGTCTGAGTTTCCAGACGGCGCCGGTGCGAAAGATGTGTTGAGATCCAGGACAGGCGGAGCCGGAGTCGAAGACGGGCGCGAAGCGACCAAACAAGGCGGGTTACGGGAACCGGAGCGGAGCGTACTTAAGTACTTGAGCACCTGCCTAACCCGGCCGTAGCCTTAGTAGCGACGATCCCTCTTGAGTGCTTCGGCCGGCGAAGGCCGGAAGCGCAGGTATCAGCCGTTTGCAACCGGCCTCACCTGAATATCGGCATGCCTAGGCAGCGCCGATGCGCAGCAGGTCGTGGAAATGCACCACGCCCAGCGGCATGTTGTTCCTGGTCACCACCAGCGCGCCGATATTGTGCTCGTTGAGCAGCGCGATCGCCGTGCCGGCCAGCGTCTGCGGGTCGACCGTCTTGGGCGTGCGGGTCATCACCTCGTCGACGATGACGTCGGCCAAATTGCGGTGCAGGTTGCGTGCGACATCGCCGTCGGTGATGATCCCCGCCAGTTCGCCATTGGCGTCGACGATCAGCACGCAGCCGACCTTCTTCTGCGACAGCGTCATTACCGCTTCCGGCATCTTGGTGCCGAGCACAGCCAGCGGCATCTGGTCGCCGACCCGCATGATCTCGGAGACCATGGTCAGATTGGCGCCGAGCTGGCCACCGGGATGGAAGGTGCGGAAATGGTCTGGCGTGAAACCCCGCGCCTCGAGCAGCGCGATCGCCAGGGCGTCGCCGATGACCAGCTGCAGCAGCGTCGACGTCGTCGGCGCCAGCCCGTGCGGACAGGCCTCCGGGGTGCGCGGCAAAAGCAGCACGACGTCGGCGGCGCGCGCCAGCGCCGATGTCTCGCCTGACGTGACGGCGATGAGCGGAATGGAAAAACGCCTGGAATAAGCGACGATGCCGAGCAGTTCCTTGCTTTCGCCCGACCATGAGATGGCAATGATGGCGTCGTCCTTGGCGATCATGCCGAGATCGCCATGGTTGGCCTCGACGGGATGGACGAAGAAGGCCGGCGTGCCGGTCGAAGCCAGCGTCGCCGCGATCTTCGAGCCGATATGGCCGCTTTTGCCGACGCCGGTGACGATCAGCCGGCCTTCGATCTTCGAAATCATGCCGACGGCCTGCGCGAAAGGCGCGGCCAGCCCGTTCTCGAGCGCCTCGGCAAGGGCGGCGATGCCGGCCTGCTCGGTCGCCACCGTTCTCAGTGCCGAATCGATCGACGCTTGCCTGTCCAGGGGCTTCTTATCGAGGGATCTCGCATGCATGGATGATGCGATTAGCGCGTTGCCGCCCGCCTGTCCAACAGAAATGCCGCTGGCGCCCAGGCGGCGGTGGCTTCGGACAGGTCACGGGATCGGCAAACAGCGGCACTTTAACCGGTCGAACGATCGCCGCCTCAACCCTCCGTTAACCATCCCCATTTACGGTTCGGTAAGTATGGCGCGCACAGCGCCGCGCAAGCAGTGGTGGCGATGTCCGGGGCCCAGCCAGAGAAATCAAGAGGACGACAGGGCAAGGCGGTCTGCGCCTTGTTGCTGGCGACCAGCATGTTTGCCTTGTTGCGCCCGGGGCAGCTTCATGCCCAGGAAACCGAGCTGCGCGGCGAGGTGTCCGAATCGGCGATCCTGTCCGACCAGCAGCGCAAGGCAAAGCAGCTCGCCCTTGCCACCCAGCGCCAGCAGCAGTCGGCCAACTCTGCGCAGGACGATGCGCCGCCGCGCACCTATTTGCCGGCCAGTGCCGGCGCTGTCCCTGACGACACGAACACCGATGCCGCCACCGGCAGCATTTTCGATCCGCCGCAGGCGACCGACGACACGGCCACCGACAATCCGACGCCGCCCAAGCCTCGTCGCCGTCCGTCGAGCGCCGGCCAGAATGCTGCGGACCAGGACAAGACCAAGACGGACCGCAGGGCAACCGGCAAGTCGAAGAAAAAGAAGAAAGCGACCACCGCGACCACGGACACCACTCAGGCCGCGACCGACGATACCGACGGCGCGGACCAGGAAGCGGCCAACCGCCGTGCCCTCACCGTCGACAGCGCCGACAGGCAGAAGCTCGACCCCGGCGCCGAACGCACCGCCGCCATCGAAGGCCAGAACAAGAAGGCCGAGGAGGATCCGTTCCAGCCCACCGGCGTCAAATGGGGTTCCTTCGTCATCCGCCCGTCGATCGAACAGGGCATGACCGCCACCACGAACGGCGATTCGAGCAGTGCCGGCACCTCGGCGCTGCTGTCGGAGACGGCGTTGCGCTTTACCGCCGTCTCCGACTGGCGCGAAAACGCCGCCACCATCGACGGCTACGGCCTGTTCCGCGAGACGGTGTCGGGCTACCGGGTTCACGATGCGCAGGGCCGCATCGAAGGCCAGCTCAATATCGACCTCGACAACGAGCTGCGCGCCATAGCCAAGCTCGGCTATGAGGCCGTGCCTGAAACGGCGTCCTCGCCCAACGCCATTGCCGGCGTCAGCACCCAGCCGCTACGGCAGACCATCGACGGCAGCCTTGGCGTCGAAAAGGCCTTCGGCAAGATGCAGTACACGTTGACCGGCGCGGTCTCGCACGACTTCTACGGCGACGCCGAGCTTTCGGACGGCACCACGCTGTCACAGAAGGATCAGGACAACACGCTCTATACGGCGACCCTGCGCACCGGCTACGAAATCTCCCCGGTCCTCACCCCGTTCAGCGAAATCGAGGTCGGCCGCCGGGCCTACGATCAACGCATCGACAATGAAGGCTTCGAGCGGTCCTCGACCCGGCTCGGCGCCCGCGCCGGTCTGCAACTCGATATGGGCGAGAAGCTCTCCGGCGAGTTCTCCGCCGGCTGGCTGAGGGAAGCGATCGACGACAAGAGCCTGGAGGCGATTTCGGGCGCCACCGTCAACGCCGATCTCAAATGGTCGCCGGAACGCGGAACCACGATCGGCCTGACCGGCAAGACCACCGTCGAGACCACCACGACGGCGGGTGAAAGCGGCGATATCCTCTATTCCGGCCGCTTGACGGCCGAACGGCAGATCCGTGCCAACCTTACCGCGAATGCGGCTCTGGGGCTCGACTGGCGCGACTATGTCGGCATCGACGGCCATGACAGGATCCTGAGCGCCGAGACCGGGCTGACCTGGTGGCTGAACCGCTATGCCGGCCTCACCGGCCGGGTCAGAACCGAAAAGCTGACCAGCAACCTGCCCGGCCGCGACTACACCGCCAACAGCATCTACCTCGGCCTGAAGGTGCAGCGCTGAAACACGCCTGCGCAGGGGCGGTCAGCAGCTCGCGCTGGCATGACCCATCCAGTTAAGATACCGCGACTCGCCGATCCGATGGCGTCATCTCGTCGAGAAGCGTGCGGATGACGCCGGCCATGTTCTCCTTCATATCGCTGCGCCACAGCGCGAAGGCGACATTGGCCTCGACAAAACCCTCCGGCGATCCGCAGTCGAAGGTGCGGCCCTGATAGTGATAGCCGTAGAAGGCCTGCTGCTTTTCCAGCTTCAGCATCGCATCGGTGAGCTGGATTTCGTTGCCGGCGCCCTTTTCCTGGTCCTCGAGGATGTTGAATATCTCGGGCTGCAGGATGTAGCGGCCATTGATGTAGAGATTGGACGGCGCCGTGCCTGTCTTCGGCTTCTCCACCATCTCGGTGATACGGAAGCCGTGATGCGTATCCTCGCCACGGCCGACAATGCCGTATTTGTGAGCCTCCGCCGGATCGCATTCCTGCACGGCAATGATGTTGTTGCCGGTTTCCTCGTAGAGCTCGACCATCGATTTCATGCAGCTCTTTTCCGACTGCATGATCATGTCGGGCAAGAGCAGCGCGAACGGCTCGTCACCGACCAGTTCGCGCGCGCACCAGACGGCATGGCCGAGTCCCATCGGCACCTGCTGGCGCGTGAAGCTGGTCTGCCCCGGCGCCGGCTGCAACCGCTGCAGGCGGGCAAGCTGCTCGTCCTTGCCGCGCTGGGCGAGCGTGTCATAGAGCTCGAACTGGATATCGAAATGGTCCTCGATGACCGCCTTGTTGCGGCCGGTCACGAAGATGAAATGCTCGATGCCCGCCTCGCGCGCCTCGTCCACCACATACTGGATGACCGGCCGGTCGACGACGGTCAGCATTTCCTTGGGAACAGCCTTGGTGGCCGGGAGGAACCGCGTGCCGAGACCGGCGACCGGGAAAACTGCCTTGCGAACTCTCTTCATGCTTTCAATTATCCGTTTGCTGGCCGGCTTCGCAATCCCTGTCCCGCGACATTTTCACGCCGGAATTGAAGATTAGTGGGAGCGGGTGAGGGAAATTTCCACCGGTTAAAGCATCGAGGTGTCTTTTCGTTCCAGGAGACACCTATGGTAAACTAATTCCTAACCCGGTTCGGCGATGAATGGTCTTTCCTGAGACAGAGAAGGAGGAAAACATGTCCGTTCGCAATGCCGCAAAACGTTTCACCAGCGTCATGACGGCCGCCAGCCTCTCGCTCGCTCTGTTGATGCCTGCCGGACCCGCTTTCGCCGACGCCGGTTTCCGCCAATGGGTCGCCGGCTTCCGCGCCACCGCCGTGGCCGGCGGCGTTTCCGGCGCTGTCTACGACCAGGCTTTCCGGGACATCAAGGACCCTGATCCGGTGGTGCTGGAGAAGGCACGCACACAGCCCGAATTCACGGCACCCGCCTGGGACTATTTCGACAACCGCGTCCACGACCAGTCCGTCGCCGTCGGGCAGCAGATGGCGAAGAAGTGGAAGCCGTGGCTTGACAGGATCGAGGCGCGGTTCGGCGTCGACCGCTACATTCTGCTCGCTATCTGGTCGATGGAATCTAACTATGGCGAGATCCTCAAGCGCGACGACATCATGCGCAACGTCATCCGGTCGCTGGCGACGCTGGGCTATGGCGATCCGAAGCGGTCGAAATATGCCGGCACCCAGCTGGTCGCAGCCCTGAAGATCCTGCAGACCGGCGACATCGATGAAAGCCATCTGATGGGCTCCTGGGCCGGCGCCATGGGCCAGACCCAGTTCATCCCCACCAGCTACCAGCACTATGCCGTCGACATGGACGGCAACGGCAAGCGCGACATCTGGAATTCCATCCCCGATGCGCTGGCGACATCAGCCAATCTGTTGAAGAAGAATGGCTGGCAGGCCGGCAAGACCTGGGGCTACGAAGTCACCATACCGGCCGGCAAGCTGCCGGGCGGAGCGAAGTCGCTGGCGCAATGGCAGGCCCTTGGCGTCGTCAGGGCCAGCGGCAAGCCGTTCAAGAACCTCACCGACAAGGCGACGCTGAAAGTGCCTGACGGCCGTGGCGGGCCAGCCTTCCTGATGATCCGGAATTTCTCGGTCATCAAGGCCTACAACAACGCCGACAAATATGCCCTGGCCGTTGGCCTTCTTGCCGACGAGATCGCCGGTGGCAACGGCCTTGTCCAGGACTGGAAGCGGCCCTTCACCAAGCTCACCTTCGAGGAACGGCAGGAGCTGCAGAAGCGGCTTTCGCAGCACGGGCTTTACGACGGCAAGTTCGACGGCAAGATCGGTGACGGCTCCAAGACCGCCATCATGGCCTATCAGGCAAAGGTCGGCTTAAGCCAGGACGGCTACCCGAGCATGGAAGTGCTCAAATGGCTCAGGCAAAAATAGAGCCGGCCACGGCGCCGCGCGTATTTTGGGCGCGCATATCCAGGCGCCATGGCACTTTGAACTTGCGCCCGGCCGCAAAACCGGCTCCGGTTTGCCGGACCAGGCGCAAGGGGATGGAGGAGTGATTGGTTTCGGCCGCGCGTATCGCGATCCTTGCTCGTCGCACGCCGATCCTTTTTCTGGCGATCATCTTGTTGGCGATCGGCGCCGCCGGCGCCTTCCATGTGCCGGCCATGGCGCAGGAGCAGCCGCAGCAAGATCGTGGATGGTCGTTGCGTGACCTTCTGTTTCCGCGCCGCAGCGAGCGGGTCGAGCCGCCGCTCGACATCCAGAAGGCAAGACCGAAGGCCAAGGCGAAAAAGCGCGCCCCGCGTCCGCCCGCGGAGCCTGAAACCCCCGCGGTCGAAAAGGCGCCGGACGCCCGCACCGTGCTGGTGGTCGGCGACTTCATGGCGACAGGTCTTGCCGAGGGCCTGGACACCGCCTTCGCCGACAATCCAAGCGTCAGGATCGTCGTGCGCAGCAATGGCTCGTCGGGCTTCGTGCGCGATGATTTCTACAACTGGCCCGAACAGATCAAATCGCTGATCGAGACCGAGAAACCGGCCGCGGTGGTCGTCATGCTGGGCTCCAACGACCGCCAGCAGATGAAGGTGGGGGACGTGCGCGAGCAGCCCCGTTCCGAGAACTGGACCAAGGAATACGAGCGCCGCACCGACGAACTCGGCAAGGCCATTGCCACCGCCAAGGTGCCTTTCCTGTGGGTCGGCATGCCGGCCTTCCGGGTGCCGAAGATGACCTCCGACATGCTGGCCTTCAACGACATTTACCATCAGGCCGCCGAAAACCATGGCGGCGAATTCGTCGATGTCTGGGATGGTTTCGTCGACGAGAACGGCGCCTTCGTCACCAACGGCCCCGACATGAACGGCCAGCCGGTGCGGCTGCGGGCCGATGACGGCATCAACGTCTCCAAGGCCGGCAAGCGCAAGCTCGCCTTCTACACCGAAAAGCCGCTGGCCAAGATCCTGGGCCTCGCCGCGCCCGGCAGCGTGGCCCCGGCGACGGCACCGGCCGGCGCGCCCGTCGAGGCACCGGCGCCGGCCGCGGCACCCATTGTCATCGACCGCACCGCACCCATGCTGCTCAGCGACCCGGCGCTCGACGGCGGCACCGAGCTGCTCGGCGCCGCCCCGCCGGCAAACGCCAATCCGGCTCTTCCCGGGGAGCGACTGGTGATCGAAGGCAAGGCGCCGGAGGCCGCGCCCGGCCGCGCCGACGATTTCTCCTGGCCGCCGAAGGCAGAGCCGCCGGCGACAGCCGCGGCGACCGACACGACGACGGCGATCACCCCTTAATTACGCAGGACTCTTGAGATCGTCTCGCAACTCAGCGGGGCAATACGCTCGTCCCCATCAGCGCTTCATCGATCGAGCGCGCCGCCTGGCGTCCTTCGCGGATCGCCCAGACGACCAGCGACTGGCCACGGCGCACGTCGCCCGCCGCGTAGAGCCGGTCGACGCTGGTCTTGTAGTCGCGGTCATTGGCCTCGACATTCCGCGAGCGGCGGCTGTCGGTGACGATCTTCATCTCGCCCTCGAGTTCCTTCGCCACGCCCACCATCGCCGGTCCGGCAAAGCCGATGGCGATGAAGGCGAGATCGGCGCGGATGACGAATTCGGTGCCGGCGATCGGCCTGCGCTTGTCGTCGACCTCGCAGCATTTGACGCCGGTCAGTTGGCCGTCCTCGCCGATGAACTCGAGCGTCGCCACCTGGAATTCGCGCTCCGCACCCTCGGCCTGCGAGGACGAGGTGCGCATCTTGGTCGCCCAGTAGGGCCAGACCGCGAGCTTGTCTTCCTTCTCGGGCGGCTGCGGGCGGATGTCGAGCTGGGTGACGCGCACCGCGCCCTGGCGGAAGGCGGTGCCGACGCAGTCGGAGGCGGTATCGCCGCCGCCGACGACGACGACATGCTGCCCGCCGGCGATGATCGGGTGCGACGGCCACGCCACCGACTGGATCGGCTCGCCCCCGACGCGGCGGTTCTGTTGCACCAGATAGGGCATGGCATCATGCACACCGCCGAGATCGTCGCCCGGAATGTTGGCCGCACGCGGTGTTTCCGAGCCGCCGCAATAGAGCACCGCATCATGTTCGGCGAGCAGTTCGGCGACGGGCTTGTCGACACCGACATTGACGCCGCAATGGAAGGTCACGCCCTCGCCCCGCATCTGTTCGATGCGCCGGTCGATATAGTGCTTCTCGATCTTGAAGTCGGGAATGCCGTAGCGCATCAGCCCGCCCGGGCGGCTCTCGCGCTCATAGACATGGACGTCGTGGCCGGCGCGACCGAGCTGCTGTGCGGCGGCCATGCCGGCAGGGCCGGAGCCGATGATGGCGACCCGCTTGCCGGTCTTCTTCTCCGGCGGATAGGGCCTGATATGGCCGGTCTCGTAAGCCTTGTCGGCTATCGCCTGTTCCACCGTCTTGATGGCGACCGGAATGTCCTCGAGGTTCAGCGTGCAGGCTTCCTCGCAAGGGGCGGGGCAGATGCGGCCGGTGAACTCCGGGAAATTGTTGGTCGAGTGCAGGTTGCGGATCGCGTTGTCCCAGTCCCTGTTGTAGACGAGGTCGTTCCAGTCCGGGATCTGGTTGTGGATCGGACAGCCCGTCGGCCCGTGACAGAACGGGATGCCGCAATCCATGCAGCGCGCGGCCTGTTTCTCGACCTCCTTGTCCGACATCGGCAGCGTGAACTCGCGGAAGTGCCGGATTCGGTCGGAGGCCGGCTGGTACTTGTGCACCTGCCGGTCGATTTCGAGAAAGCCTGTTACCTTGCCCATAGTCCAGTTCCTGCTGTCCAGATGGTGCGGTTTTCGCCGCACCCGTTAACCTCTTGAGGCAGCCATGGCAACCTTGCGCCAGAGGTCAAACTGTCGATGAAGGGGGCCGGGAAGCCTGGGCTCCCCGGCAATTCTCGCAAATCTATTCGGCCGCGACGCCCATGCGCATGCGTTCCATCTCGATCAGCGCGCGGCGGTATTCGACCGGCATGATCTTGCGGAATTTCGGCCGGAACGTCGCCCAGTCGTCGAGGATCTCGCGGCCGCGCACCGAACCCGTATAGTGCACATGGTTCGAGATCAGCTGGTAGAGGCGTTCCTCGTCATGGCTGGTCATGTCGCCGGACACGTCGACGCGACCCTTGTGGTCGAGGTCGCCGCCATGGTGCAGCAGCCTTTCCATCAGGTCGTCTTCTTCCGGCACCGGCTCCAGTTCGACCATCGCCATGTTGCAGCGCTCGGCGAAATCGCCCGCCTCGTCCAGCACATAGGCGACGCCGCCCGACATGCCGGCGGCGAAGTTGCGGCCGGTCTTGCCGATGACGACGACGACACCGCCGGTCATGTATTCGCAGCCATGGTCGCCGACGCCTTCAACGACGGCGGCGACGCCCGAATTGCGCACCGCGAAACGCTCGCCGGCGACACCGGCGAAATAGGCTTCACCCTCGGTCGCGCCATAAAGCACCGTGTTGCCGACGATGATGGAGTCCGCCGTCACGATCCTGGCCTCTTCCGGCGGCCGGATGACGATGCGCCCGCCCGACAGGCCCTTGCCGACATAGTCGTTGCCGGCGCCGACGAGTTCGAACGAGACGCCGCGCGCCAGGAAGGCGCCGAAGGACTGGCCGGCTGTGCCGGTCAGTCTCACCTGGATCGTGTCCTCGCGCAGCCCCTTGTGCTTGAAGCGCTTGGCGACTTCGCCCGACAGCATTGCGCCGGTGGAACGGTCGACATTGCGGATATCGACCTCGATCTTGACCGGTTGCTTGGCCTCCAGTGCCGGCTTGGCCAGCTCGATCAGCTTGCGGTCGAGGACGTCGTCGATCGGGTGCTTCTGCCGCTCGGTCCAGTGCACCGCTTCGTGCGGCGCATCGGGCTTGTAGAACATCTTCGAGAAATCGAGGCCGCGCGCCTTCCAGTGCTGGATCACGTCGCGCTTTTCCAGAAGATCGCTGTCGCCGATGATCTGGTCGATATGGGTGTAGCCCATCTCGGCCAGCAGCGCCCTCACCTCTTCCGCCACGTAGAAGAAGAAGTTGATGACATGCTCGGGCGTGCCCTTGAAGCGCTTGCGCAGCACCGGGTCCTGGGTGGCGACACCAACCGGACAAGTGTTCAGGTGGCACTTGCGCATCATGATGCAGCCGGCCGCGATCAGCGGCGCGGTCGAGAAGCCGAACTCGTCGGCGCCGAGCAGCGCGCCGATGATGACGTCGCGCCCGGTGCGCAAGCCGCCGTCGACCTGCAGCGCCACTCTGCTGCGCAAGCCGTTCAGCACCAGCGTCTGATGCGTCTCGGCCAGGCCCATCTCCCACGGGCTGCCGGCATGCTTGAGCGAGGTCAGCGGCGAGGCGCCGGTGCCGCCATCATAGCCCGAGATGGTGATGTGGTCGGCGCGCGCCTTGGCGACGCCGGCCGCGACCGTGCCGACACCGACTTCCGACACCAGCTTGACCGACACGTCGGCCGCCGGGTTGACGTTCTTCAGATCGTAGATCAGCTGCGCCAGATCCTCGATCGAATAGATGTCGTGATGCGGCGGCGGCGAGATCAGGCCGACGCCCGGTGTCGAATGCCGGACCTTGGCGATGGTCGCGTCGACCTTGTGGCCGGGCAGCTGGCCGCCCTCGCCGGGCTTGGCGCCCTGCGCCACCTTGATCTGCATGACATCGGAATTGACCAGATATTCGGCCGTCACGCCGAACCGTCCCGAGGCGACCTGCTTGATCGCCGAGCGTTCCGGGTTCTTGCCGCCGCCGGGCAGCGGCAAATAGCGGTCGGCCTCTTCGCCGCCCTCGCCGGTGTTCGACTTGCCGCCGATCTGGTTCATGGCGCGCGCCAAAGTGGTGTGCGCTTCCCTGGAGATCGAACCGAACGACATCGCCCCGGTCGAGAAGCGCTTGACGATCTCGGCCGCCGGCATGACGTCGTCGAGCGCGACCTTCTTGCGGCCGGTCTCTTCAGCCAGCCTGATCTTGAACAGGCCACGTATGGTCTGCGCGCGGGCGGTCTCGCTGTCGATCTGCGCGGAATATTCCTTGAAGGTCTCCCACGAGCCCTGGCGCACGGCATGCTGCAGGGTGGCGACCGCGTCGGGCGACCACATATGCGCCTCGCCGCGCATGCGGAAGAGATATTCGCCGCCGACCTCGAGGCTGTTGCGCAGCACCGGATCGTTGCCGAAACCGTCCGTGTGGCGGCTGACGGTTTCGCCCGCGACCTCATCCAGCCCGACGCCTTCGATCAGCGTCGCCGTGCCGGTGAAATACTTCTCGACGAAATCGGACTTCAGCCCGATGGCGTCGAAGATCTGCGCGCCGCAATAGGACTGGTAGGTCGAGATGCCCATCTTGGACATCACCTTGAGGATGCCTTTGCCGATCGACTTGATGTAGCGCGACACGACCTCGTAGGCGTCGACCTCTTCCGGCAGCTCGCCGCGCTTGTGCATGTCGAGCAACGTATCGAAGGCGAGATAAGGGTTGATCGCTTCGGCGCCGT
This sequence comes from Mesorhizobium sp. WSM4310, assembly GCF_007003935.1. Classification (NCBI taxonomy): domain Bacteria; kingdom Pseudomonadati; phylum Pseudomonadota; class Alphaproteobacteria; order Hyphomicrobiales; family Phyllobacteriaceae; genus Mesorhizobium; species Mesorhizobium sp. WSM4310. Next base: position 173,970 of record NZ_VFTA01000002.1, read on the forward strand.
AGCCGGCAAGGCAGCAGAAATGGTGCACTTCGCGCGGCTCGCCGGATTCGACGACCAGGCCGACGGAAGTACGCAGCCCCTTGCGGATCAGGTGATGGTGCACCGCCGCCGTCGCCAGCAGCGCCGGGATGGCGATACGGTCCGGGCCGAGCTGACGGTCGGACAGGATGATGATGTTGTAGCCGCCGGCGACCGCCGCCTCGGCGCGTTCGCACAGGCGGTCGATGGCGCCCTGCATGCCGGCAGCGCCCTCATTCGAGCCATAGGTGATGTCGATGGTCTTGGTGTCGAAACGGTCCTCGGTGTGGCCGATGGAACGGATCTTCTCCAGATCGCCATTGGTCAGGATGGGCTGGCGCACTTCGAGCCGCTTGCGGCGCGAATTGCCGACCAGGTCGAAGATGTTCGGCCGCGGCCCGATGAAGGACACCAGGCTCATCACCAGCTCCTCGCGGATCGGGTCGATCGGCGGGTTGGTGACCTGGGCGAAGTTCTGCTTGAAATAGGTGTAGAGCAACTTCGACTTGTCCGACATCGCCGAGATCGGCGTGTCGGTGCCCATCGAACCAACGGCTTCCTGGCCGGTGGTCGCCATTGGCGACATCAACAGCTTGGTGTCTTCCTGGGTGTAGCCGAACGCCTGCTGGCGATCGAGCAGGCTGACATCCTTGCGCAGCGCGCGCGGTTCGACCGGCTTCAGGTCTTCCAGGATGAGCTGCGTGTTGGCGAGCCAGGTCTTGTAGGGGTGCCTGGTGGCGATCTCCGACTTGATCTCCTCGTCGGGCACGATGCGTCCCTTGGCAAGGTCGATCAACAGCATGCGGCCGGGCTGCAGCCGCCACTTCTGGACGATCTTCTCCTCCGCTACCGGCAGCACGCCGGCTTCGGAAGCCATGATGACGCGGTCATCGTCGGTGACGATGTAGCGTGCAGGGCGCAGGCCGTTGCGGTCGAGGGTGGCGCCGATCTGGCGGCCATCGGTGAAGGCGACCGCCGCCGGCCCGTCCCACGGCTCCATCAGGGCGGCGTGGTATTCGTAGAAAGCCTTGCGATCGGCATCCATGAGCTTGTTGCCGGCCCAGGCTTCCGGGATCAGCATCATCATGGCGTGGCTGAGGCTGTAGCCGCCCTGGAACAGGAATTCGAGCGCATTGTCGAAGCACGCCGTGTCGGACTGGCCGTCATAGGAGATCGGCCACAGCTTCGAGATGTTGTTGCCGAACAGCTCGGAATCGACCGAGGCCTGGCGCGCCGCCATCCAGTTGTTGTTGCCGCGCACCGTGTTGATCTCGCCATTGTGCGCGACCATGCGGTAGGGATGCGCCAGCTTCCATGACGGGAAGGTGTTGGTCGAGAAACGCTGGTGGACGAGGATCAGCGCGGTCTCGAAGCGCGGGTCCTTGAGATCCTTGTAATAGGCGCCGACCTGATAGGCCAGGAACATGCCCTTGTAGACGATGGTGCGCGCCGACAGCGACACGCAATAGGCGCCGATGTCCTTGTTGTCGTTCTCGGCATAGATGCGGCCCGAAATGACCTTGCGCAGCAGATAAAGCCGGGCCTCGTATTCCTCGTCATCTGGAATATCGGCCGTGCGGCCGATGAAGACCTGGCGATGGAACGGCTCGGACGCGACGATATCGGGCGCCTTCGACAGCGACGAATTGTCGACGGGCACGTCGCGGAAGCCGATGAGCGGCAGTCCTTCGGACTGTGCCGATTCGGCGATGATGTCCTCGATATGGGCGCGCAGCGCCGCGTCCTGCGGCATGAACCAGTGTCCGACGCCATATTGGCCCGAAGGCGGCAGTTCGATGCCCTGGGCCGCCATCTCCTCACGGAAGAACTGGTCGGGAAGCTGCACCAGCACGCCGGCGCCGTCGCCGACCAGCGGGTCGGCGCCGACAGCGCCGCGATGCGTCAGGTTTTCGAGCACGGCAAGCCCGTCCTTGACGATCTGATGCGACTTCACGCCCTTCATGTTGACGATGAAACCGACGCCGCAGGCGTCATGCTCGTTGCGCGGATCGTAGAGGCCCCGAGGGGCAAAACCGGTTCGGCCGATATCGGTTCGGTCAATGTCGGTTCGAGAGGTATTTTTGACGGCAGCCGCTTTCGTCTGCGCGGCCTGGCCGTTCGTCGCAGAGAGCGTCATGTCCGTCATTGTCCTGTCCTCCGTTCCAGCCCTTCAGGCGCTGGTTTGCCTCGGCAAGCGCTTGGCTCACCCTGATCCTTGCGGCACGTCTTGCGAAATCCTTGCCGAACCAGGCGGCTTTCCACATGGTTCGCGTCTGGTATCGTACAGGCCAGAGTCTGGCCGTCCACCTGTCGCTCGCAGCAACAGCCGGAGAGGCCAATATGTTACGCCAATCCAGCCTGTTTTGTGCGACAAAATAAGACAGCACTACTGTCCTAAATTTTTATGGCAGAATTCCCCGACGCACACAAGACCGATTCACAAAAAACTTGAGCCTTCCGCGACATAAAATTACGTGAAGTTGAGAGAAAACGTAAGCTTCAGTCGCCGATCCCTGCCTTGTCGGCATGACTGGCTTTAACGGTTTTCCGGCACTTGGCCCTTGCGGTTGGCGCGTGGAACCGTTCAACTCCGCGCTGATTTTCCCCGATCTTCCCCAGACATAGGCAGATGCATGTTCTTCGCTTCCGACAATTGGGCAGGCGCCCATCCCAATATCGTTGCCGGCCTGTCGGCCGCGGCCGGCGGCTTTGCCACCGCCTATGGCGACGGCGCGCTCGACCAGGCGGTCTACCAGCGCTTCAATGAGATTTTCGAACGCGAGGTCGCGGTGTTCTTCGTGGCGACCGGCACCGCCGCCAACGCGCTGTCGCTGACCACCTTCAACAAGCCCGGCGGCATTTCCTTCGCGCACCGCGAATCGCATGCCATCGAGGACGAATGCGGCGCGCCGGAGCATTTTTCCGGCGGCGCGCGCTTGCACGCCGTAGACGGCGCACTGGGCAAGATCGACGCGCACAATCTGGAGCGGACCATTGGCCGCTTCGCGCCCGAAATCGTCCACTGGGGACGGCCAATGGCGGTTTCGATCACCCAGTCGACCGAGGTCGGCACCATCTACGGCCTGAACGAGATCGAGACGATTTCGGCCATCGCAAAACGGCATTCCGTGCCGCTGCACATGGATGGCGCCCGCTTTGCCAATGCGCTGGTCGCGCTCGACACGACGCCGGCCGAAATGACCTGGAAGCGCGGCGTCGACATCCTGTCCTTCGGCGGCACCAAGAATGGTTGCTGGTGCGCCGAGGCGATCGTGCTGTTCGACCTCGACCGCGCCAGGGAATTGGCCTTTCTGCGCAAGCGCGCCGCCCAGCTGTTTTCGAAGTCGCGCTTCGTCGCGGCGCAGTTCGAAGCCTATTTCAAGGACGGCCTGTGGCTCGACACAGCGCGCCACGCCAACGCCATGGCCGCCCGCCTCGCGGCGGCGATCGAGGATTCGGCCCACGCGAAGCTGGCCTGGCTGCCGCAAGCCAACGAGGTGTTCGCCGTGATCAAGAAGACCGAGGCCGAGAGACTGCAGGCGGCGGGCGCCGTCTTCTATGATTGGCACAAGCCGCATGGCTTTGACGGCCATATCGGCGAGGAGGAACTGCTCTACCGCTTCGTCACCAGCTTCGCGACGTCAGCCGAGGAAGTCGACCGCTTTGGCCAATTGATCGCCGGATAATCGGCCCCCGAACAACAAAAAAGCGGCGCCTTTCGGCGCCGCTTTCGTCTCGGGAGGAGACGCTTCTATTCCTGGGCTACATTACGCAGCGGTCTTGGCCTCGATCTGCTTGGCCTTGGCCGAAGCCGAGGTGATCGCGATCTTGCGCGGCTTCAGTTCCTCGGGAATGTTGCGTTTGAGGTCGACGAAGAGCAGGCCGTTCTTCAGCGTGGCGCCGACGACTTCAACGTGGTCGGCAAGCTGGAAGCGGCGCTCGAAGGCCCTGGAGGCAATGCCGCGATAGAGCAATTCGGCGCCTTCACCGTCACCTTCGTCCTTGCGCTCACCCTTGACGGTCAGCACGTTGCGGTGAGCTTCGATCGAGATTTCCTCGTCCGAAAAGCCGGCAACCGCCATGGAGATCCGGTAGGAATCCTCACCGGTGCGCTCGATATTGTAGGGCGGATAGGTCTGCGCGCCATCGGGCTGCGCAAGCGAATCCAGCATGGTGAAGAGACGGTCGAAGCCGACGGTCGAACGGTAAAGCGGGGAAAAATCAACGTGACGCATGATGTGTTCTCCTGTTGAGCAACATGGTTTGCGTATGGCCGGTGCGAAACCCGTAAGCGGCGTTTCGGCAGGACCAGCGGCCCCGACATTGGCGACCGCACTCAACATTTGGGGAGCGCTCGAATGCATTTCAAGATTTCCTCCGGCTGCAAAAACTGAATGGCCTGCCCCTTGATGAACGGCAGATGAACCGGCGCTTCGGCGCCTGTTCAGACAGCCGCCGCTAGAGTGAGGTCAACATCAAGGATTGGCGGCACCGGATATTACAGGGATGCCGCAACGAGGCCGAACCGGGTGTTAACGTCCCTTCCTCCCGGATCGACAGAGGCCGGAAGCACGCCCTCGGGCGGCTTCCGGCCTTCCCATTGCGATCCCGGCACGACCCGGATTTGCTTTGCTTTTAATGCATTGGCGTCTATCACCTTGACGAGGCCAGCCGCGACAGGCTGGCACCTGAAGACGCCGAGCACAAAGCGCCGCATGACGGACCTTCTCCACGACACGCCGCTTTTCCACGAAACCGAGGGCAATCCGCGACCGGAAAACGCCACCGGTGGCTTTTTCATCACGCGCGACCGCAAGAAGATCCGCTATGGCCTGTTCCCGGCGGCCGCGCGCCCGATACGGGGCACCGTGGTGCTGCTGTCCGGCCGCAATGAGTGCATCGAGAAATATTTCGAAACCATTCGCGACCTTGCCGCCCGCGGCTTTGGCGTCGCCACCCTCGATTGGCGCGGCCAGGGAGATTCCGACCGGCTGATCCGCGATCGCCAGCGTGGCTATGTCAGGTCCTTCCGCGACTACACGGCCGATCTGGAGCAGTTTTTCGAGGAGATCGTGCTGCCCGATTGCCGCGGGCCGTATTACATCCTTGCCCATTCAGCCGGGGCCGTGATCGCGCTGCTTGCCGCGCCGTCCATGGTGAACCGCGTGCGCCGCATGGTGCTGATCGCACCGTTCCTGACCCTGCCCGACCTGCCGGTCTCGATCCGAACAGTCCGCCGTATCTGTTCGGTTTTCTGCGCTTTGGGGCTGGGCCGGCTCTATGCCGCCTGGGGTCCACGGCCCAGACACACGCTGCCTTTCCTAGCCAACAAGGTAACGTCGGATCCGCGACGCTACCGCCGCAACACGCGCATCTACGAAGAGTATCCGCGAATGGCGCTTGGCGGTCCGACGATCCGCTGGCTGCAGGCGGCGGCGAAGGCGTCGGAAGCCATCAGCGACCCCGACTTCAAGGCCCGGATTCAGGTGCCTCTGCTGATCATCGCCGCCGGCACCGACCAGGTCGTGTCGACCAGGGCGGTGGAAGCCTACGCCAGAAGCCTGAGGCTCGGCTCGCTGCTGATGATCGACGGCTCCAAGCACGAAATCCTGCAGGAGGTCGATCTCTACCGCGAACAATTCCTTGCCGCCTTCGACGCCTTCATCCCCGGCTCGGACGATCCGACGGTCTGACAGGCACCGCGGTCCTCTCACAGGCCGGCATAGCTGACACACCGTTGTCAGGATGATCGGCCAGCCGCTTCCCGCGGCGCGCAAACCGCTAAAGATTCTGACAGCCGGCGCTCGCGCCGAAATGCTCATCTCAACGCGTCGAATTGAACGCCATGGAGATGAGATCATGACCGAGAAAACCTGCGCCGCCTGCGATTGCCAGTTGGACGCCGACCCGATCCGCGTCAAGGTCGGCGGCAAGACCGTCGAGGTCTGCTGCGAGGAATGCGCGACGGCGCTGAACGAAGCCGGCGTCTCGGCGGCCGGCGTGAGCGAGGATTGAGCCATGCGCACCGATCACGCGGCGGCACAACGCCTGGCTGGCCAGCCGCCAGCCCATACCGAAACCATCCTGCAGGCCTTGCACGTCCAATGCAGCGCGGCGGCGAGATGGATCAGCCGCCAGATGGAGAAGCGCCGAAGCCGGCTTGCCTTGCTGGAAATGACAGACGAACAGCTCAAGGACATCGGTCTGTCACGCGGCGAAGCCTATTCGGAATTCAGGCGTCGCTCGTGGGACTGAGAAGCGTCCGTCGAGAAGTCTCCTGACAGGATTGGGCAGGCCGTTTGGATAGAGTGCCCATCGCAATGCCGGAATCATTCCGGCGCGAGGGAAAACGCAACGGCCATGTCGCAATTCACGGTTCAGCTCCTTCTGGACACCGGCACCGTCAGGGTGCGGGATGTCGTCTGCAGCGGCGAATGCCGTCACAGGAGCGATGAGGAGTGCACGTCTGCCACGCATCTGGTGTTCCCCTATCGCGGCGTCTTCGTGCGCCATGTCGGCCGCAATGATGCGGTCGCGGAAGCCAATCAGCTTCTGTTCTTCAATGAGGCGGAAGCTTACCAGGTCAGCCATCCCATCGAGGGCGGTGACGCCTGCCTCGACCTCGTCATCGAGGAAGGCCAATTGCGGGAACTGGCGCCGAAGGAGCAGTTGCGCGCCAGTGGCGTCCTGGCGTTTCGCCGCCAGCACCGGCGCATCGATCCGCGCGCGCAAGCCTTGGTGGCGCTGCTGCGCCACAGCCTGAGCTGCAATGTCGCCGAAACGCTGGAGGCCGAGACGCTGGCGCTAACGCTGGCGCGGCGCTCGCTCGGCGAGCGCACCTCGCATGTCGCGGGCGCCAGCCCCGGACGGCAAAAACTGGTCGACCGCGCCAAGCTGGTGCTGGCGTCGGATCTGTCGCGGCGCTGGAGGCTGGCCGAGATTGCCGCTGAGGTCGGAGTCTCGCCGGTCTATCTGACGCAAATATTCCAGCAGGTCGAGGCGATGCCGCTCTATCGCTATCATCTGCGCCTGCGGCTGGCGCGCGCGCTCGACCTGCTCGGCCGCTACGACAATCTGACCACGCTCGGCATGGACCTCGGCTTTTCAAGCCACAGCCATTTCAGCGCGTCGTTCAGACAGGTCTACGGACGCACGCCGGCGGCATTCCAGCGCTCGATCAGGTCGCGCTGAAGCGACTGCTTCGAAGAAAGCCCGGAGATATCAGCCGCGCAGGGCAGCCATGGCGGCCGCGTGAAGCTCCGGCGTCGCCGCCGCCAGCACATCGCCGCCCTTTTCCGCCGGTCCGCCATCGAAGGTGGTGACGACGCCGCCGGCCTTCTCGATGATTGGGATCAGCGCCACGATGTCGTAGGGTTTCAGGCCGGGATCGGCGACGATGTCGACGCTCCCCGAGGCGATCATCGCGAAGGCATAGCAATCGACGCCGTAGCGGGCGAGTTGGACCTGTTTCTCGAACGTGTCATAGCGCGTGCGCGCCTCGCCCTGGAACAGCGCTGGCGTGGTGGTGAACAGCGTCGCCTCATCGAGCCTTGTCGTCTTGCGGGTCGCAAGCTTGCGCGGACCGCCCGGCCCCTCATAGTGCGAGCCCGAGGCGTTGGCGTAGAACAGCTCGCCAGTGAAAGGCTGCGCCATCATGCCGGCGACCGCGTCGCCGTCGACCGTCAATCCGACCAGTGTCCCCCACACTGGCAGGCCGGAAATGAAGGCGCGCGTGCCGTCGATCGGGTCGATCACCCAGACATGCCGGCTGGAGGTGTTTTCGCTGCCATGCTCCTCGCCGAGAATGCCATGGTCGGGATACTGCGCCGATATCAGTGCGCGGATGGCGCGTTCGGTCTCACGGTCGGCTTCCGTGACCGGGTCGAAACTGCCCTTTTCCTTGTTTGCGACGGCACCCTGGGCGCGAAAGCGCGGCAAGGTCTCGGCCGCTGCCGCCTGCGCAATGCGGCGCATGAAATCGATGCTGATGTCCAATTGATTCTCCCGCATTGCCCAGTGCCCAATCGGGCTCTGCCGACACTTTCCCGCCAAAACAAGCCTGTTTATCGATTTATTCGCGGCGACACTTGTTGCCCAAATGTCACATCCGCGTCATCGAAAGGCAATTTCCACATCACTCTGAATTAAAAAAGCCTGAACATCGCTTGACATTTGTGCACCGCACAATACCCTCAGCCTCGGACAGGGTTTCCTGTCCATGCCCTCCTTGGGCGTTTCCTCCCTAGACTTCGACCGTATCGTGCAAACGATGCGGTCTTTTTTTACACCTGCACCTCGGGCCGGCTATTTCACTCCGCGGCCAGCGGCAGGTCGATGAAGTGATGGTCGGGCATCGCCATCAGATCCGCTGAAAATCGCGTCAGATCGTCGGCCAGCGCGTCGAAGCCAGCGACTTTCTCGAACGTCCGCTCATTCATGTAGAGCCCGCGATTGACCTCGATCTGCAGGGCATGCAGATGGCGCGCCGGACGGCCATAATGTTCCGTGATGAAGCCGCCGGCATACGGCTTGTTGTGGGCGACCGTATAGCCCATCGCGGTCAAGAGGCCGATCGCCGTCTCGGTCAGGGCGGCGGTGGCCGAGATGCCGAAACGATCGCCGATGATGAAGTCCGGCCGCAGGCCGCTGTCGCCGACGCGGATGCTTGCCGGCATCGAATGGCAGTCGATCAGCACTGCAAAGCCGAAGCGGGCATGGGTTCTGGTCAAAAGCCGCTTCAGCGTTTCATGATAGGGCTTGTAGACGGCCTCGATGCGGGCGACGGCTTCGGCGAGCGGCAGGCGACCGGAATAGATGTCGAGCCCTTCACCCACCAGCTTGGGCACGGTGCCAAGTCCACCGGCCACCCGCGCCGAACGGATGTTGCAGAAGGACGGCACCGGCTCGGCGAACATGCGTGGGTCGAGTTCCCACGGCTCGCGGTTGACGTCGAGATAGGCGCGCGGGAAATTCGCCGCCAGCATCGGCGCGCCAAGCGCCACGGCGCCGCCGAACAGTTCATCGACGTAGCAATCTTCCGAACGGCGGATGGCGTTGCGGTCGAGCCTCGCCATGGCGAGGAAGCGTTCCGGATAGTAGCGGCCGCTATGCGGTGAGTTGAACAGGAAGGGGACGCGCTGTTCGACGCCCGATCGGATTTCGAAGGGTTGAACGACCGAAAAATCCTCGGCTGCCGTCTTCAATTTGCACGAACCCGAAAACACCGATGCATCATCGTATGAAAGTGCCACCTTGCCGGCCGCATGTCCAGCATTTCGCCGTCCGCATCGCGCTGCCGAATGCGGATAACGCTTCGCCGTATTCACTTGATGTTTACCGTCACCGCCTCATATACAGGATGGTTAACGGGCTGCCTGGGCGGCAGTCTCGGGCGGGTGATTCGGACGGGATATCATGGCACGCATTCTTCTGGCGGAAGACGACGACGATATGCGCCGTTTCCTCGTCAAGGCGCTGGAACGCGCCGGCTACCAGGTCAGCGATTTCGACAATGGCGCCAGCGCCTATGAGCGGCTGCGCGAGGAGCCGTTCTCGCTGCTGTTGACCGACATCGTCATGCCGGAGATGGACGGTATCGAACTGGCGCGTCGCGCCACCGAGATCGATCCCGACCTCAAGGTCATGTTCATCACCGGTTTCGCCGCCGTTGCGCTGAACCCGGATTCCAAAGCGCCGAAAGACGCCAAGGTGCTGTCGAAGCCCTTCCACCTGCGCGATCTCGTCAACGAGGTCGAGAAGATGCTGCAGGCGGCCTGAGCCGCCTTCAGCTGAGGCATGGGCACCTGTTTGCCGGTGCGGCGAGACGACGCCTTCTTTCCTTTTTCTCGCTATTGACGCGCCGGACCAAAAATGGTGTATGCGCGACGTCGGATGGGCGTGTAGCTCAGCGGGAGAGCACTGCATTGACATTGCAGGGGTCACAGGTTCAATCCCTGTCACGCCCACCATCCTTTCAACTACTTGGCTGACACCCTCCTCCGTTTGGCGCAGAAACGGATGATGTTTGCTTTTTAGGGGAAAAGCAAAATCCGCCGCCCGGGTGGACGACGGATCTTGACCCATAGGCCGATTTGTCGAGCGTCTTGGCCGACATGCCGCGTGAGCTACCGTTTTTATTTGGGGTAGACCGAGGGGCCGCCTAGCCGCACAGCGTCAACTTTCTCTGTCGATAAGAAATTCCTGTTACGCAAGTACCAGAAAATGCGCGTCGCCTCTGAATGGATTCTGTCGGCCATTCGCTTGTTTACATGGGGTCTGGGAGCAAGTTGGATCAAGCTCAAAGGTCCCTCGATGCCAACGACGGCCGCTTGCGCGCAGAGAGCCGGCATCAATTGGTAGACCGTGTTGCGCGCGGCCGTCATCTGATTTGGGCTGAAAAGGGCGACGTCGACTGCTGCCCTAAAGCGTTCCGTATTTCTGAGCAGGCCATAGGCGGCACTTTTGGAAATCACGTAGCCGCACGAACCTAAGTGTTGCCCGAGAAGCCGCCTTGCTGAGTATCCGTTTTTGACGGGGATGTGCCGGCTCCCGAGTCTTACTCGGCTGAGGAATGTTTCCAGCTTGATGATATCGGCATCTGGCGGGACCCAGGAGTCATCAGCCAAAACGCCACCAGCGTCCTGGCTGAAAACAACATCGTCCTCGAATACCGCGCCATACTTGTCGGGACCATCCGCGATGGTTTTCCAGCAGCGGCGGTGACTGAGAAAGCAACAGATTTCGGTTTCGGTCAGCGGCGGCGCGGTAAACGGAGCCCCGTTCATTGCGTCGATACCGGCGACGCGCTCGAAATCAATCCCAATACGAGAAAACTGAGCTGTAGCCGAGGCCATCCGATCAACTGATCGGTCAAGATTAATCACCAAACATTTCATTGTCGCCCCCGCAACCTACAAATAAACTATCAGCTATATTGGTGCCGCTTCAACGTCAATATTGGACATCGAACCAACTCGTCCTGCCGCTGGCGAAATGCGTCACCCTGATCCATTCGCCGGATGGTGGCTCCCGAACTGGCCTGGCAGCGATGCCGAAGCCGCGAAAACCTTTGGATCGGTGAAGGATGGCCTGAACCTCGGCACGCCTGATGGCGGTCGCGTCCCGGAGAAATTGGCTCAAAAGAAAATTCGGATCTCTGCGCGAACCATCGTCAGATGCCTGCGACGGCACACAGGTTCTTCATCCGCGATACGGCAAGGTCAGGGTCGGCCAGCAGGCCTGCCTGGTCGGCAAGGCGAAAGATTTCGGCATAGTGGCAGATACCGCGCGCCGACTGCATGCCGCCGACCATGGTGAAGTGATCCTGGTGGCCGTTCAGCCAGGCCATGAAGACGATGCCGGCCTTGTAATATTCGGTCGGCGCCTCGAAGATTTTTCGCGACAGCGGCACGGTCGGCGCCATCAGCGCGTCATAGCCGGCGCGGTCGCCCTCGGCGAGCCTTGCCAGGGCGGCATTGGCGGCCGGCGCGATGGCGTCGAAAATGCCAAGCAGCGCGTGCGAATGCCTGTCGCCGTCGCCGGCGATCAGTTCGGGGTAGTTGAAGTCGTCGCCGGTGAACATCACGACGCCGTCCGGCAGCCGGTTGCGCAGCGCGACCTCCTTGCCGGCATCGAGCAGCGATATCTTTATGCCTTCGACCTTGTCTGCGTGGCGTTCGATGATGGCGACCACCGTATCGAGCGCGGCCTCGAAATCGCCGCTGCCCCAGTAGCCCTGCAAGGCCGGGTCGAACATGTCCCCCAGCCAGTGCAGGATGACCTTGCCGGAGGCCTGGCTCAAGATGCGGTCATAGACGCGCGCATAATCGTCCGGACCCTTCGCGACGGCCGCCAAGGCACGGCTGGCCATCATGATCGCCTTGCCGCCCTGTCCTTCGATGAAAGCGAATTGCTCGTCATAGGCAGCGATCACCTCGTCGAGCGTCCTGGCAGCGGTCGGCGTCAGCTGGTCGGTTCCAGCACCCGAGGCAAGATCGGCGCCCTCGACAGTGCGCGCCTCGGCGATCGAGCGGCGGATCAATTCCTTCGCATTGGCCCAGTCGAAACCCATGCCGCGCTGCGACGTGTCCATTGCCTCGGCAATGCGGAAGCCGAGCCGCCACAAATGATGGCGGAATGCCATCGTCCTGTCCCAGTCGACCGCCGGCCGCGACCATGGATCGGTCATTTCGAGGGGGTCGGCAACGACATGCGCGGCGGCATAGGCGATGCGCGAGAACCGCGCGCCGACCGCCGGCTGCACCGGCTGTCCGACAAGCGCGTAACGGGCGCCGCGGCCACCTTCACCAGGCAAGACAATATCCATCGACCTCTCCCTTCGCCGTGCCTATTAAATGGAACGTTCCAATAAATCAAGAACCTTTAAGATTCGGAGCGAATCTGACGGCAAATGCTGCGTTGCAACACGGAAGGCCTTACCGGCCGTGCTATTTGAGTACGCACAATCAGTTTTTGCGGCTGAGAAAAATTCGCGATTGACTCAAGATTGAACCAGTGATTAGAACGTTCCAATAGATTTGAGTGAGAAAAGCTGGGAGGACGCATCGAGATGGCCAGCCGGGCCAAGGCCACGATATTCGACATTGCCCGCGAGGCGGGCGTGTCCAAATCGACGGTATCGCTCGTGCTCCAGGGCAGCGGGCTGATCCGGCCTGAAACCGCGGTCAAGGTGCGCAAGGCGATCGAGGATGTCGGCTACGTCTACAACCGCGGCGCCGCCAATCTGCGCAAGGCCCATTCCAATGTCATCGGCATGGTCATCAACGACCTCACCAACCCGTTCTTCGCCGAGCTGGCGGTCGGCATGGAACGCGTCTTCCAGTCGGCCGGCATCGTGCCCTTCATCGCCAACACGGCGGAGAATCCGGTGCGCCAGGAAGAGGTGCTGAAGTCGCTGATGGAACAGGGCGTCGCCGGTCTCATCGTGTCACCGGCGCGCGGCACCACGCCAGGCGCTTTCCGGCGGCTGGAATTGGCGGGCGTGCCGGTGGTCTTCGCCATGCGCCGCCTGCCTGAAAGCCGCATCCCTGTTATCGCGCCCGACAATCATCGCGGCGCCTATCTTGCCGCGGCCCATCTGATCGCCAAAGGACATCGCCGGCTCGCCTTCTTCGGCGGCACCTCGGATCTGGTGGTTTATCAGGAACGGCTGGGCGGCTTTCGCGAGGCCTGCGAGACGCTGGGCATCTCCGCCCGCGACGTATTGGTCGTCGAGGGCGAAACAAACCGCCGAGGCGGCCTCGCTTGCCTGGAGACCGCCCTTACAATGGCCGAGCCACCGACCGCCGCCCTCTGCTTCAACGATGCCGTCGCGTTTGGCGTGATGCTGGCATTGCGCAAGCGTCGGCTTGAGCCGGGACCGGATTTCGCCGTCGTCGGCTTCGACGACGTGGTCGAGGCCGAACATTACATGCCGGCGCTGACCAGCGTCGCGGTGGACACAGCCGGCCTCGGCGAGCGCGCCGCCCACGTCATGCTCAAGCTGATCCAGTCCCGCACCACGCGGGCCGAAGACCATATCGGCGCGGTCAATCTCGTGGTCAGGGAAAGCTGCGGTCCGGATCTCCGCACGCGAAACAGGCCCACGGGAACGGGAGGCGCCGCGTGAGTGTCAAATGGGGGCTGATCGGCGCCAGCACGATCGCCAGGCAATTCATGATCAACGCCATTCGCGCGCAAGAGGGCGGCGAGATCGCGGCGGTGATGAGTTCCAATCCGGAACGCGCGGCGGCCTATGCCAGGGAAAACGGCATTCCAGCCGCGGTGTCTACGCTGGATGCCTTGCTGAAGTCCGACATCGACGCCGTCTACATCTCGACCACCAACGAACTGCATCTCGAACAGGCGCTTGCCGCCATCGCGGCGGGCAAGCATGTGCTGTGCGAGAAGCCACTGGCGCTGACCAGCGCCGACGCGCGCAAAATGGTCGCGGCGGCCAGGGCGGCCGGCATCGTGCTCGGCACCAACCATCATCTGCGCAACGCCGGCGCGCATCGCGCCATGCGTGACGCCATCGCATCGGGGCGCATCGGCAAGCCAATCGCCGCGCGCGTCTTCCATTCCGTCTATCTGCCGGAGAATCTGCAGGGCTGGCGCATCACCAAACCGGAAGCCGGCGGCGGCGTGGTGCTCGACATCACAGTCCACGATGCCGACACGCTGCGCTTCGTGCTCGGCGACGATCCGGTCGAGGTCTCGGCCTTCACGCAATCGGCCGGCATGGCCGCCGGCGGTCTGGAAGACGGTGCCATGTGCATCTGGCGCTTCAAGTCGGGCCTCATCGCCCAGTCGCATGAGGGTTTCACCACCAAATTCGCCGGCACCGGCTTCGAAGTGCATGGTTCGGAAGGCTCGCTGATCGCCAGCGATGTGATGACCCAGAAACCGGACGGCTCGGTGCTGTTGCGCACAGCCAAGGGTGAGGAGCAATTGAGCTTCGACCGCGAGGATCTCTACGTCAGATCGGTGCGTCGGTTCCATGTCGCGATCCTCGGCAAGGGCCAGCCTGCCGCCGCCGGCGAGGACGGCATCTGGTCGCTCGCATCAGCCGAGGCGGCGTTGCAGTCGGCCAGCTCCGGCAAGGCCGTCAAGATCGACCCGAAACTCGGGAGCATGAAGTGAGCAAGGTCGTTTCAGCGGCACAGGCAGCCAGCCTGATCAAGGATGGCATGACGGTATCCGTGTCGTCGTCGAGCGGCCTTGGCTGTCCGGACGCGGTGCTGGCCGCCATCGGCGAGCGCTTCGATGGCGAAGGTCACCCCAAGAACATCACCACGCTGCACCCGATCGCCGCCGGCGACATGTACGGCATCAAGGGCATCGATCATCTGGCCAAGCCGGGCCTCTTGAAGCGCACGCTATGCGGTTCCTATCCTTCCGGCCCCTCCTCGTCCGAGCCGCCGCAGATATGGAAGATGATCGGCGACAATTCGGTCGCCGCCTACAACGTGCCATCCGGCATCCTGTTCGACATGCACCGCGAGGCCGCCGCCAAACGGCCGGGCGTGCTGACAAAGGTCGGTCTCGACACCTTTGCCGACCCGCGCCATCAGGGCTGCGCCATGAACGCCGCGGCCAGCGAGCCGATCGTGTCGGTACAGCAGTTCGACGGCGAGGAATGGCTCTATTTCCGCTCGATCGTGCCCAACATCTCGATCATCCGCGCCACCACGGCGGACGAGCGCGGCAACCTCACCTATGAGCATGAAGGCGCCTATCTCGGCGGCCTCGAACAGGCGCTCGCCGCCCGCAACAATAGCGGCATCGTCATCGCGCAGGTCAAACGCGTCGTCGAGAACGGCACGCTGAAGCCGCATGATGTGCGTGTGCCGGGCGTGCTGGTCGACCATATCGTGGTGGCGCCCGACCAGCTGCAGACGACGCTGACGCCTTACGACCCGGCGATTTCGGGCGAGATCTTCCGGCCGCTGTCGACCTTCCGCAACGCCGAGATGAACGTGCAGAAGGTGATCGCGCGCCGCGTCGCCATGGAATTGCGTGACGGCATGGCCGTCAACATAGGCTTCGGCATCTCGGCCAATGTGCCGCGCATCCTTCTGGAAGAAGGCCAGCACGGCAAGGTCACCTGGGTGATCGAGCAGGGCGCCGTCGGCGGGGTGCCGCTGCTCGACTTCAAGTTCGGCTGCGCCTCCAACGCCGAGGCGATCATGCCCTCGCCGCACCAGTTCATCTATTTCCAGGCCGGCGGTTTCGACGCCTCGCTGCTGTCTTTCCTGCAAATCGACCGCCACGGCTCGGTCAACGTGTCGAAACTGTCGGCGCGGCCGCATGTCACCGCCGGCGCCGGCGGCTTTGTCGACATTACCGCGCGGGCGAAGAAGATCGTCTTCTCCGGCTTCTTCAATGCCGGTGCCAAGCTTTCGCTGGCCGACGGCGGCATCCGCATCGACCAGGAGGGCAAGGTCAAGAAGGTGGTCAACGAGGTCGAGCACATCTCGTTTTCCGGCAAGCGCGCCGTCGCCCAGGGCCAGGACATCACCTATGTCACGGAGCGCTGCGTGATGAAGCTGACGCCCGACGGCCTGATGGTCACCGAGCTGGCGCCGGGCATCGACCTCGGGCGCGATGTCCTGGCGCAGGCCGAGATGCCGCTCGGTGTCGCCAACGACCTCAAGGTGACGCCGGCGGCGCTCTACCAGGACCGGCCGATCGGCCTGTCGCTCAATGGCGGCGCCTCGCTCGGAGGCGCGCATGGCTGACCGCCTCGTTACATTCGAAAAGGACGGCGCCATCGGCATCGTCACGCTGCGCCGCCCGGAAAAGTTCAACGCGCTGGACATTCCGATGCTGCGGGCGCTCGAAGCCGCGCTCGACGAAGCGGAGCTGGCCGAAGGCGTCCGCGTCGTGCTCTTGCGCGGCGAAGGCAAGGGCTTTAGCGCCGGCGGCGATGTCGAGGCCTGGGGCGCGATGAGTGCTGCCGATTTCCAGGTGCAATGGGTGCGCTACGGCCACCGCGTCTTCGACCGGCTGGCGCGGCTGCGGCAACCGACCATCGCCGTGCTGTCCGGCCATGCGCTGGGCGGCGGGCTGGAACTGGCGGTCGCCTGCGATTTCCGGGTCGCCGAGGCGCATGTGAAATTGGGCTTCCCCGAAACCTCGATCGGCGTCGTGCCCGGCTGGTCCGGCACGCAGCGCGCCGTGCGCCGCTTCGGCGCACAGACGGTGCGGCGCATGGCCTTGGGTGGTGATATACTTCTCGCTCCCGAAGCGCAGGCCCTTGGCGTGGTGGACCGGGTGGCCGAAACCGGCAAGGCGTTCGACGATGCCAAGAGCTGGGGGGAAAAGATCGCCGAGCGCGGCCCGCTGGCGACGGAAGCGGCCAAGCTGATGATCGCGGTGGCCGAGGGCGAGGAAAGTGCGGCCGCTGCCGAAGCGCTGGCCAGCGGCTTTATCGCGCTCACCGGCGACCTCAAGGCTGGCGTCGACGCCTTCAAAACCAAGCAGAAGCCAGCATTTTCAAGAAGCTAGAGAAAACCTCCTGATGAATGCACCCCTCAACATCGCCATGCCTGCCGAGGCCTCGGCCGCGCCGAAATCTCACCGGCTGCTGATCGACGGCAAGCACGTCGATGCTCGCGACGGCCGCACGCTGGAACGCAAGAGCCCCGGCCACGGCTTCACCGTTTCGCGCTATGCACAAGCCGGCCAAGCCGAGGTGGAAGCGGCGGTGCAGGCCGCGCACAAGGCGTTCCAGACCGGCCCATGGCCACGCATGAAGGCCGGCGAGCGCGCCGCGATCCTGTTCAGGGCGGCCGACCTGATCGAGACACGGCTGGAAGACATCGCCCGGCTCGACGCGCTGGAATCCGGCAAGCCGATCGCCCAGGCGCGCGGCGAGATCGGCGGCGCCGTCGACATCTGGCGCTATGCCGCCTCGCTCGCCCGCACACTGCATGGCGAGAGCTACGCCAACCTCGGCGATGCCATGCTGGGCGTGGTCGTGCGCGAGCCGATCGGCGTCGTGTCGATCATCACGCCGTGGAATTTCCCGTTCCTCATCGTCAGCCAGAAACTGCCTTTCGCGCTCGCCGCCGGCTGCACGGCAGTGGTCAAGCCGAGCGAAATGACCTCGGCCTCGACCTTCGTGCTGGGCGACATCCTGCTCGAAGCCGGCCTGCCCGCCGGGGTCGTGAACATCCTGGCCGGTCTGGGCGCCGATGTCGGCGCGCCGATGGTCGGCCATCCCCTGGTCGAGATGGTGTCGTTCACCGGCTCGACCCGCGTCGGCAAGATGACCATGGCGTCCGCCGCGCAATCGCTGAAGAAGGTCTCGATGGAACTTGGCGGCAAGAACGGCCAGATCGTCTTTCCCGATGCCGACCTCGAGGCCGCCGCCGACGCGGCGGTGTTCGGTGGCTTCTTCAATGCCGGCGAATGCTGCAATGCCGGCAGCCGGCTAATCGTGCACGAGGCGATCGCCGGAGATTTTCTCAGCGCCGTCAAGGCGCTCACCGCCAGGGTGAAGGTCGGCGACCCGCTCGACGAGCAAACCAAGGTCGGCGCGATGATCTCGTCCGACCATCTGGCCAAGGTGACGGATTACGTTGCGGCAGCGGCGGGCGAAGGCAGCAATGTCTTCAGCGGCGGCAAGCAGCTGGCCTCCAATGCCGGCCAATATCTCGACCCGACCATCCTGCGTGGCGTCACCGAGGACATGGCCATTGCGCGTGAGGAAGTGTTCGGACCGGTGCTCTCAGTGCTCACCTTTGAATCGATTGAGAAGGCGTTGCACATCGCCAACAACACGCCCTATGGTCTCTCTGCAGGCGTGTGGAGCGCCAGCATCGACACCTGCATGTCGGTGGCGCGTGGGGTGCGTTCGGGGACGGTTTGGGTGAACACATTCATGGAAGGTTATCCCGAGCTGCCTTTCGGGGGCTACAAGCAGTCCGGTCTCGGACGCGAACTCGGCAAACGCGCCGTCGAGGACTATACCGAGGAAAAGACAATCCAGTTTCATCGCGGCCAGCGCACCGGATGGTGGGTCGGCTGAGTTGGGAAGAACCCGGTGGGCTTCCACCGGTCGTGTAATGCAACAAGGGAGGAAGTACATGTTGCGCAAACTGCTTATCGGAACGGCTCTTGCGACGAGCTTTGCGTTCTCGGCGCACGCCGCGGACGTCAAGGAAGTGCAGATGCTGCATTGGTGGACGTCGGGCGGCGAAGCGGCTGCCCTCAACGTGCTGAAGGGCGACCTGGCCAAGGAAGGCTATGCCTGGAAGGACGTCCCTGTCGCCGGCGGCGGCGGTGATGCTGCCATGACCGCCCTGAAGGCGATGGTCGCGGCCGGCAACTATCCGACCGCCTCGCAGATGCTCGGCTACACCGTGCTCGATTATGCCGCGGCCGGCGTCATGGGCGACCTGACCGAGACGGCGAAGAAGGAAGGCTGGGACAAGTCGGTTCCGGCGGCCCTGCAGAAGTTCTCGGTCTATGAAGGCAAGTGGGTCGCGGCTCCGGTCAACGTCCACTCGGTCAACTGGCTGTGGATCAACAAGGCCGTCATGGACAAGATCGGCGGCACCGAGCCGAAGACCTTCGACGATTTTGTCGCCCTGCTCGACAAGGCCAAGGCCGCGGGTGTGATCCCGCTCGCTCTCGGCGGCCAGAACTGGCAGGAAGCCACCATGTTCGACTCCGTCGTGCTGTCGACCGGCGGACCCGAGTTCTACAAGAAGGCCTTCAACGACCTCGACGATGCTTCGCTCAAGTCCGACACGATGAAGAAGTCGTTCGACAACCTCGCCAAGCTCGTCACCTATGTCGACCCGAACTTCTCGGGCCGCGACTGGAACCTTGCCACCGCCATGGTCATCAAGGGCGATGCCCTGGTGCAGGTCATGGGCGACTGGGCCAAGGGTGAGTTCCACGCCGCCAAGAAGACCCCGGGCACCGACTTCCTGTGCTATCGCTTCCCGGGCACCGACGGCTCGGTGATCTACAACTCAGACATGTTCGGCATGTTCAACGTTCCGGACGACCGCAAGGCCGCCCAGGTCGCGCTGGCCACCGCCACCCTGTCGAAGAGCTTCCAGTCGGCCTTCAACGTCGTCAAGGGTTCGGTTCCGGCCCGCACCGACGTTCCGGACACCGACTTCGACGCTTGCGGCAAGAAGGGCATCGCCGACCTGAAGGCGGCCAACGAAGGCGGCACGCTGTTCGGCTCGCTGGCCCAGGGCTACGGCGCCCCGCCGGCTGTCGCCAATGCCTACAAGGACGTGGTCTCGAAGTTCGTCCACGGTCAGATCAAGACCTCGGACGAGGCCGTGACCGAACTGGTCAAGGCGATCGACGACGCCAAGTAAGCGCAACGCTCGAAATCACCTTCCCCGCTTTGGCGGGGAAGGTTTTATCTCAGGATTGGCCGGCTCGACACCATGCCGACCGAAGACCCGTATACACGGGGCCGCCTTGCCGCCTGACGGCGGAGCACGGACGACCCGAAACGGGAGGAGCTCATGAGCACAGTAGCAACAAGCCAGATCAAGCTGACGCCGGAGCGGTCGCGCACCTCGGTGCGCTCGCGCCTGCAGGACGCCTTGCCGAAGATCGTTCTGGCGCCGAGCTTCGCCATCACCATCGTCTTCGTCTACGGCTTCATCCTGTGGACGATCTATCTGTCCTTCACCAATTCCAAGACCTTCCCGTCCTACGTCATCACAGGTTCGCGCGCCTATCAGCGGCTGTGGGGCTGGACCTTCGACACCGACCCGCCATCGAGCTGGTACACGTCGATAACCAATATGGGCATTTTCGGCTTTCTCTACATCCTGATCTGCCTGGCGCTTGGCCTGTTCCTGGCCATCCTGCTCGACCAGAAGATCCGCGGCGAAGGCGTCCTGCGGCCGATCTACCTCTATCCGATGGCGCTGTCCTTCATCGTCACCGGCGTCGCCTGGAAATGGTTCCTCGATCCCGGCCTCGGCCTCGAACAGACGCTGCATCAATGGGGCTGGACGAGCTTCCATTTCGACTGGATCAAGAACAAGGATTTCGTCATCTACACCGTGGTCATCGCCGGCGTCTGGCAGGCCTCCGGCTTCATCATGGCGATGTTCCTGGCCGGCCTGCGCGGCATTGACGGCGAGATCATGAAGGCAGCGCAGATCGATGGCGCCACAACCTTCCAGCTCTACCGCCGCATCGTCATCCCGCTGCTGCGGCCAATCTTCCTGTCGGCCTTCATCGTGCTCGCCCACCTCGCCATCAAGTCATACGACCTTGTCGTGGCGCTGACGTCCGGCGGCCCCGGCGGCTCGGCCTGGCTGCCTTCGAATTTCATGTACGAATACACTTTCAAGCGCAACGAAATGGCTGTCGGATCGGCCAGTGCGGTGATCATGCTGATGACCATCGTCGCCATCATCGTGCCCTATCTCTATTCGGAACTCAGGGAGAAGCCGCGATGAGCGCTGTCGCCACCCCTGCCCGCCAGGCCTCCGGCGGCATCAACACCAAGCTCGTCAACCGCATCGTCATCTACGGGCTTCTGGCGCTGTTCGCGCTGTTCTACCTGATGCCGCTGTTCGTCATGCTGGTCACCTCGTTCAAGACCATGGACGAGATCCAGAACGGCAACATGCTGGCGCTGCCCAAGGCGCCGACCTTCGACCCGTGGCTGAAGGCCTGGGGCGAGACCTGCGTCGGCCTCACCTGCGCCGGCATCAAGGGCTATTTCTGGAACTCCATCAAGATGGTGGTTCCGGCCGTGCTGATCTCGACCATGCTCGGCGCCCTCAACGGCTACGTGCTGACCAAATGGCGCTTTCGCGGCGCGACGCTGGTGTTCGGGCTGATGCTGTTCGCCTGCTTCATTCCGTTCCAGTCGGTGCTGCTGCCGATGGCGACGATCCTTGGCAGCGTCGGCCGCTTCGGCGTGACCTTGCAGAACTCCGTCGGAACCAGCTTCGGCCTCGGCAATTCGACGGTCAATCTGGTCTTCGTCCACGTCGTCTACGGCATCGGCTTCACCACGCTGTTCTTCCGCAACTATTACGAGGCCTTCCCGACCGAATTGATCAAGGCCGCGCAGGTCGACGGCGCCTCCTTCTTCCAGATCTTCCGCCGCATCATGCTGCCGAACTCGATGCCGATCTTCGTCGTCACCGTCATCTACCAGTTCACCAACATCTGGAACGACTTCCTGTTCGCCTCGGCCTATGCCGGCACCGGCGATGCGATGCCGATGACGGTGGCGCTCAACAATGTCGTCAACACCTCGACCGGCGTCGTCGAATACAACGTCAACATGGCGGCCGCGATGATCGCCGCCCTGCCCACCCTGATCGTCTATGTCGTCGCCGGCCGCTATTTCGTGCGCGGGCTGATGGCCGGCGCGGTCAAAGGCTGACCAATTCAGAAGGAACGACCATGGCTTTTCTGGAAATTGATGGGCTGAAGAAGCGCTTCGGGAATGTCGAGATCCTGAAGGGCATCGATGTAGAGCTCGAAAAGGGCGGCTTCCTGGTGTTGGTCGGTCCGTCCGGCTGCGGCAAGTCCACCTTGCTCAACACCATCGCCGGCCTGGAGCAGATCACCGAGGGCGAGATCCGCGTCGACGGCCGCGCCATCAACGATCTGCACCCTTCGAAGCGCGACATCGCCATGGTGTTCCAGAGCTACGCGCTGTACCCGAACATGACGGTGGCCGGGAACATCTCGTTCGGCATGGAGATGCGCGGCGTGCCGGCCGACGAGCGCCAGAAGGCGATCGACAAGGTGGCCAAGGTCCTGCAGATCGGTCATCTCCTGCAGCGCAAGCCGAGCCAGCTTTCGGGCGGCCAGCGCCAGCGCGTCGCCATGGGCCGGGCGCTGGTGCGCGACCCCAAACTCTTCCTGTTCGACGAGCCTTTGTCCAACCTCGACGCCAAGCTGCGCGTCGACATGCGCATCGAGATCAAGCGCCTGCACGCCACGACAGGCACCACAATCGTCTACGTCACCCACGACCAGATCGAGGCGATGACGCTGGCGACAAAGATCGCCGTCATGCGCGACGGCGAGGTGCAGCAGTTCGGCACCCCGGCCGAGATCTACAACAACCCCGCCAATCTCTTCGTCGCCGACTTCATGGGCTCGCCGGCCATGAACCTGATCCCGGCGACCATCACCACATCGGGCAATGCGCTCTCCGTCGTTCTGCAGCGTGAGGCCCGCGAGCCGATCACGCTGCCGATGGCCAATGCGCCAGCAGGTCTCTCGGCATTCCAGGGCAAGCCGATCATCTTCGGCGTACGGCCGGAAGCGCTGACCGATCCGGAGGGCGCCGAGCGCAACGCCTCGAACATCGCCACCGCCGACCTGCATATCGAGGTCGTCGAGCCGGCCGGTTCCGACACGTTCGCCGTCACCAATCTCGGCGGCAAGGGCGTGGTGGCACGGCTGCGCGCCGACGCCAACATCCAGCCTGGCACCAGCACGCCGCTCGCCTTCAACCTGACCAAGGCGGTGTTCTTCGATCCGGCGACCGAGAACCGCATCCGCTGACGGCCATGGCAGATCCGGACATCGTCATCATCGGCTCCGGCATTGGCGGCGCCACGATCGCCTCCGGCCTGGCCGGCAGCGGCGCCTCGATCCTGATGCTGGAGCGTGGCGAGCCCTTGCCGGCAACCCCGCATGCCCGCGACACCCGCTCGATCTTCGTCGACGGCCACTATCGCCCAAAGGAGATGTGGCGCGAGGCCGGCGGTGCCGCCTTCAACCCCGGCAATTACTACTATGTCGGCGGCAATTCGAAATTCTACGGCGCGGTGCTGATCCGTTACCGCAAGGAAGATTTTTCGGCCATGGAGCATTACGGCGGCGTCTCGCCCGCCTGGCCGTTTTCCTACGACGAGTTCGAGCCCTGGTATTCCAGGGCGGAGCAGCTGTTTCGCGTGCGCGG
This sequence comes from Mesorhizobium sp. WSM4310, assembly GCF_007003935.1. Classification (NCBI taxonomy): domain Bacteria; kingdom Pseudomonadati; phylum Pseudomonadota; class Alphaproteobacteria; order Hyphomicrobiales; family Phyllobacteriaceae; genus Mesorhizobium; species Mesorhizobium sp. WSM4310. The sequence goes on from NZ_VFTA01000002.1 coordinate 197,413, forward strand.
CACGCTGGGTGAGGATCCGACCGAACCGTTCCACTCGATCCCCTACGCCTTCAAGCCGGTGCCCGACGAAGCACCGATCGCGCGCGCCCGTGCTGAACTGAAGGGCCTCGGCCTGCATCCGGCCTCGCTGCCGCTCGGCGTCGACATCGATACCTGGCTGAAGGAAGGCAGAACCGGCTGGGACGCTTTCCCCAACACCGGCCTGGGAAAGATGGACGCCCAGACAGCGCCACTGGCGGCGGCGCTTGGGGACAGCAACATCCGGCTCGAGACCGGCTGCTACGTCGAGTATCTCGAGGTGGCGCCCGACGGCAAAAGCATCGCCGCGATCCACTACCGGCAGAACGGCGAACTGAAGAAAGTGTCGCCGAAACTGGTCATCCTGTCCGCCGGCGCGGTCAATTCCGCCGTCATCCTGCTGCGCTCGCCCTCACCGGGCAACGGCAAAGGAGGCGGCAAGGGCCTCGCCAACCGCTCCGACCAGGTCGGCCGCAACTTCATGAACCACAATTCCAGTGCCATGCTGGCGATCGATCCGCGCCGCAGGAACGATGCCGTCTACCAGAAGACGCTGATGCTGAACGACTATTATCTGTCGGACGGCAGGGGCGGCAAACCGCTCGGCAATGTCCAGCTGCTCGGCAAGATCGACGGCAACATGCTCAAGGCCAATGTGAGGACGATGCCGAAATTCGTGCTCGACTTCATGGCCGGCCATGCCGTCGACTGGTATTTGATGTGCGAGGACCTGCCCGATCCCGAAAGCCGCATCATGGTCGACGGCAAGGACATCGTCATGCAGTGGCGGCGCTCCAACATGCAGTCGCTCGACGGACTGACCAAGGTGATGCGCGAAAACTTCCGCGCCTGCGGCTACCCCATCGTGCTGTCGCGCCCCTTCGATAGGCGCACGCCCTCGCACCAGTGCGGCACGGTCAGGATGGGCGACGATCCGGCGACCGCGCCGCTCGACCCGTTCTGCCGGTCGTTCGACCACCGGAACCTGTTCGTCGTCGATGCCAGTTTTTTGCCGAACTCGGCTGCGGTCAACCCGGCGCTGTCGGTCGCCGCTCAGGCGTTGCGGGTGGCTGACCATATCCGCAAGATGGAGCTTGCCGCATGACCCGCCCCGCAGCCATCGTCACCGGCGGCGCGCGCGGGATCGGGCTGGCTTGCGCGGAAGCGCTGGCCGATGCCGGCTTTGACATTCTGGTTGCCGACCTCGCCGAACAGGCGCCTGACGGGCTCGACGCAGACATCTCGGCGCGCGGTGCGAAACTCGCCTATGTCAGTTGTGACGTCGCCAATCTCGACGGCCACGCCGTGTTGGTCGATGCCGCGATGCGCGTCTTCGGCCGCATCGACTGTCTCGTCAACAATGCCGGCGTCGGCGCCGTGGTGCGCGGCGACCTGCTGGAGCTGAAGCCCGAAAATTTCGACCGCACGCTTGATATCAACCTGCGCGGCACGGTCTTCCTCAGCCAGGCCGTCGCCAAGGCAATGCTGGCCACACCCGGCGGCCATGCAAGATCGATCATCACCGTCACCTCGGTCAGCGCCGAGATGGCTTCGCCGGAGCGCTCCGAATACTGCATATCGAAGGCGGGGCTTTCCATGTGGGTGAAGAACCTGGCGCTCAGGCTCGCCCCTGAAAATATCGGCGTGTTCGAGTTGCGTCCGGGCATCATCCGCACCGACATGACGGCAGGCGTGACCGCCAAATACGATGCCTTGATCGACAGCGGGCTGGTGCCGGCCAAACGCTGGGGCGAAGCGTCAGACATCGGCGCGGTGGTGGCGACGCTTGCCGCCGGCAGGCTCGGCTTTTCGACCGGCTCGATCATCAATGTCGACGGCGCGCTCTCCGTGCCGCGGCTATAGGTGGAAACGACATGACAGACTACATCATCGTGGGCGCCGGCCCGGCCGGCTGTGTTCTGGCCAACCGGCTGAGCGAGGATCCCTTGAATTCCGTGCTGCTGCTGGAAGCCGGCGGCAAGGACTGGCATCCCTACATCCATATGCCGGCGGGCTTCGCCAAGATGACCAAGGGCATCGCGTCCTGGGGCTGGTCCACCGTGCCACAGAAAAACATGAAGGACCGGGTCTTCTGGTACACGCAGGCCAAGGTGGTCGGCGGCGGCTCCTCCATCAACGCCCAGATCTACACGCGCGGCAATGCCCGCGACTACGACGCCTGGGAAAAGGAAGAGGGTCTCGCCGGCTGGGGCTACCGCGACGTGCTGCCCTATTTCAAGCGCGCCGAGAACAACCAGCGTTTCGCCAACGATTTTCACGGCGACCAGGGACCGCTCGGCGTGTCGAACCCGATCTCGCCGCTGCCGATCTGCGAGGCCTATTTCCGCGCCGGCCAGGAGATGGGCATTCCCTTCAACCCCGACTTCAACGGCGCTGCCCAGGAAGGCGTCGGCTATTACCAGCTCACCCAGAAGGATGCCCGGCGATCCTCGGCCTCGGTCGCCTATCTCAAGCCGATCCGCGCCCGCAAGAACCTCACCGTCCGGACCGATGTGCTGGTGACACGTATCGTCGTCGAGAACGGCCGAGCTGTCGGCGTTGAAGTCGTCGACCGGCCAGGCGGCGAGAAGAAGATCATGCGCGCCGGGCGCGAGGTGATCGTCTCGTCCGGCGCCATCGGCTCGCCGAAGCTTTTGATGCAATCGGGCATCGGTCCGGCTGACCACCTGAAATCGGTCGGCGTGACGCCGGTGCACGACCTGCCCGGCGTCGGCTCCAACATGCAGGACCATCTCGATCTGTTCGTCATCGCCGAATGCACCGGCGACCACACCTATGACAATTACGCCAAGCTGCACCGCACGGCCTGGGCCGGCTTGCAATATCTGCTTTTGAAGAAGGGGCCGGTGGCCTCCAGCCTGTTCGAGACCGGCGGCTTCTGGTACGCCGACCCGACCGCCGCCTCGCCCGACATCCAGTTCCATCTCGGCCTGGGCTCCGGCATCGAGGCCGGCGTCGAGAAGTTGAACAATCCGGGCGTCACCTTGAACTCGGCCTTCCTGCGGCCGCGCTCGCGCGGCACGGTGCGACTGAAGAGCGCCGACCCGGCCGACCATCCGCTGATCGATCCCAACTACTGGTCCGATCCCTATGACCGCGCCATGTCGATCAAGGGCCTGCGGCTGGCGCGCGAGATCATGCGGCAGAAGGCGCTTCAGCCCTACGTGCTGCGCGAAGTGCTGCCCGGCCCGTCGCTGGCGACCGACGACGAACTGTTCGACTACGCCTGCCGCAGCGCAAAGACCGATCACCATCCTGTCGGCACCTGCCGCATGGGCCATGACGAGATGGCTGTCGTGACGCCGGATTTGCGGCTGCGCGGCATCGAAGGCTTGCGCGTCTGCGACGCCTCGGTGATGCCGCGCGTGCCCTCCTCAAATACCAATGCACCGACCATCATGGTTGGCGAGAAGGGTGCCGACCTGATCCTCGGCCGCGAACCGCTGCCGCCGGCCGTGTTTTCCAGCAACCGGGCTGCTTGAAGGGGATGAAGAAATGATCAGGCACTGTGTCTTCGCCCGGTTTCGCGGCGATGTCTCCGAAAGCGAACGCACGGCGATCCATGCCGACCTGGAAGCGCTTCGAAAGGTTATCGACGGCATGGACACGGTCCACTTCAGTGCCAATGTCAGCCCCGAGCCCTTCGCCCGCGGCTTTGGCCATGGCTTCACCATCGATTTCCGCGATGCCGCCGCCCGCGACGCCTATCTCGTCCATGAAGCTCATCAGCGCGCCGGCGCCCGGCTGGTCGCCGCACTCGAAGGCGGCACGGACGGATTGATGGTCTTCGACCTCGACCTTACGAAAAAGTGACCGCCGGTTCCGGCTGATCGCTGTTCTCTTTTGCGAGAGGGGCGACATATCGTCCTTTGGGGGCACCAAAGGAGGACGCCTTGAATCTCACTGCCGAGCAGAAGAAAACCGTTCTGGCCTCATTCCTGGGCTGGACGCTCGACGCTTTTGATTTCTTCCTTCTGACATTCCTGCTCACCGATATTGCGAGTGAATTCCACACCGATGTCCCGGCAGTCTCAAAGGCGCTGTTCCTGACCTTGGCGACGCGCTTCATCGGCGCGTTTTTCTTCGGCATGCTCGCCGACAAATATGGGCGCAAGCCCATCCTCATGCTCAACATCGTCAGCTATTCGGTGATCGGCGCGCTCGCCGCCTTCTCGCCCAATCTCGGCATTTTCCTCGCCCTGCGCGCTTTGTTCGGCATCGCCATGGGCGGCGAATGGGGGCTTGGCAGTTCGCTCGCCATGGAATCCATCCCTCCCAGCGCGCGCGGCTTCGTATCGGGCATCCTGCAATGCGGCTATCCCGCCGGCTACCTCCTGGCGGCGGTGGTCTACGGCCTGCTCTACCAGCAGACGATCGGCGGCTACACGATCGGCTGGCGTGCCATGTTCCTGCTCTCCTTCTTGCCGGCGCTGATCGTGCTCTTCATCCGCTCGCACGTGCCGGAATCGCCGGCCTTCGCCGAGGCGCGGAAATCGGTCAAGCCGGGGCTCCTGGAAACGCTGCAGAAGCACTGGGGCGTCGCGCTCTATGCCGTCGTGCTGATGATGTTCTTCAATTTCTTCAGCCATGGCACGCAGGACCTCTACCCGACCTTCTTGAAGAAGCAGCATGGCTTCGATCCGCACACGGTGAGCTGGATCACCATCGTCGCCAATATCGGCGCCATCGTCGGCGGCCTGGCCTTCGGCGCGCTGTCGGAGAGGATCGGCCGCGTCAACGCCATCACGCTCGCCTGCCTGATCGCCCTGCCGTCGATCCCGCTATGGGCCTACAGCACCACGCCCTTCATGTTGGCCATCGGCGCATTCGTCATGCAGGTCGCCGTCCAGGGCGCCTGGGGCGTCATCCCGGTTCATCTCAACGAACTGTCGCCGGGGGCGGTCCGCGCGACCTTGCCCGGCTTCATCTATCAGGCCGGCAACCTTGCCGCATCCTATGGCGGTCCGTATCAGGCGGGCATAGCGGAGTCGGCCGGAGGCAGCTACGGCTATGCGCTGGCGCTTTTCGCCGGCGTGGTCGCCGTCTGCATCATCGTCGTCATCCGCTTCAGCCCGGAGCGGCGCGGCCAGGTGATGACAGTCCTGGGTTGAGTGCGGCCTAACCCATCCGGAGCGCGATAACCCCGGCAACAATGCTGAGCGCGGCGGCGCCGCGCCAGCCCGTCATCTTCTCGCCGAGCGCGTAGACCGAGATCAGCATGGCGAACAGGATCGACGTTTCGCGCAGCGATGCCACCGAGGCGATCGGCGCCTTGGTCATCGCCCACATCACGATCCAGTAGGCCGCGCCGCTGAGCACGCCGGTGAACAGCCCGGCCTTCCAGTCGCGCGCCAGCACGGGCAGTGACTGCGGCCCGCGGAAGATGAGGCACAGCACCAGCGCCCATGTCGCGTCGCAGACGAACAGCCAGGCCGCGTAGCTTTGCGCCGTCGCCGCCAGCCGCGCGCCGCTGCCGTCCGACAATGTATAGCTGGCAATGAAGATCGACGTGCCGAGCGCAAAGCCGACGGCGCGCAGGTTGAGCCTCTCCAGATGCGCGCCGCCGCGAAACGACATCACCAGCGTGCCGGCCGACAAAAGCAGGATGCCGAGAATGGCAAACGGCGCCGGCACCTCCTGCACCACCACGATGCCACCAAGTGCTGCCAGCAGCGGTGCCGTGCCGCGCGCCAGTGGATAGGTCTGGGCGAAATCGCCGGCCTTGTAGGCGCCGATCAGGAAGGTTCGGTAGCCCATGTGGAAGACCACCGAAGCGAGAATGAACGGCCAGACCGCGGCCTTCGGGAACTCGACGAAAGGCAGCACGAACAGCGCGGCAAACCCCATGCCCAATGTCATCAGCGTGATCGACAGGAAGCGGTCGAGATGCACCTTGACCAGCGCGTTCCAGATCGCGTGCATGGCGGCTGCGGCAAGCACCGCGAAGAAGACGAAAAGCGTCATTTCGGGTCTATCGACCTCCCAAGCCGAGTGGCGTTTCGAGATCGATGTCGACCCGGACCGGGAAGTGATCGGACGCCACCTCGCCTGTATCGGATGCGACCGAGCGGACCCGCCCCGCGAACATACCGCCGACGAAGCAGTGGTCGAGCCGGCGCTTTGCCAGCCTGCCGTCGATGATCTTCTCATGCGTGTGGAAGTCATCAGCGGGTTCGATCGCCACAACGGCGGCATCGACGAAGCCGTCGAGATAGGCAGCACCCCGATGATAGGGCGTGCTGCCGACGATGCGGCGGTATTCGGCGCTGCCCGGCTCCATGTTGAAATCGCCCATCCAGATCGCCGCCAGCGGATTTTCCGGCTCGGCTTCGCCGCTGGTCCAGTTGCGCGAAGGCTCGTCATCGATGCCGCTCCACGGCCCGCCTTCGGACGGCGCACGGCGGTGTTCGGCCAGCAGATAGTCGATCTGCTCCAGCCGCTCTTCCGCCGCGATATGGGCGAGATGCAAGGACAGCACCCGCACCGGGCCGGCCGGTGTGCCGATCATGCATTCGAGCGCCGCGTTGCGCGTGTTGAGCGGCCTGAGCGTCCGGCGCATCGGCAGCGCATGCAGGCGCGACCAGACGATCGGCAGTTTCGACAGAACCATGGTGCCGAACTGCCGGCGCCGATTGACCAGGCGACCGTCCCGCCGCTCGCTGGCGTCCATGTCGAAGGCCGGGCCGTAGATCCAGTGATAGTCCGGCAGCAGGCGCGACAGCAGCTCCGGCTGGTCGTCGAAATGGCTGCGCTGCCAGTGCCGCTCGACTTCCTGCAGGGCAATGACATCGGCGCCGTCGACGATGCGCGCCGCGCGCGAAAGGTCATAGCGGCCGTCGCTGCCGAACCCGTACTGGATGTTGTAGCTGACCAGCTTCATTGCTTATCCGGCTCACCTTCGGCGATGGCAGTAGCGGCTCAGTGGATTGCTTGCAATGTGCAGGAGAATGCAAGCGGCTTGTGCCAGCAGCCTCCCCTGCCCCGCCGCGCGATCTTCTAATCCGTCGTCAACGGCTGGAACCGGCCCGCTGGCGACGCCGCCAGTTCCGCCCAGTCGATCTCTTCTTCCAGCCGGTGATAGGCCTCGTCGCCGATCGTGCCGTTGCTGCGCAATTCCTCCAGCGTGTCGCGCTGGCGGTTGATGGCGTAGAGGCGCAGCCGGTCGTATTCGGTTGCCGCCTGTGCGTCCTCCGGGTTTTCCGCGATCACGCGCTGAGCCTCGTACTGCTCGCGCACGACAGCCGCCGCGGCCGATGTCTTGCGGCTCAACACGTCAAGTGCGGCCTGCATGACGGCAACGCGCGCCTGCGCAACCTCATTGTCGACGGTTCTGTCGGGATCGAAGTTGAGTATCCGCAGCAGAGGCTTCAGCGTCATCCCCTGCAGCACCAGCGTACCCAGAACCACCGCGAAGGCGGCAAGCACGATCGGATCGCGGCCGGGAAAGCCGGCAGGCAGGGCAATGGCCACCACCAGCGTCACCAGCCCGCGCATACCGCACCAGCCGACCAGCACGGCGCCGCCAAATGTCGGCAAATCCCGCTTTCTGTCTTCGCCGCCGAGACGGGCAAGCCATCGGATGATCGCAACATAACTCGCCACCCAGACGAGGCGCGCAGCGATGACGACAACCAGCACCGTCGCGGCAAACAGAAAGGCCTCGCCCTGCCCTTCGCCGGAAAGCCGGCCGACGATCGACCGTGCCTGCAGGCCCATCAGCACGAAAGCCAAAACGTTGAGAACGAACACCGCCGACTCCCAGACCGAATAGGTGCTGACACGGCGTCTCGCCGACATGCGGCGCGGTGCACTGCGCGCAATCGTGATGGCGTAGACGACGATGGTGATGATGGCGGAAAGACCGAGCTTGTCGGCCAATATCCACACGCCGAATGTCCCGGCGAACTGCACCACGGTGCTGCTCGCCGCATCCTCGATGCGGGTCAGCGTCAAGAGCGAGAGGCGGCCAAGCAGATAACCTCCAATCAGGCTGCCGATCGTTGACAGCAGGATCACCGGAATGGCGTTGCTCAGCATGATCGAGCCGAGTGCTGCCGAAACCGCCAGCCGGTAGATCAAGAGTGCGGTGGCATCGTTGAGCAGGCTTTCGCCCTGCAGGATGGCGGTGATGCGGTGCGGCACCTTGAATTGCCCGAGAACGGCACTCGCCGCCACGGCATCCGGCGGCGCGACGATGGCGCCAAGCGCGATCGCCGCGGCGATCGGCAGGCCGGCCATCTTCCAGCCGACGAAGGCAACCACCACAGTGGTGAAGACGACGGCGCCAAGCGCCAGCAGCAGCAGCGACAGCCGGTAGCGCTTCAGGTCGCGCAGCGACGTGTCATAGGCGGCATCGAGAAGCACCGGCGCTATGAACAGCGCAAGCGCCAGTTCCGGATCGATCTCGATCATCGGTGCGCCAGGCACGAAGGCGATGCCGACCCCGGCCAGGGCCAGCAGCGACGGATAGGGGACCTCCAGCCGCCGCGACAGCGCCGTCAGCGCGACAGCCGTCAAAAGCAGGACAAGGGTGAGTTCAAAAAGGGCCATGGCTCATCGTAGCGGCGAAGAGCGACTGTTGGCAGTACCCCTCGGCAGGATACTGTTGATTGTCGAAGCCTTGGCCTGCCCTGGGATTTAAAAGTGACCTGAGGGGCGGCGCCGACGGTTCGTCACTACAGACATCGAACCCACGGCATCGAGGGTTGCGAGCATCGACGATCAAGACGCGTTGTTCGGCGCATTAGAGACCGCCGCGGAATGACGTTCGCTCCGCTAGTGCAAGACCAGCATGTCGCCCGATGAGAACGAAATCTCGGCCTTCTCACCGACCGCGGGTGGCGGCGTGGCCGAGTTGTTGAAGGTGTCGAGCGACACCGTGTTGCCGCCGATGCCGACGCGGACCCGGATCACCGAGCCGAGGAAGTGCACTTCGGATATCTCTCCGATCAGGCTGGAATCGCGGCCGGGCTGGCGGCCGAGCGAAATCGCCTCGGGCCGCAGCGCCAGCGACAGCGTGTCGCCGGACTTCGAGCCGTTGAGCTTGCCCTTGAGCGAGACTTCCTGCGTGTTGACCTGAACCGTGCCGGCCGCGGCGTCGGTAACCTTGCCTTCGAGCACGTTGAGCGTGCCGACGAAATTGGCGACGAATTTGGTTGCCGGCCGGTTGTAGATCTCGAACGGCGTGCCGACCTGCTCGGCCTTGCCGCCATACATGACGGCGATGCGGTCGGAGATCGACAGCGCCTCTTCCTGGTCATGCGTGACGAAGATGGTGGTGATGCCGAGCTTCTTCTGGATCGAGCGGATTTCCTCGCGCAGCGACACGCGCACCTTGGCGTCGAGCGCCGACAGCGGCTCGTCGAGCAAAAGCAGCTTCGGCTTCGGCGCGATCGCACGGGCCAGCGCGATGCGCTGCTGCTGGCCGCCCGAGAGCTGGTAGGGATAGCGGTCGGCCATCTGCGGCAGCTTGATGATGCCGAGCATCTCGGCAACGCGGGCGTCGATGTCCGCTTTGGGCATGCCGGCGACTTTCAGGCCGAAGCCGATGTTCTGCGCCACGGTCAGGTTAGGGAACAACGCATAGGCCTGGAACACCATGCCGACATTGCGCTGATTGGGCTTCAGCCGGGTGATGTCCTTGCCGGCGACGACGATCTTGCCGGCGCTCGGCTCCTCGAAGCCGGCGACCATACGCAGCACGGTGGTCTTGCCGCAGCCGGACGGCCCGAGGAAGGAGACGAATTCACCCGGCTCGACGTCGAGATTGAAATCCTCCACGACCGTGGTGGCGCCGAAGGACTTCCGGACGTGCTGGATGGAGAGGAATGGCTCGGCCATGGTGGTGTTCTTTCGATCAGTTCGGGCGGTTCGCCGATTTCGGCGCGAAGCGGGACAGGATCTGGATCAGCGACATGCAACCCCAGGTGATGGCGAAGGCAATGATTGCAAGCGCTGCCGGCTCATAGGCGCGGTTGGCGCCGATGTTCTGCAGATACGGACCGAAGGCCGGCCGGTTGAGCAGGCTTGCCATGGTGAATTCGCCAATGACAATCGCGAAGGTCAGGAACGCACCCGACAACACCGCGATCAACACGTTGGGCAGGATAACACGGGTGACGATCGTCCCCCAGCCGGCGCCCAGAATCTGCGCCGCTTCCGTCAGAGTGCGCACGTCGATGGTGCGAAGTCCTGTATCCACCGCGCGGTACATATAGGGCAACGACAGTGTGGCATAGCCGATGACCAACAAGGCATTGGTGCCCGTGTCGGTCGCCAGGAACGGCAACGGCGAATTCGAGCCATACATTCTGATGTATCCGAAGACGATGACGATGGCCGGGATGACCAGCGGCAGCAAGGTGATGAACTCGACGATCGGGCGCAGCTGCGGCAGGCGCAGCCGGATCCAATAGGCGGCGGGCACCACGATCAGTACGCCGAGAATGATGGTGAAAACGGCGGCAAGCACCGAATAGCCGAATGTCGCCTGGAAGCGTGCGTCGCCCAGCACGACCTTGTAGGCATCAAAGGAATAGGCACCGCGCCGCATGCGCATGGAAAACTCCACCGTCGCGATCAACGGGATGAAGAAATAGGCCGCGCCCAGCGCGAAGACGACCCAGGCCCAGAATCTGCCAGCCTTCATTTGAGCCACCTCTCGGAACGGGTGCGGAACCAGATGTAGAAGACATTGGCAAGACCGGTAATCAGGATCATGCCGAAGGCAATGGCATAGCCGAGATGGGCATTGTGCAGCACGTCGCCACGAATCTGGGCATAGAGCAGGATCGGCACGATGTTGAGTGACGAGCCGGTCAACGCATAGGCGGTGGCGATGGCGCCGAAGGCATTGGCGAACAGCAGGATCACGGTACCGAGGAAGCTCGGCCAGATCACCGGAATGACCACCATGCGCCAGTACTGGGACACGGTCGCGCCCAGCGTCGCGGCGGCCTCGCCCCATTCCTTCTTCAGCCCGTCAATGGCCGGCACGATGATGACCACCATCAACGGGATCTGGAAGTAGACATAGGTCAGCGTCAGGCCCCAGAACGACAGGATGTTGAAACCGTGTGCGTAAATGTTGAGGCCGAACAGGGTGTTCAGTATGACCGTCGCGAGGCCGAGCCGGCCGAGTGTGGCGAGGAATGCGAAGGCCAGCGGCACGCCGGCGAAATTCGAGGCCACGCCGGAAAACGTCAGTGTCGCCGAGCGTATCCAGTCCGGCAGGCCACCGCGCACGATGGCGATCGCAATCGCCAAACCCGCAAAGGCGCCAATCAGCGATGAGGCAAGACTGACCTTGATCGAAATCCAGTAGGCGGCAACGATCGACGGCTGCGCCAATGCGACTATGTTTTCGAGTGTGAATTCTCCGGCATCGTTCTGGAATGCGCCCAGCATAAGGTAGAGCGTGGGCAAGATCAGGAACATGATGGCGAAAATGAAGAACGGCGCGACGCCAAGCCATTGCGTCGGCAGCCTCACGCTGCGCGCCTCGGCGGGAGGCGCCGTCTTGCCGGTAACAGCGGGGTCGGACATTGAGATATCGGTCATGCGCCGGCTACCGTCTTCGAGAGAAAGAACCGGGCGACCGTGAAGCCGCCCGGTGGATCTCAACTGTTACTTGACGTTGGCGCCGACAACGGCGTCCCAGTTCTTGGTGATGGCTTCCTTGGCCTTGCCCTGCTCGTCGAGCGTCGGGAACACCGCGGCCGCATAGGACTCAACCGGCGGCAGCTTGGCCAGCACGTCCGCCGGGATCTTGCCGTTCTTGGCGAGATCGTTGAAGCGGATCGGGTGGCAATAGCCCTTCAGCCAGGCGATCTGGCCTTCGTCGGAATACAGGTATTCCAGCCAGAGCTTTGCTGCGTTCGGGTGCGGTGCGTAGGCGCTGATTGCCTGCACGTAGACACCGGCGACGACACCTGTCTTCGGCACGACGACGTCGACGGGCGGGTTGCCCTTCAGCGTGTCGCGACCGGCGAGCGCGTTGTAGTCCCAGGTGACGAGGATCGGGGTCTGGCCCTGGGCCAGCGTCGCGGCCTTGCCGATGACCGGCACGAAATTGCCGGCGGCGTTGAGCTTCTTGAAGAAGTCGAGACCAGCCGTGCCTGCGGCTTCACCGGCTGCCGCACCACCGGAAAGGCCGGCGGCGTAGACTGCCTGGATGGCCTGGTTCGAAGCGCGCGGATCACCGGCAAGTGCGACCGAGTTGGCGAATTCCGGCTTCAGCAGGTCGGCCCAGTCCGTCGGCGAAACCTTCACCAGATCCTTGTTCACCTGGAAGGAAAGCACACCGTAGTAATCGCCCGTCCAGAAGCCGTCGGCATCCTTGGCGCTGTCGGGGATCGAGTCCCAGGTCGACACCTTGTAAGCCTGGATCAGACCGTCCTTCTTGGCGGACGGGCCGAAAGACAGGCCGACGTCGATGACGTCGGGAGCCTGCGGACCCTTGTTGTCCTTGTTCGCCTTGATCGCCTCGACCTCGTCGCCGGAACCGGCATCGGGGTTGAGTTCGTTGATGGTGATTTCCGGATACTTCGCCTTGAAGCCGTCGATGACCGCGCCGTAACCGCACCAGTCATGCGGCAGCGCGATGGTGGTGAGCTGGCCTTCGGCCTTCGCGGCCTTGACGAGATCATCCAGCGAAGCCGCGGACGAAATCACCGACGACACCATCAGGGTCGCGGCCGAAAGGGAAAGCACCTTCCCCGTGAATTTGAACATGTGTTCTCTCCGTTGAACTGACGCCGTTGGACGCCTGCGATGCGGTATCGTTTTCATGTGACAGCCAGATGAAAGCTTTGTGAAACCGGCTGCTCGCAGTGCGAAAAAGTAAACTCTTTTTAACCGGTTGTAGCAATCGCCTCGCGATTCTTTTTCCGGCTAATTAGTTTGTGCCTTGCCCTTCATCTCCTCCCCTTGTTTTTCTGCCCCTTTTTCAGATCAATTTTCCACGCGGAAAGCGTCTCAGATCGTGCCGGCGATGGCGTTTTCCAGCAGCGTCAGCGCCGCCTTCTTGGTCAGCTTGACGGGGTTGCCGCCGGCAGTCGGATCGACCACCGCCATGTCGGCGATAAGCGCCTTGCGCTTCTTGTCCATGTCGAGCCCCTTGATCAGGCCCGGCAGCGCGTGCGGCACCTTCAACTCCTTGCGCAGTTTGATGATCGCCTTGGCGAAGCCGTCGAAGCCGCCCTTGATGCCGCAATAGGCGGCGAGCCGGGCGATACGCTCCTCGATGGAGTCACGGTTGAAGGCGAGCACATAGGGCATGAACACCGCATTGGTCATGCCGTGATGGGTGTCGTAGAGCGCGCCGATCGGGTGCGACAGCGAGTGGATGGCACCCAGCCCCTTCTGGAAAGCGGCGGCGCCCATGGCGGCCGCGCTCATCATATGGGCGCGCGCGACAAGGTCCTTGCCGTTGGCATAGGCCTTCGGCAGGTTCTCGAACACCAGCCGGACACCCTCGACGGCAATACCGTCGGCCATCGGGTGATAGCCCGGCGCGCAATAGGCTTCCAGGCAGTGGGCAAGCGCATCCATGCCGGTGCCGGCGGTGATGAAAGCGGGCATGCCGACCGACAGTTCCGGATCGGCGATGACGATCGCCGGCAAGAGCTTCGGATGGAAGATGACCTTCTTGGTGTGCGTCTCCTCATTGGTGATGACCCCCGCGCGGCCGACTTCCGAGCCGGTGCCGGCCGTGGTCGGCACGGCGATGATCGGCGCGATCGCATCCGAATTGGCGCGCGTCCACCAGTCGCCGACGTCCTCGAAATCCCACACCGGCCGCGTCTGGCCGGCCTGGAAAGCGATCAGCTTGCCAAGATCGAGCGCCGAGCCGCCGCCGAAGGCAATGACGCCGTCATGCTTGCCCTTCTTGAACACGGCGATGCCGGCGGTGAGGTTGGAATCGACCGGGTTCGGCTTCACCTCGGAAAACACACCGTAAGGCACCTTGGCGTCGTCGAGGATTTTCAGCGTCGAAGCGACGACCGGCAGTTTCGCCAGGCCCGGATCGGTGACGAAGAGCGGCCGCTTGATACCGGTGGCTGCAAGCACCTCTGGGAGTTCCTTGATGCGCCCGGCGCCGAAACGGACGGTGGTGGGGTAGTTCCATTTGGAGATGAGCTGGGACATTTTTTGTCTTTCGAAAAATCAGATGGCTTCGCGCAGGTGGAAGGATTTCGGCCGAGTCAGATTGTCGTAGCCGATGGCCGACAGTCCCGCGCCCTTGCCGGTGTCCTTGACGCCGGTCCAGACCAGCGCCGGATCGAGGTAGTCGCAGCGGTTCATGAACACCGTGCCGGTCTCGACGCGGTTGCCGATCGCCACCGCGTGTTCGGTATCGCGCGTCCAGATCGAGGCGGTCAGCCCATAGGCGCTGTCGTTCATCAGCGCGATCGCCTCCTCGTCGTTGCGCACCTTCATGATGCCGACGATCGGGCCAAAGCTTTCCTCGCGCATGACGCTCATCTGGTGGTCGACTTCGGTCAGCACTTCCGGCGCCAGATAGGGCGAACCGGCCTTGTCGTCAGCCACCTTCATGTTGATGTGCGCCTTGGCGCCCTTGCGCAGCGCTTCGGCCTTCTGCTCGCGGATCAGGTCGGCGAAACGCGCCTGCGCCATCGGCCCCATCGTCGTCGCCTGCTCCAGCGGATTGCCGACGACATAGTTTTTCGTCTCGGCGATGAAGCCTTCGACGAACTCGTCATAGACCTTCTCGTGCACGTAGACGCGTTCGATGCCGCAGCAGCACTGGCCGGAATTATAGAAGGCACCGTCGACCAGATTGGCAACCGCATGGTCCATCTTGGCGTCGGGCAGCACATAGGCCGGGTCCTTGCCGCCAAGCTCGAGGCCGAGCGTCATGAAAGTGCCGGCCGCCGCCTTTTCGATGGCGCGGCCGCCGCCGACCGAACCGGTAAAGTTCACATGGTCGATCTTGCCTGAGCCGAGCAGCTTTTCGGTCTGCGCGTGGTTGAGCACGACATTCTGGAACACGCCCTTTGGCAGGCCGGCTTTGTCGAAGGCCTGCTGAAAACGCTCGCCGACGAGCAGCGTCTGTGCGGCATGCTTGAGGATGACGGCATTGCCGGCCATCAGCGCCGGCACGACGGTGTTGACGGCGGTCAGGTAAGGATAGTTCCACGGCGCGATCACCATGACGACGCCGAGCGGATCCTTCTTCACATAGCGGCGAAACCCATCCTTCGGGTTTGAGGCCGGCACCGATTTCAGCGCCAGCTCGGCGATCTCGACCATGTAATTGGTGCGTTCCTTGACACCGCCGAACTCGCCGCCATAGCGCACCGGACGTCCCATCTGCCAGGCGATCTCCGGCACGATCTCGTCGGTCATCGCCACCAGCGCTTCGAGCATCGCGAGAATGTACTTGCCGCGCTCGACGATCGGTACCTGCGCCCACTTCTCCTGCGCCGCCTTGGCGCGCTCGACCGCGGCGTTGACCGCCTGGTCCGTTGCCACGGGCCGCTCGGCGTAGATCGAGCCGTCGATGGGGGATTTCAACTTGACCGTTTCGGCCATTCCTTCAGTCCTCGCACTTCATGAAATCTTGATTTTTGACGCCGCCCGCCATTCAGGCGATGGCCAAGGGCGGCGAAGCCCCACATAGTTTAGTACCGCTCGAACCCCCTGTGCAGTTCCCAATCCGTAATGCGGCGGTCGTATTCCAACTGCTCCCACTTGGCGGTGTGGACATAATGTTCGAGCACGTCCTCGCCGAGCGCCTGTTTCAGCATCTTCGACTTGGCCAGCGTCTCGGTGGCGTCGCGCAGCGTCTTCGGAATCTCCGGGAGGCGCGAAGCCTGATAGGCATCGCCGACGAAAGGTTTCTGCAGTTCGAGCTTCTCGTCGATGCCGGCAAGGCCGGCGGCGATCAGCGCCGCGAAGGCGAGATAGGGGTTCAGGTCGGCGCCGCCGATGCGGCATTCCATGCGGATGCCCTTGGTGCCCTCGCCGCACAGGCGGAAGCCGGCGGTGCGGTTGTCCTCGCTCCACATGATCTTGGTCGGCGCGAAGGTGCCCGCCTGGAAGCGCTTGTAGGAATTGATGTACGGCGCCAGGAACCAGGTGAACTCCTTGGCGTATTTCAACTGCCCCGCCGCCCATTGCTGGCCGAGCGTCGACAGCGTCCAGTCAGCCTTCTTGTCGAAGAACAGCGGCGTCTTGCCGTCGGCGCTCCACAGCGAATTGTGGATGTGGCTGGAATTGCCGGCGAGCCCGTAATTGTACTTGGACATGAAGGAGATCGCCTTGCCCTCGGACTCGGCGATCTCCTTGGCGCCGTTCTTCAGGATGACGTGGCGGTCGGCCATGTCGAGCGCCTCGGCATAGCGCACATTGATCTCTTCCTGGCCGGGACCCCATTCGCCCTTGGAGTTCTCGATCGGAATGCCGGCCGCTTCCATCTCGTTGCGAAGCCGGCGCATGACGCCTTCTTCCTTGGTGGTGATGCCGATCTGGTAGTCGCCGATATAGGGCGAGGCGGTGTCGAGGCCCTGCCAGTGCTTCTTGCGGGCCGAATCGTAGGTCTCGCTGAACAGGTAGAATTCGAGCTCGGAGGCAAAGTAGCCGATATAGCCGCGCTCGGAGAGCCGCTTGACCTGCTTCTTCAGGATGGCGCGGGGCGAGTGTGCCAAATCCTCATGGTCGTGGTGATCGAGCACGTCGCAGATCACCAGCGCCGTCTTTTCCAACCATGGAATGCGCCGCAGCGTGGCGAGATCCGGCTTCATGACGAAATCGCCATAGCCCTTCGACCAGCTTGCCGCCTTGTAGCCCGGCACCGGCTCCATATCGATGTCGGCGGCCAGGAGATAGTTGCAGCCATGCGTCTCGTCATGCGCGGAATCGACGAAATACTGCGCCAGGAACCGCTTTCCCGCGAGCCGCCCCTGCATGTCGACGATGCAGGCCAGCACCGTGTCGATCTCACCGCCGGAGACCGCTTTCTTCAACTGATCGAACGAGAAATTTCCGGCCATTCCTGTGGCACTCCAGCGCTGGTCGATTGAGAGGGAGTAACGAAACCATGGCCGGCACGATGCCGGCCATGGTCATGAAGAAAAGTATCAGTTTCCGGTCTCGCCGACCGCCTGTTCGGCGGCCTTGATCGCCGCCTGACGCGCTGCGATCTGGTCGCCAATCGGCGGCCCCTGGAAGCGGCGGTTCTCGAAGCCGTACCAGAGCACCGCGGTCAGCACGAGGAAGCCGACGGTAATGTAGAGTACCTTGTCGTTCGGCGGCTGGACGGCGATGTAGAAGATAATCGCCATGCCGATGACGGACAGGACGCAGAATAGTTTGAACAGGCCGCTGCCGAGATTCCAGGGGCCGGGATTCGGCCATTTGGCGGTTCCGAAAGTCATCATGCCGAGCACAATCGGAATGATGAAGGACAGGAACAGGAAGACCAGCGTCGAGTTGACGACGATGGTGTAGATGTTTGTACCGCCGATCGAGATGAACTGGGCCAGGAAAACATAGACGATCTCGAGAATCGCGGCCGTCCAGATCGCGTTGACGGGAGTGCGATATTTCGGCGAGACCTTCGCCAGTCCGGCCGATCCGACGGGCATGCCGCCGTCACGCGAGAACGCAAACAGCATCCGCGAGGCGGAGGTGACGGTCGCAAGGCCGCACAGAAACTGCGAGATCAGGATCGCAAGGTAGAGCAGTTCCTTGAGCCAGACCGGCAGGATTGTGTCCATGGTCGAGAAGAACACGCTCCAGCCCTGCTTGGCACCTGCCGCCAGGTCCGGAATGGCCAGAGTGATCGCGCAAACCATCACCCAGCCGATCAGCGACGACCACAGCACCGACGAGATGATCGCCCGCGGCACGGAGTGCGCCGCCTTCAGGGTTTCTTCCGAAGTGTGCGCCGACGCATCATAACCGGTGATCGTATAGACCGGCAGCAGCAGGCAGAGCAGGAACAGATAGGTCATGGAATCCGACTGCGGGAAAACGCCGCCGCCGGCATCGCCGGAATAGTTGGTGAAGGTCCACAGCCGCGTGACGTCGATCGCCGGAGCAAACACGAGGCAGGCCACGATCAGCACGGCCGTGGCGCCGAGGATCAGGAAGCCGGAGGCATCCGTCAGCATGGCAGTCAGTCTGATGCCGAAATGATTGCAGAGCGCCTGGATGACCGTGATGATGGCAACAAATCCGACGATCTCGCCGGGCGTGCCGGTGATGCCGAACCAGCTTCCGAACGTACCAACGAAGAAGAATGCGGTGCCGATATTGATGGCACCGAGCACGGTGATCAGCCCGAGCAGATTGAGCCAGGCGGTAAGCCAGCCGGTGAAGCGGTTTCCAAGAATCGACGACCAGTGGTAGAGGCCGCCCGCGGTCGGAAATGCGGATGCGATCTGCGCCATGGCAAGGGCGAAGAATCCGGACACGGCGCAGCCGACGATCCAGCCGATGCCGGCGCCGGCGCCTCCGATCGACGAGATGGCCTGGGCGAAGGAATTGATGCCGCCCGACAGAATGCAAATAATCGAGAACGATATCGCGAAATTCGAGAAGCGGCTCATGCTTCGCGACAATTCCTGGGCATAGCCCATCCCGTGGAGAACCTTTAGGTCCTCGTGCTTGTCGACTTCTGTGTAGTCTTGCGCTGACATTTTAGTCCCCTATTTGGTTTTTAGCTGGCCGATTGAACTGACTTTCCCATGGCGCGTTGTCGGGAGCCCCTGGCCTCCTCGGGCTCCAGATTCGAAAATATGCCGGTGAGCAGATCCGCCCATTTCCGCTGCCCGGTCTCACCGGAGATTTCATCGTTGCGGATTTCGATCATCGCGCAGGGCAACCCGCGCGAGCGTGCATGCCGTTCCAGCGTGAAATAGACGCGGTCGGCCGGCGAATAGGGCTCGTTGACACCGACGGTGATGCCGGCAAGCCGCTTGAGCGCCGATATCAGTGGCGACGCCAGCCGGCGATCCTCGTCATGGATGATGCCGATATGCCAGGGCCGGTCGCGGCCCTTGTAGACCGGTGTGAAGGAATGCACGGACACCAGCCGGGTCTCCTGGCCGCGCGCCAGCCGTTCCTCGACGATGCGTTCGATGGTGCCGTGAAATGGCTGCCATGACAGGGCGATCCGTGCCGCGCGCTGCTTTTCCGACAGGCCGGCATTGCCCGGTATGGATGTCGTCTCGCTGACCGGCGGCACGAGGTCCGGCGCGTCGAGCGGCCGGTTGCAGTCGATGACCAGACGCGAAATGCGAGTTTCGACCAGCGTCGCATCGAGCGCTTGCGCCATGCGCGTTGCCACCGGCAGCGCGCCTGGATCCCAGGCGATGTGGCGGGACAGGTCTTCGGCGGCAAGGCCGAGCGTGCCGAATTCGGCGGGCAGGAAATTGGAGGCGTGGTCGCAAGTCAGCACGAAAGGGCTCGATCCGCCCGGGTTCGTGACCCTCACGGTATCGGGCGATGCAAGGCTGGCGGGCCGTGCTTTCTCCATAGTCTGTCGTCCCCGGGGAGCGCTGTATCGTATGTTACGTATTTTGCCTCATTGCGTCCCTATGGATGATTTCATACAGTTTACCAGGCTTTGTCAAATGCGATCTCATGGACCAGGCCAAGGGGTGGGGGAAAGATGATTTCCAGCATTGCCGAACTGATAGCCGACCGCATCGGCACGATGCCGGCCGGCGAACGGCGCGCGGCGCAGACGCTGATCGCCAGCTATCCGATGATCGGCCTGAAGACGGTCGCCGAATTCTCGACTGCGGCGGGCGTCTCCTCGCCGACGATCCTGCGCTTCGTGGCCCGGCTCGGCTTCCAGAACTATCCGGAGTTCCAGTCGAGCCTGCAGGACGAATTGGCGGCGCAGCTGCAGTCGCCGGCAATACGAACGCTCAACCCGCCCTCGCCCGGCGGCGGCACGGTCTCGCCGATGCTGGAAGCGACGCTCGACAATATGCGCGAGACCTTCCGCCACCTCTCCGACAAGCAGCTGGCGGATATCGCGGCACGGCTTGCCGACCGGCGTGGCAAGACATTCCTCATCGGCGGACGCTTCACCGATCCGCTGGCGCGCTACATGGCCGCCCACCTTGCCGTCATCCAGCCCGACGTCTTTCACCTCGCCGGCCAGGAGAGCATGTGGCGCGACCGGCTGATCGACATGGGCAAGCGCGACGTTCTGGTGATCTTCGACATCCGGCGCTACCAGGACAGCCTCGTCCGCTTCGCCGAAAAGGCGCATCAGCGCGGCGTCCAGATCGTGCTGTTCACCGACCAGTGGCTGTCGCCGATCGCCCGGTTTGCCCGCCACGTCATCGTCGGACGAACCGCGGTGCCTTCCGCCTGGGATTCCTCGGCCGCGCTCTTCGTCGTCGCCGAAACGCTGATCGGCGCCGTCACCAGACAGCTCGAGGCCGACGGCGCCCGGCGCATCCGCGAGATGGAAGGTCTGCGTTAGCAAGGTCACCTGCCAATCGCATCCGTTCCAGGCGGGCATCTCGAATTCACGTTACCGAGATTTAATGTGCACGATTGCGTGATAATTGCCATAAACCGCTGATACCGGGATGTGGCGTGGCCGGTTTTCGCCGCCAGCCCGTATCGTCGCTGCATCCGCTTCCGTCTGGAACCGGCAGGCGATTCTTGCCGCTGGAGTGTCGATGCCGAGCTGGAAACAGATTGTCCTTGCGTTTGTGGTCGTGGTCGCGGCAGCGGCTGTGTGGGCGCGCTTCTACCCCGGCGCTCCTCAAGTGCTGGCGCGTTGGGGCATCGACTGGGCTTATGGCGCGACACCTTCGGCGCAGGACACTGCGGCGGCTGGCTCCCGGCAGGCGGGGCGCAACGGCCTCCGGATTGCCACCATCGTTGCATCGCCGGCCGCCTCGGCTGTCATCAACGACCGCCTGCAGGCGATCGGCACCGGCCGCGCCAACGCTTCGGTGACCGTCAATCCCTACAGTTCCGGCCGCCTTGCAGAATTGCTGGTCGAATCCGGCGGCCATATCGACAAGGGACAGATGATCGCGACGCTCGATTCCGAGACCGAGATCATCGCACAGAACCGCGCCAAGCTCGCCTTGCAGGATGCGCAGTCCAAGCTCGACCGCGTCAAATCGCTGCGCGCTTCCAATGCCGCGACGCCGGTCGCCGTCGCTGATGCAGAGGTGATTCTGGCGGGCGCCAAGCTGGCGCTGCAGGACGCCGAGCTTGCGCTGCAGCGCCGCTCCATTTTGGCGCCAATATCAGGCACCGTCGGCATCCTGCCGATCTCGGCCGGCAACTACGTGACAAACCAGTCGGCCATCGCCACGCTCGACGACCGCTCCTCGATCCTGGTTGATTTCCAGGTGCCCGAGCGCTTCGCCGCCGCCGTCAAGGTCGGCGCGCAACTGACGGCGACGCCGATCGCCAATCCGAGCAGCGCCTATACCGGCACGGTCTCGGCCATCGACAACCACATCGACGAGAAGAGCCGCACGCTGCTGGTCAAGGCCAAGATCGCCAATCCCGCCGATTCGCTGCGCGCCGGAATGTCATTCTCCATCACCATGAAATTCCCTGGCGAGACCTACCCGGCCGTTAGCCCGCTGGCGATCCTGTGGGGCTCGGACGGCGCCTATGTCTGGCAGATCGAGGGCGGCAAGGCCAAGCGCGTGCCGGTGCGCATCATCCAGCGCAACACCGAGACCGTGCTGATCGATGCCGAGATCGACAGCGGCGACATGGTGGTCACCGAAGGCACGCAGAGCGTCAGCGAGGGCGGCGAGGTCCGCATCGCCGGCCAGGAGCAGCGCGCCGCCGACACCGCCGAAGGCTCATGACCGGACCCGTCAACGCCGCCGGCAATACCGGCTTCACCGCGCTGTTCATCCGCAGGCCGGTCATGGCCTTCGTGCTCAACGTCCTCATCGCGGTTGCCGGCCTCGCTGCCTTCTACGGCGTCGAGATCCGCGAACTTCCGGACGTCGACCGCGCCGTGGTCACCGTTTCCACCACCTTCCAGGGCGCCGCGGCCGAAACCGTCGACCGCGAGCTCACCGACACGATCGAAGGTGCCGTCGCCCGCGTCTCCGGCGTCAAGTCGATCTCGTCTTCCTCCTCGTTCGGCCAGAGCCGCGTCACCATCGAATTCAACGACGGCGTCGACCTCAACGTCGCGGCCTCCGACGTGCGCGATGCCGTCGGCCGCGTCGCCAACCAGATACCGGACACCGCCGATCCGCCGCGCATCGTCAAGGCCGATGCCAATTCCGATGCGGTGATGCGGCTTGCTGTGACGTCCGACAACATGTCGGTCCAGGACATGACCGTGGTGGTGCAGGATCAGATCGAGGACGAACTGGCAGCCGTGCCCGGCGTCGCCGACGTCCAGGTCTATGGCGACCGCGACAAGATCTTCCGCATCGACGTCGACCAGAACAAGCTCGCCAGCCTCGGCTTCACCGTCGCCGACCTCCGGACAGCCCTGGCGTCGGTCGCCTTCGATTCCCCTGCCGGATCGATCACCACGACCAACCAGGACCTCATCGTCCGCACCACGGCGGACGTGACCACGCCCGAGGAATTCGAAAACATCATCATCGGCGGCACGACGCGCATCCGCGATATCGCCACCGTCACGCTCGGCCCCGATGTCGGCCAGACCACGCTGCGTTCCGATGGCAAGACCGGCATCGGCATCGGCATCATCCGCCAGGCGGAATCGAACACTTTGGACATCTCGACCGGCGTTCAGGCCGCTGTCGCCAAGCTGCAGGAAAACCTGCCCAAGGGCATGGCGATCAAGATCACCAGCGACGACGCCGTCTTCGTCAAGGGCGCGGTCCACGAGGTCGAGATCGCGCTCGGCCTGTCGGTGACCATGGTGCTGATCGTCATCTACATCTTCCTGCTCGACTGGCGCGCCACGCTCATCCCCGGCCTGTCGATGCCGGTCGCCATGATCGGCACCATCGCCGCCATCTATCTGGCCGGCTTCTCGGTCAACATCCTGACGCTGCTCGCCATGGTGCTGGCGACGGGCCTTGTCGTCGACGACGCCATAGTTGTGCTTGAAAACATCGTGCGACGGCGCAACGAAGGCATGGGGCCGCGTGCGGCCGCCGTGCTCGGCGCGCAGGAAGTGTTTTTCGCCGTCGTTGCCACGACGCTGACACTGGTCGCCGTCTTCGTGCCGATCTCCTTCCTGCCCGGCCAGACCGGCGGCCTGTTCCGCGAATTCGGCTTCGTGCTTGCCATGTCGGTGCTGCTGTCCTGCGTGGTGGCGCTGACGCTTTGCCCGATGCTCGCCTCGCGCATGCTGACCGGCGCCTCACTTCACCACGAGGGCGGCCACGGCTTCGGCGCCCGTATCGGCGGCGTGTTGAATACCGCCTACAGGCGCGCCCTGCACGCTTGCCTCGATGCGCCCTGGATCGTGGTCCTGGTCGCGGTGCTGTTTGCCGGCACTGCCTTCACCCTGTTCGGCACCATCCGCCAGGAACTGACGCCGACCGAGGACCGCGCGGCCGTGCTGTTGCGCATCAATGCGCCGCAAGGCGTCAGCCTCGATTACACGACGCAGCAGATGCAGAAGATCGAGAAGCTGATCCAGCCGATGCGCGATTCCGGCGAGATCCGCTCGACCTTCGAGAATGCCGGCCAGAACGGCTCCTACAATTCCGGCTTCATGGTGATGACGCTGGCGCCCTGGAACGAGCGCAGCCGCAGCCAGCAGGAGATCATGGCCGAGATCAGCCAGCTGACCAGGCAGGTGCCGAGCGTGCGCATCTTCCCGGTGCAGCCCAACAGCCTCGGCATCCGCGGCGCCGGCAACGGCCTGCAATTCGCGCTGGTCGGCAACGACCGCAAGGCGCTCGGCGACGCGGCGGTGAAGATCATCGCCGAGATGCAGAAGGACCCGCGCTTCCAGACGCCGCGCTTGTCGATCGACCCGACGCAGCCGCAGCTGGCCGTCGCCATCGATCGCGAGCGCGCCTCAGACCTCGGCATCGACATCACGGGGCTGGCCAACACCATGCAGGCCATGCTCGACGGCAAC
Organism: Mesorhizobium sp. WSM4310; assembly: GCF_007003935.1. Classification (NCBI taxonomy): domain Bacteria; kingdom Pseudomonadati; phylum Pseudomonadota; class Alphaproteobacteria; order Hyphomicrobiales; family Phyllobacteriaceae; genus Mesorhizobium; species Mesorhizobium sp. WSM4310. The sequence continues at coordinate 221,501 of NZ_VFTA01000002.1, forward strand.
GATGTCGTCGACGTCTACATCGCCGACCGCAGCTATGGCGTGAAACTGGTCTCGACCACCAATCCGATCAACGATCCGACCGATCTGGAAAACGTCTTCCTGAAGACGGGAGACGGCCGCTTCGTGCCGATGTCGACCATAGCCACGCTGACCGAACGCGCCGTGCCGCCATCGCTGTCTCGCGAACAGCAGCAGCCATCGGTGGCCATCACCTCCAACCTCTCGGGCAATTTCGCGCTTGGCGACGCGCTGAGCCGCGCCGAGGAGATCGCCACGCCGCTCTTGCCGCCGGGCAGCCGCATCCTGCCGCTGGCCGAAGCCGCCACGCTGGGCGAAACCAACAGCGCCATGGTCACCATCTTCGGCTTCGCGCTGGTCATCATCCTCCTGGTGCTGGCCGCCCAGTTCGAAAGCTTCGTCAGCGCCGTCATCATCATGGCGACCGTGCCGCTCGGCCTGGCCTGCGCGATCTTCGCCTTGCTGCTGTCGGGCACCAGCCTCAACGCCTACAGCCAGATCGGCCTGGTGCTGCTGGTCGGCGTGATGGCGAAGAACGGCATCCTGATCGTCGAGTTCGCCAACCAGCTGCGCGATCGCGGGCTCGGCGTGCGCGAGGCGATCGAGCAGGCTTCGACCATCCGCCTGCGGCCGGTGATGATGACGATGATCTGCACCATACTTGGCGGCGTGCCGCTGGTGCTGGCGGCGGGCGCGGGTGCCGAGGCACGCGTGGCGCTCGGCTGGGTCATCGTCGGCGGGCTGGGGCTGGCCACCGTCTCGACACTGTTCCTGACGCCGGTCGCCTATCTCCTGCTTGGCCGCTTCGTCACACCGAAGACCCACGAGGAAACACGCCTGAAGCGCGAGCTCGAGGAAGCCGCTTACGTCGGTGCGGAGCGGGCGCAGTAGCCGTTACTTCAGCAACCGGCCTTCGATCGACCAGCGCGCGGCAAGGAAATTCAGCACCGCCGCCACGATGACACCGCCGATCTTTGCCGGCCACACGCCTGCGATGCCGGCGAACAGCGCGATCGACAGGCTGGAGACGCCGAGCGAAATCAATGCCCCAAGCGAGACGAAACGCACGAAGGCGTCATGCAGCCGGATGGCCTGGTTGCGCTCGAACGACCAGAAGCCGTTGGCCAAGAAAGAGAAGATGACGGCGATCGACCATGAGACGACATTGGCCGGCAGCGGCGGGACATGCAGCTTGAGCAGCAGAAAAAAGCCGGCAAGGTCGATGGCCGTGTTCGCCAGTCCGACAGTGGCAAAGCGCACGATCTTGCTGCCGGTCGAACGCCGGGGCTGGTCGGCGCCGCTCATCCCTTGCCGTCCATGATCTCGACGCCGGCGCGTGCGAGGCTCGCACCGAACGCGTCGGAGGCCAGCACCGCGTATTCCACCTCGCGCACGCCTTGCATCGGGTCGCGCGCCCGCAGCGTCTCGTCAACATGGCCGGGATGGCACATGAACAGGCCTCGTTCCGGCAGCGCCTCGAGGGCGGCCTGCAGAACCGGCGCGAACCGTTCGGGCTGCCGCCAGTCATAGATGCCGGCGAGCGGCTCGAAAAGGGTAAAGCCGGCGCGTGCCATCGACCGGTTGAAGCCGGCGGCCACGGCGGCGATTGCCGCGACCTTCGGCGCGACGACGGCATCGCCCAGCGCCGGAGCGCCACGCAGCGCCGGCCGGCCGCCGGCTTCGGGAAAACACCCCCGCAGCCATGTGCGCACGACGGGCAGGAAATGCACGTGCTGATGCCCGTCGATGAAGTCGGGCTGGCGGCCAAGCGCCTCGACGAAGCGGCTGTGCTGCGCGTCCAGCTCGGCATGGACATCGCGCTCATCAATGCTTGCGCGCAGCACCGGCAGCGCCAGCGAACGCAGCGGCGGCAGCCGGCCTTCCGGCGCCAGGCTCGACCGGCCGGTGACGGCTGGCTGGTCGGTGAGGGTCAAGTGCAGCCCCACCGCTGCGCGGCCGCGCAGCGGCTTTATGCGCGCCGCCGCATCACGCCATTCCGGAAAGCCGGTCATGCAACTGGTGCCGGTCAGGCGGCCGCGATCGAGCAGGTCGAGAATTCCGGCGGAAACGCCGGGCGCCAGGCCGTAATCGTCGGCGATCAGGCGGATGCGCCGCGTCATGCGCCGGACGCGCCTGGCGGCCTGTCCGAAACGCCGCGCACGACGTCGCGCACGATATAGACCGGGCGGTCCTTGCTTTCCGAAAGCGTGACCCAGACATATTCGCCGATCAGGCCGAGCAAGGTGAGGTTGAGGCCGCCGAGCAGGACGACGGCGACCATGAGGCTGGGATAGCCGGGGACGGCGATGCCGTAGAACAGCACCTCGAAGAACACCTTGGCTCCGTAGAGGATCCCCGCCAGCGCCGCCAGCATCCCGCTCAGGCTGATGATGCGCAGCGGAATGACGGAAAAGGACGTAAACCCTTCCAGCGAGAAGGCGATCAGGTTGAGCCGGCTCCATTTCGACTTGCCGGTGACACGGTTTTCCGGCGAATAGCTTATGGCCTTCTGGCGGAAGCCGGCCCAGGCGAACAGGCCCTTGTTGAAGCGCCTTTTGTCACGCAGGCTGGTCAGTGCGCGTACCACGGCGCCACGCATGACGCGGAAGTCGCCGGCATTTTCTGGAATGTCGAAACGCTGGCTGCTGTTGATCAGACTGTAGAACAGCTTCGCCAGCTGGCTGCGCCGCCAACTGGCCTCGCGGCGGTCGTTCTGTGCGTAGACGACGTCGATATCCAGATTTTCCACCAGTTCGGCGATCATCTTCAGGCTGATGTCCATCGAATGCTGGAGATCGGCGTCCATGACCAGCGCCATGTCGCCGCGCGACTGGTCGAGGCCGGCGAGCACCGCGACCTCCTTGCCGAAATTGCGGCTGAGCCGGACGATCTCCCAGGAACCCGACAGCGCCTGAGAAAACCGCTCGGCGCCGTCGTCGCGGCTGCCGTCGTCCACCAGAATCTTGTGGACTTCCATGCCGAAACGCTGCGACACTTCGGCTTCGAGCTTGTCGAGCAATGCGGCAAAGGCCGATGCCGACTGGGCCTCGTTCAAGAACGGCGCGACGATATCGAGAACGGGCCGCGCCTCAGCCATTTGCGACAGGCCTTTCATTCATCACCTTGACTCCCCTCACCTTGCCTCGCGCCCTGGCCCAGAACCACCAGATCAGGGGACCGGCAATGAGGGTCACCGCGATCGGCCGGAACCAAGGGTACAGGAAATCATGGATGTGACGTTCGACGCCCGTCAATCCGGTCAGGAACAGCATCACGGACAGCACCGAAGCCAGGACACCACCCCGTTCCTCGCGCCACAACAAGGCGATAGCGAGACCGGCCGGCACGGCGATCATGGCATAGGTGTTGGGCTCGACGCGCGGGTTGAAGACGCACATGTAGAAGGTCGCCGCCAGGAAGATGACGAGACCAGCCGTCCCGCGTTCGAGCTTGCGATCGAACCAGATGACGAATGAAAGCGTGAACAAGGCCATGACGATGCGCACGATCGTGGCGCCGAATTCCGGGAGGGGCAAGCCGATTGTCGTGAAGGGCGCCGTGAAGTCGGTGGGAACAAAGTGGCTGGTATTGTCGACAGCCATCGAGGTCAGCATCCCGCCAAAGACACGATACTGGTCGTTGAGATAGCTCGCGGGAGCGAACGCATAGGGCAAGGCGAGCACGAACAGCACCGCCAGCACCAGCACCGGTATCAGCCGCAGGCGCAGGGCACCGACCAGCAAAAGCATGATGATCGCGGTCGGCTTGGCGATGATGGCGACCGAAGCCCAGAAGAAGGTTTCGGCACGCCGCCCTTCGAGCGCCGACAAGGTGAGAAGCCAGCAGGCGCCGGTCAGTAGGATCGTCGCCTGGCCGTTGCGGATCGCCCCCAGCGCCATCGGCAAGGCAAGGAACAGGCCGTAGGAAAGCAGCCATGGCAATTCCCCGCCGCCGAGCCTGCGCACCTGCCGCATCGCGGCGTAGGTCAGCACCGCGAAACCGATGATATGCCACGCCAGTCCACCCAGATGCGGTCCGAGCTCGAGTATGGGAACATAGAGCGCGGCAAAGGCCGGGGCGTAGAGATATCCCATCTCGGACTGGATATCGTAGAGCGGCCGGCCGGCCAGGAATTCCTGACTGCCGTATCTGTAGGCCTGCAACACCGAACGCGTGTCGGGCGACCACAGGATCATGGCAAGGACGACCAGGAACGCTCCCATCCACAGGCCAAGTCCCAGACGGTCGAAAACCGGCTTGGAAATCGTCATCAAAGGCACCCCACACATTCCGGAACAAGCCCTTGCCCGCACCGTCCGGCATTTCGATGGCGGCATATCACGGACAAAGCGAAGTGGCATAGGGGCTGAAAGACGCGGCCATCATCTCCGCGGGCCGCCGCGGATGGTTGGACGCCGCGGCTTCTGACCGGGAAGAACCTCTGAACGGCCTCGTATTCGCGTCTCTGGAGTTGCTTCGAACAGCATCAAGGCCGAATGAAAACCTTGCCGTTGGGCTTGGCCAGTTCCGCCGGCACCCGCGCGATCGCCTCGGCGAGCGGCACGACAGCCGTGACATCGGTCGACCAGCGTCCGTCGGAAAAGCGCTTCTGCGCTTCCAGGATCGCTGGACCGCGCCGCTCCTTGAATTGCCGCATCCATTCGCTCAGCCAGAAGCCCTCGATATGCTTGTGTTGGAAGATCAGTTGGCCGGGTTCGCGGATGATGGTGGCGTCGGCATCGAGCCGTCCATAGATGATCCAGCGCGAGCGCTTCGGCATGGCGTTGAAGATGGCCGAAGCCAGCGGCCCGGTGACCGCATCGAGGAAGATGCGCGGTTGCTCCGCCTTCATCACCTCGCGCAGCGTGGCCTCGAAATCCGGCGCCTTCTCGTTGAGCACATGGGCAGCGCCGATCTCCTTCAGCAGCGCGATCTGCTCATCGCGGCGCACGGTGACGATAGGCCGGAACCCTTCCTCCTTGGCCAGGCCGATGATCAGCTTGCAAAGCTGGCTGGCGCCGGCGGTCATGACGAAGGCCTTTTCGCCCTCCTGCTTGACGATGTCGAACATGGCGATGGCGGTAATCGGATTGACGATCATCGCAGCGCCGTCCTCGTCGCGCACCGTCTCGAGCAGCGGAATGCAGGCCGCCGCTTCGGCGACGGCATATTCAGCCCACGAGCCCCAGTTGCTAAGGCCGGTGGCGAAGGCGACGCGCTTGCCGACGAGGCTTTTGGCATAGGGGTCGTCGCCGCCGGCAACGACCGTGCCGACGCCCTCGAAGCCGGCTGGCCGGCCCTTGACGCGCGGCTGGCCGTACTGACCCTTGATGAAGGCGACGTCGGATGGGTTGATCGAAGCCAGGCTGACCCTGATCAGCACCTGGCTCGGGCCCGGCGTAGGCACCGCGATGCGGCCCGGCTCGAGATAGGGCTCCATCGACGCGAGCGCGCTGCCGCTCGGCGTCTTGGTGTAGCCGTCGCCGACCAGGAGCAACGCCTTCATTTCGGAGGGAATGGTCATCGGTGACACTCCTTGTTGTTGGCAGAAGGCCCATGGCACGGTTGACCGAGCGCCTGCTCAGAGCTTCTCCTGCGTGTACTTCTTCAGCTCCGTCCGCGCCACTTGCCGGCGATGCACGGCGTCTGGCCCGTCGGCCAGGCGCAATGTCCTCAGATGCGTCCACGAGCGCGCCAGAGGCGTGTCCTGGCTGATGCCTTGCGCGCCGAACATCTGCACCGCCTCGTCGGTGATCCTCAGCGCGACGCGCGGCGCGATGACCTTGATCTGGCTGACCCAGGGGGCAGCGGCGCGCGCATCGCCCTGGTCGATCATCCAAGCCGCCTTGAGGCAGAGCAGCCGGGCCATCTCGATCTCCATGCGGCATTCGGCGATGATGTCGAAATTGGCGCCGAGTTTCGCCAGCTTCTGGCCGAAGGCCTCGCGGCGCACGGAGCGCTGGCACAGCATCTCCAGCGCCATCTCGGCCTGGCCGATGGCGCGCATGCAGTGATGGATGCGCCCGGGACCGAGCCGCCCTTGCGCGATCTCGAACCCCCTGCCCTCGCCGAGGATCAGGTTCGAGGCGGGCACACGCACATTGTCGAAGCGCAGGTGCATATGGCCATGCGGCGCGTCGTCGTCGCCATAGACCTGCATGGCCCGAGCCTTGGTCACGCCCTTTGTGTCCGAAGGCACTAGGATCATCGAATGGCGGCGGTGCTGCGGCTCGCCGTCGCCGCCGGTCCGCACCATGACGATGTAGATGGCGCAGCGTGGATCGCCGGCGCCCGAGGCCCACCATTTCTCGCCGTTGAGCACATAGTCGTCGCCCTGCCGCTCGCAGCGCATCGCAATGTTGGTGGCGTCGGACGAGGCGACATCCGGCTCGGTCATCAGATAGGCCGAGCGGATTTTTCCGTCCAAAAGCGGCTCAAGCCACTCCTTCTTGTGGTCGGCCGAGCCGTAGCGCTCCAGCACCTCCATATTGCCGGTGTCCGGCGCCGAGCAATTGAAGGTTTCGGCGCCGAGATGCGCCTTGCCCATTTCCTCGGCGAGATAGGCATATTCGACGGTGGACAGGCCATAGCCGCGTTCCGAGCCGGTCAGCCAGAAATTCCACAGGCCGCGCTCCCTTGCGGTCTTCTTCAGCCCTTCGAGGATTTCGCCCTGGCGTGGGCTGTAGACCCAGCGGTCGCCTGCCTTGCCCACTTCGCCCAAGAATTCCTTGTCGAGCGGCATGATCTCGTCACGCACCATGGCCGCGACGCGCGCGTGGATCGGCTTCAGCCGCTCGGTCATGCCGAGATTCATCTCCGTCATCGGTCGCTAACCCTTCATAGAGGCCCGGCAATTTACCCGTGGCAAGGATGACCGTACTTCGGATAGCCTTGTCAACGCGAACTCTTTGCCCAGGGCAGAGCGCGGAGGATTGGAATGGCCTATCTCGACGAGCTGTTTTCGGTGGCCGGCAAGACCGCGCTGGTGACGGGCGCGGCGACCGGCATCGGCCGCATGGCGGCGACAGCGCTGGTCAAGGCCGGCGCCAGCGTGATGATCGCTTCGCGCAAGGGCCAGGATTGCATCAGGGTCGCCGATGCGTTGAACGGACTTGGCGCCCCTGGCCGGGCCGAGGGCTTTGCCGGCGACGTCTCCAGCGAAGCCGGCATCGCCGCACTCGTCGCCGAGGTCAAGGCGCGGACCGCCAAGCTCGATATCCTGATCAACAATGCCGGCGTTTCCTGGGGCGCGCCGCTGGAGAGTTTTCCTTATTCGGCATGGGCCAAGGTGCTCGGCGTCAATGTCACCGCCGTCTTCCACCTGACCCGCGAGTTGCTGCCGCTGCTCGAGGCCGCGGCAAGCGACGCCGATCCGGCCCGGGTGATCAATCTGGGTTCGGTGATGGGGACGCAGCCGCTGGCCGACGACGCCTATTCCTACACGGCGTCCAAGGCCGCGGTGCATCACCTGACGCGTACGCTCGCACTCGAATTCGCCGCTCGCCGCATCACCGTCAACGCCTTCGCCCCCGGCCCTTTCCAGAGCCGCATGACGGCCTTTGCCACCGGTACGGATGAGCAGGCCAAACATGTCGGCAACCATGTTCCGATCGGCCGTATCGGCGCACCGGATGACATTGCCGGCGCAACGCTCTATTTGTGCAGCCGTGCAGGCAGCTATGTCACCGGCGCCATCCTGCCGATCGACGGCGGGCAGTCGGTGCAGCATGGATTGACCTTGTTCAAGGAATGACATTTTCCGGCCGTAGAAGCCGGAGGTGAACTGGAGGACATGAGCGTGGAACCGATCAGTCTCGATGTGCTTCTGGCCAGTGTCGGCAAGGAGGTTGGCGTTTCGCCGTGGCGGGTGGTGACGCAGCGCATGATCGACCAGTTCGCCGACGCCACCGACGACCACCAGTTCATCCACTGCGATCCCGAGCGGGCCAAGCGCGAGACGCCGTTCGGCGGCACCATCGCGCACGGCTTCCTGTCGCTGTCGCTGCTGTCGGCAATGACGTTCGAGACAATGCCGCCGCTGGAAAACAGCAAGATGGGCGTCAACCACGGCTTCGATACGCTGCGCTTCCTGGCGCCGGTGAAGACCGGCGCGCGCATCCGCACCCGTTTCGTGCTGGCCGACGTCAAGGTGAGACCCTCGGGCTGGGTGCAGACGGCGCACGACGTGACGATCGAGATCGAGGGCTCGAAGAAACCGGCCCTGACCGCCCGCTGGCTGACGCTGACGCTGATCGAACGCCAGCCCGAGACCGCATGATCGACCCCAACGCGCTCGACCAGGCAGCGCTTGCGCCTTACCTCGAGACGGAAATACCCGGCTTTTTCGGGCTTGCTTCAATCGAAAAATTCAAATCCGGCCAGTCCAACCCGACCTATCTCATCACGGCGGACAGCGGCCGCTATGTGCTGCGCGCCAAGCCGCCGGGGCAGTTGCTGAAATCGGCGCATCAGGTCGACCGCGAATTCCGCGTGATGAAGGCCCTTGCCGGCACCGCCGTTCCGGTGCCCGAAATGCTGCATCTGTCGGCCGAGGACTCGCCGATCGGCCGCATGTTCTATGTCATGGATTTCCTCGACGGCCGTATCTTCTGGGATCCGGCATTGCCCGAGGCACGTGACAACGAAGAACGCGCCGCCATCTACGACGCCATGAACGGCACGCTCGCGGCCCTGCACGATGTCGATGTCGACGCGGTGGGTCTCTCCGATTTCGGCCGGCCGGGCAATTATTTCGAACGGCAGCTGGCACGCTGGACCAGCCAGTACCGCGCCTCCGAAACCGCCATCATTGCCGACATGGACCGACTGATCGCCTGGCTGGAAACGCACCTGCCCGCCGATGACGGCCTGATATCGCTGGTGCATGGCGACTACCGGCTGGACAATCTGATCTTCGCGCCGGGCCAGCCAAGGGTCATCGCGGTGCTCGACTGGGAGTTGTCGACGCTTGGCCACCCCTTTGCCGATATCGCCTATCAATGCATGCAATGGCGCCTGCCGCATGCTTCCGGCTTTCGCGGCCTCGGCGGCGTCGACCGCGCCGCGCTCGGCCTGCCTTCCGAGGAAGACTACGTCGCTGCCTACTGCCGGCAGCGCGGCCTCAGCGGCATCGGCAACTGGACCTTCTTCCTCGCCTTCTCCTTCTTCCGGTTGGCGGCGATCTGCCAGGGCGTCTACAAGCGCGCGCTGGACGGCAATGCCTCCAATCCCGAAAAGGCCAGGACCTATGGCGAGGCGGTGAAGCTGCTGTCGCATCTCGCCGCCAGACTGATCGACAAGCAGACGTGACGGGGAGCCATTATGGGCCGCTTTGACGGGGCAACGGTGCTGATCACAGGCGCCGCCGGCGGTCTCGGCCGGGGTGCTGCGAAAGGCTTTGCCACCGAGGGCGCGCGGCTGGTGCTGTCGGACATCGACGAAAAGGCGCTCACCGATCTCGCCGCAACCTTGCCCGCCGAGACGGCGTTCCTGGCCGGCAACGTAGCGGACGAAAAATTGTCCGAGGACCTGGTCCGGCTGGCGGTCGAAAGATTCGGCAGGCTGGATGTCGCCATCAACAATGCCGGCATCGTCCAGAGTTTCGTGCGCCTGCCGCAGGTTGCGTCGGACGAGGCCCGCCGCGTGCTTGAGATCGACCTGCTTGGCGTCTTCTATGCCATGAAGCACCAGATCCCGCAGATGGAGCGCCAGTTCGGGGCGACGGCCAAGGGCGGCGCTATCGTCAATATCGCCTCGGTTGCCGGACTGGTCGGCGCGCCGAAACTCTCGGTCTATGCGGCCGCCAAGCATGGCGTCGTCGGGCTGACCAAATCGGCGGCCGCCGAATATGCCACCAAGGGTGTGCGCATCAACGCCATCTGCCCGGCCCACACAAGGACGGCAATGGTGGACAGTTTCGTGCGCGCCTCGGGTGCCCCGGAGGCAGAAGCGTTGGCCGAACTGACACGCGGCGTGCCTATGAAACGCGTGGCGGAGGTCGACGAAATCACCGCCGCCATCCTCTTCGCCGCCGACCCGGCCAACTCCTTCATGACCGGCCATGCGCTGGCCATAGACGGTGGCGTCGGGGCGATCTGATGCCTCCCGCTTGGGAACCTGCGGCGCCCTTGTCCGTTTCCGTACAGCGTATATAATTTAGCCCAGATACCGCCAACCCCAGACACCACCGAAAGGCACCGGACTTGCCGCTGAGCGTCCAGAAACGCCGCGAAAAACAGAAGGCCGAGCTGCGTTCCGAACTGGTCGAAGCCGCGCATAAGCTCGTTCAGGAAGAAGGCTATGAGGGCCTGACCATCCGCAAACTGGCCAAGCGGGTCGGCTATGCGCCGATGTCGGTCTATTCCTATTTCGCCGACAAGCAGGACATTCTGTTCGCGCTGGCCGAAGACGCCTTCGAAACGCTCGCCCGCCGCATCGAGGAGCATCCGTCCGACGATCCGATCGAGGCCTTGCAGGCGGTGATGACTGAATATGCCGCCTTCGGCCTCGGCAATCCCAATGAATACCGCACCGTTTTCATGACCGAAAAGACCAGGCCGCCGGAAGGTCGGAGTTTTCAAGAAATGCACGAGGCCAACCCGGCGATGAAGGTGCTGATCACGCGGGTCGAAGCCTGCGTCGCCGCAGGAAAACTGCAAGGCGATCCGCGCGCCATCGCCACCATGTTGTGGGCGGTCGGCCACGGCACGATCTCGCTGCTGATCACCTTTCCCTTCTACCCCTTCGGCGACCCGCAGGCTTTCGTGAAACGCATGTGCGATTTCCAACTGGCCGCACTCAGCACCCAGAACGTGCCGCCATTGACCGACACACCGGTCAACTGCTGAACGACATCTCCTTCGTTTCCACGCTTCCTCGCCACCTTTCGAACCAAACCGAGGGCAAATTCTTGGTTAACAAAAAATTTATCGTACGCGTACGATCTTGACTTGAACTTCGCGATCGGCGGACGTATCTGTACGCAGCACCGTACATGTACGAAAGAAATTCACTCGTCGAAAACGGAGACTGACGATGAAAAAGACACTCCTCACCCTCGCCGCCGTGCTGGCACTTTCCGGTTCGGCCTTCGCCGCCGGCACCACCCAGCCGGTCAAGCACCTGCCGGCCGCGACCTGCGTCGACACCAAGACCAATGTGAAGCTGGATTGCGCCTCGACCGGCTCGGTCGAGAAGAAGGGCGCCGCGGAAAATACTGCTGAAGGCAAGGGCCCGCGCCTTGGCATCAGCATCAATCCCTGGATCCTGCCGAGCGCCTTCTAAGATCGACCGCATACCCGCCCGGGGTTTCCCCGGGCATGGACGAGATAGGTAGCCCAGGTTCTGCGCCTGATATCGAGTAGGTACGCAGCCAACCTTGCCGCTGAAGGCGGTGCTGAAGGCGCCAAGACTGCCAACCGCTGCGATGGCCGGATGTCAGCCGACCGAGATCGGCAGCCTGCTCGCCGAACTCTCGAAGGCGGCGTCGATAAGCTTCTGAATGTCGGCGGCGCGCCGAAAGGACGGGTCGCCATTCCGCCCGGCATCCAGCGCGTCGACAAAACGCCGGGCGTTGCGCTTGACATCCGGCAGGGCCAGCTCTCGCCAGAGCTGAACATCGACATCCTCTCCCAGGCACGCCGACAGCCGCGCTGCCTTGCCATCGGTCTCGACCTTGAGCGCTCCTTCGGTGCCGTGCAGCGTCAGCGACAGGTCATTGCCATGGCCGGTTGTGTAGCGGCTTGCAATGATCGTCGCCAGCGCGCCGGATGCCAGCCGTGCCGTCATCGCCACACTGTCATTGGCGTCCAGCACATAGTCGCCGATCCGGTCGCCTTCGGCCTTCGGAAACGTCACCAGGTCGGCGTGCAGGCTGACAATATCCTGGGCCGCGCCATAGGTGGCGAAGTCGAGGATGTGGATGCCGACATCGCCCAGAACCCCGGTCGAACCGTGCCGGGTCGACAATCGCCACAGCCATTTGTCCTCGACGCGCCAGTCGCCCCAGGATTTGCTGACCAGCCAGCTCTGCTTGTAGCTCGCCTCGACATGGCGCAATTCGCCGATCGCGCCCGCCAACACCAGACGCCGTGCTTCCTGGATCGCCGGTGAATTGCGGTAGGTGAGATTGACCATGTTGACGAGGCCGGCGGCCTCGGCCGCTTCGGTCATGGCAAGCGCATCGGCATGGTTCGGTGCCAGCGGCTTTTCGCAAAAGACATGTTTTCCCGCGGCAAGCAGCGCCAGCGTCGTCGCCTTGTGCACACCGTCCGGAGTGGCGTTGATGGCGGCGTCGAAATCGCCCCAGGCGATCGCCGCTTCAAGGCTCTCGAAAGAAGCGCCGATGTCGTTGGCAGCGGCAAACGCCGCGGCGCGGCCAGGCAGTTGATCGACGCAGGCGACGATGCTGCAACCAGGAACCTTTGCGAACTCTTCGATATGATGTCCGGCGATCCAGCCGGTGCCGAGCAAGAGCAGGCGATGCATCAGATCAGGTTCCCCATCAACTCAACCCCTTATCGCCATCGGCATGCAGGCGCAGGCCCTTCTGCACGATCTTCTCCTTGGCCTTGTCCGTCGGCACGTTCGGCGCATTGGTGATGCCGGACCATGCGGGTGCCGGATTGTGCGCCCAGTGCACGGCATTGCGCAGCACCTGCTGCACGCCCTCATTGTGGTAGATCGGATAGGTCTCGTGGCCGGGTGAGAAATAGAAGATGCGGCCCGCGCCACGCTGGTAGGTCAGCCCGGAACGGAACACCTCGCCGCCCTCGTACCAGGAGACGAAGACCGTCTCCAGCGGCTCCGGCACCGCGAAGGGCTCGCCATACATTTCCGTCTCGCCGATCTCCAGGCATTCGCCGATGCCTTGCGCGATCGGGTGACAACGGTTGATCGCCCAGACACGCTCGCGCTCGCCCGCCTCGCGCCATTTCAGCGAACAGGGCGTGCCCATCAGCCGCTTGAAGATCTTCGAGTAATGGCCGGAATGCAGCACGATCAGCCCCATGCCTTCCCAGACCCGCTTCTGCACGCGCTCGACGATCTCGTCCTTGACCTCGCCATGCGCGGCATGGCCCCACCACAAAAGCACGTCGGTGGCGGCCAGGCGCTTCTCGCTCAGCCCGTGCTCCGGCTCCTGCAAGGTGGCGGTGGTTGCCTCGATGCCCTTGTCCTGGTTGAGCGCCGCGGCAATGGTGCCATGCATGGTCAACGGATAGAGGTCGCGCACGACGGCATTGGTCTGTTCATGGACGTTCTCGCCCCAGACAACAGCTTTTATCGGCATTTTTCCTCCTCCAAAGCGCTTTGAATATCCCAACTGGCGATGCCTTGGAAAGATGCCTGTCGACCAAAATTGCTGAAAATCAGGGCTTGCGGGTTTTTCGACCAGAAACGGCCTTGGCCTTGCCCGGCTTGGCGGGCGCGCCGGGGATCGCCGAACTGGTGATGGACACAGGATCGCTGGCCGGGAACGTGTCCTCCAAGCCTTCCTCGAGTTCCTCTTCGGCGTCGGCCTCGCGATGCCGCTCATGTTCAAGCGAGCGCACCGCCGCGGTTTTGGCATTCGACTGCGGCGATTTCGGCGCGGACTTCGACGGCATCGACACTTCTCCCTCGACCTGTTGCCGCACAACGAACGCCGGCGGCAAAACGTTCCGGGTCAGCCAGCCGCGTCGCGGGCTCCCTCGGACAGGAAAGTAAAGACATAGTCCGAGAACGAACGCCAGCACTCGACCCGGAAGGCATCGTCCGACGTGCGCAACAGCACGATCTCGGCCTTGCCGAGGATGGTGCGCGAAGCCGCGCCCGCCGGGAAGGCGTCGAGCGACAGGTCCTGCGGGCAGCCCGCATTGATCGTGGCTTCGGCCGCCGGACCGGCGACGGAGATCGCGATGTTGCGGTGTGAGATGCCGACAGCCGAATGAAGCGCGGCGACCGTCGCACAGTCGGCGAGCGGATCGTTTCCGCCTTCGTCGATGACAAGCCACTCGTCGGGGCCGAGCCACAAAGCGGTGCGCCCGCCCTTCGACGCGGAAGTCTTCGGCTTCTTCGGCAAGGTCAGGCCAAGCGCCTTCGACAGCGCCGCGACCGAAGCCTCCGGCGCGCGCAACGAGATGCGCTCGGCTGGCGGCAGCACTTCAACCTTCACGCCCGTCGCTGTCGTACTGCGTCCAGCCAATGCCGGACGGCGGTCGACCGAAGGCGCAGCCGTCTTCTTTGCAGCAGCCTTAGCCATTGAGGCGGCCTCCCGTCTCGTCGAAGAACACCATGCCGGTAACCTCCACTTCGATCACCCCGTTCGGCATCGGCACGTAGAGCGTATCGCCCATCCGGTCGCGGCCGCCGGCAACCAGCGCCAGCGCGATCGAGCGGCCGCAATTCTGCGACCAGTAGCTGGACGTCACGTGGCCGATCATCTTCATCGGGATTGCCTGCTTCGGATCCTCGACGATCTGCGCGCCTTCCTCCAGCACCACCTTCGGGTCCTTGGTCTTGAGGCCGACCAGTTGCTTGCGGCCCTTGGCGACCAGGTCCGGCCGCGCCATGCCGCGGATGCCGACGAAGTCGGTCTTCTTCTTGCCGACCGCCCAGTCGAGACCGGCATCGTTCGGCGTCACCGTGCCATCCGTGTCCTGGCCGACGATGATGTAGCCCTTCTCGGCGCGCAGCACGTGCATGGACTCCGTGCCGTAAGCGGTGGCGCCGTGCTTCTGGCCTTCCGCCCACAGCGCTTCCCAGACGGCCTGGCCGTAATCGGCCGGCACATTGACCTCGAAGCCGCGCTCGCCGGTGAACGACATGCGGAACAGCCTTGTCGGCACGCCGCAGATCTTGCCTTCGCGCACCGACATGTGCGGCAGCGCCTCGTCGGACATGTCGATGCCTTCGACCAGGGGCGCGATGATGTCGCGCGATTTCGGCCCCTGCACCGCGATGACCGCCCACTGTTCGGTGATCGAGGTCAGCCAGACATTCAGATGCGGGAACTCGGTCTGGAGATAGTCTTCCATGTGGTTCATGACGCGCGGCGCACCGCCGGTCGTCGTCGTCACATGGAAACGGTCCGGCGCCAGCCGGCCGACGACGCCGTCATCGTAGATGAAGCCGTCCTCGCGCAGCATGATGCCGTAGCGGCAGCGACCGGGCTCGAGCTTCTCCCACGGATTGGTGTAGAGCAGTTCCATGAACTTGGCCGCATCCGGCCCGACCACTTCGATCTTGCCGAGCGTCGAGGCGTCGAACAGGCCGGCCGTGGTGCGGACCGCAACGCATTCGCGGTCGACCGCGGCATGCATGTCCTCGCCGGCTTTCGGGAAATACCAGGCACGCTTCCACTGGCCGACATCCTCGAAGACCGCGCCTTGCGCCTCGGCCCACGGATGCGTCGCCGTCTTGCGCGTCGGGTCGAACAGCGGCCCACGCGCATGGCTGACGATCGCGCCGAAGGTGACCGGCGTGTAGGGCGCGCGGAAGGTCGTCAGGCCGACCTCGGGGATCGGCTTGCCCAGCGTCTCCGCGGCGATCGCCAGGCCGTGCATGTTGGAGGTCTTGCCCTGGTCGGTCGCCATGCCGTTGGTGGTGAAGCGCTTGACGTGCTCGATGGAGCGCATGCCCTCGTGCACCGCCTGGCGGATGTCCTTGGCGGTGACGTCGTTCTGGAAGTCGACGAAGGCCTTCACCGTCGTGTCCGGGCCGGCGCCGGGCGCGGCACCCAGCATGCCGCGCGACCAGCTTTCCGAGGCGTCGACCTTCGGCTTCACACCCTTGGCGGTCTTCGCACCGGAATCCTTGGCCGCCTTGGCCCCGGCCGCATAGGCCTCGTCTACCGTCGCCGACAAGCCGTCCGTGCCATTGCAGGCACCGACGGAGACGCAATCCTGCGCATAGGTGCCGGGCACGAAGCGCTTGGTCTCGTCGTTGAAGGCGACCTTGCCGCGCGACTGCGAGAACAGATGCACCGACGGTGTCCAGCCGGCCGACATCAGGATCGCATCGACGGAAATGGTGCGCTCGCCGCCGCCATTCTTCGGCTGCACGGTCATCGAGGACACGCGCAATTTGCCGCCGGCACGGATCACCGCACGGCCGAAATTGATCTCGATGCCGAGCGCCCGCGCCTCGTCGATTACGGGACCGGTCGGGTTGTCGCGCAGATCGACGATCGCCGCGATGTTGACGCCAGCCTTTTTCAGGTCGATCGCCGCGGCGTAAGCCGAGTCATTGGCGGTGTAGACGCCGACATTCCTGCCGACCGCCACGCCATGGTGATTGAGGAAGGTGCGCGCGGCACTCGCCAGCATGATGCCCGGTCGGTCGTTGTTGGCGAACACCATGTGGCGTTCGATGGCGCCCGAAGCCAGCACCACGCGCTTGGCCCGCACCTGCCACAGCCGCTCGCGCGGCAAATCATGGCCGGGTGCCTTCAAATGGTCGCTGACGCGCTCGACCAGCCCGACGAAATTCTGCGCGTAATAGCCGAAAGCCGTCGTGCGCGGCAGCACGCGGACATTGTCCATCGCGCTCAGCCTGGCGATCGCCGCTTGCGCCCAGGCAAAACCGTCCTGGCCGTCGATCCTGGCACCCGTCTCGAAACGCAGGCTGCCGCCGAACTCGGCCTGCTCGTCGGCGAGGATGACGCGCACGCCGGTTTCCGCTGCCGCCAAGGCCGCCGCGAGCCCGGCCGCGCCGCCACCCAGCACCAGCACGTCGCAATGCGCGTAGCGCGACGAATAATGGTCGGGATCGGGTTTGTCGGGCGAAACGCCAAGGCCGGCGGCTTCACGGATCTTCGGCTCGTAAAAGCTTTTCCAGGCCGCCTTCGGCCACATGAAGGTCTTGTAGTAGAAGCCGGCCGAAAACATCGGCGATGCCAGGTCGTTGACCGCGCCGACGTCGAAGGACAGCGACGGCCAGCGGTTCTGCGAATTGGCGGCGAGCCCGTCATAGAGCTCCTGCACGGTGGCGCGCACATTCGGCGTCTTGCGCGCATCGTCGCGCACGATCTGCACCAATGCGTTCGGCTCTTCCGCGCCGGCCGACAGGAAGCCGCGCGGCCGGTGGTATTTGAACGAGCGGCCGACCAGATGCACGCCATTGGCAAGCAGCGCGGAGGCCAGCGTGTCGCCCTCGATGCCGGTATAGGACTGGCCGTCGAAGCTGAACCGCGCGGTCTTGGCCTGGCTGAGGCGACCGGCTCTCGGGATGCGGAACGCGCCGCTCATTTGGCAACTCCGGGCAGCTTGGCGGGTTTGGGTTCGCCGGCCTTGTAGGTCATGACGAACTTGTCGGTGACGGTGTCGCGCACTGCGTTGAAGAAGCGCGCGCAGCCATGCATGTGCCGCCAGCGCTCATAGATGATGCCCTTGGGGTTGGAGCGGATGAAGAAGAACTTCTCGAAATCGTCGTCGCTCTCGCCAGCAATGTCGGTCGAGCGCGCAATATGCGCCTCGCCGGCGTTGCGGAATTCGAGTTCCGGGCGCTCTTCCTCGCAATAGGGGCAGCGGATGAGAAGCATTCTGTTTGTTCCTACAATTCGCCGTGGCCGACGCGGGCGCCGGGGGGTTGGTCGCAAAGTTTCTGGCCCATCGTCACGAACGGCGCGACGAGCCGCAGCCGCTCCTCGACGTCAGCGGAATCGCGAAACAGGGCGCGGTTGGCCATGTTGCCGAACGTCAGCTGCACCGGGTCGGTCGTGACGATGACGCCACGCGGCTTGAAATCCTCGTCTTCATCCAGGTCCTTCGGCCGGCCTTCGAAGAACATCACCATTTTCTGGCCGCCACCCCAGACGCAGGCGAGCGTTCCCTCGTCGACCGAAAACGGCCATCCGGCCTCGTTGCCGGCGCGCGTGATCGGCTGCAGCCGCACCTCTTCAGCCGAAGGCATGTGGAACATGCCTTGTTCCCCCGCCAGCATCAGCGGCATCGCGACAGCCATCTGCGCCATCATCAGTGCGCCACTGCCGCCGCCGCCGCCTCGTCAATCAGCCGGCCGGTGCGGAAGCGTTCGATGGTGAAGGGCGCATTGATCGGATGCGGATCGTCCCTGGCGATGGTGTGGGCAAAGACATGGCCCGAACCAGGCGTCGCCTTGAAGCCGCCCGTGCCCCAGCCGCAATTGACGTAGAGGCCGGGCACCGGCGTCTTGGCCAGGATCGGCGAGCGGTCGGGCGTCACGTCGACGATGCCGCCCCACGAGCGCAACATCTTCATGCGCGTGAAGATCGGGAACATCTCGCAGATGGCGTCCAGCGTATGCTGCAATATGTGCAGGCCGCCGGTCTGCGAATAGGAGACATACTGGTCGGTGCCGGCGCCGATCACCAACTCGCCCTTGTCGGACTGCGAGATATAGGCGTGCACCGTGTTGGACATGACCACACATGGCACCACCGGCTTGACCGGCTCCGACACCAACGCCTGCAGCGGATAGCTTTCCAGCGGCATGCGCACGCCGGCCATGTTCATGATGACCGAGGAATGGCCGGCGGCAACGACGCCGATCTTCTTGGCGCCGATGAAGCCGCGCGTCGTGTCGACGCCCATGACCGCGCCATTGGCGGCGCGCTTGACGCCGGTGACCTCGCAATTCTGGATGATGTGGACGCCGCGCGCCGAAGCGCCGCGCGCATAGCCCCAGGCGACCGCGTCATGGCGCGCCGTGCCGCCGCGCCGCTGCAGCGCGGCACCGACGACCGGATAACGCGCATCCCTGGAGATGTTGAGCGGCGGGCAGAATTCCTTCGCTTGCTCAGGCGACAGCCATTCATTGTCGATGCCGTTCAGCCGGTTGGCGTGGACATGGCGCTTCAGCACCTGGATGTCGTGCACATTGTGCGCCAGCATCATGACGCCGCGCGCCGAATACATGACGTTGTAGTTGAGCTCCTGGCTGAGCCCGTCCCACAGCTTCAGCGCATGGTCGTAGATGCCGGCGCTTTCGTCATAAAGATAATTGGAGCGGATGATGGTGGTGTTGCGGCCGGTGTTGCCGCCGCCGAGCCAGCCCTTTTCCAGCACCGCGACATTGGTGATGCCATGCACCGTGGCGAGATAGTAGGCGGTGGCCAGGCCATGGCCGCCGGCGCCGACGATGATGACGTCGTATTCCTTCTTGGGCTCAGGCGAGGACCATTGTTCCTCCCAACCCTTGTGGCCGCGCATGGCCTCGCGGGCGATGGCGAATACCGAATATTTTTTCAACGTCCCAGCCTCGCGCCAACAGATCTCGCGGATTGCAGCCGGGCTTTTGTTCGGCCCGGCGCGCGAGGTGTATCACTAGCGAAACAGCGCTTCCACCCTTGCGCTGTTTGCGACGGCGCTTGCCGTTTTGCGCCACGACGAAAAAGACCCATGCGGGCTGGCTGCCGTGGTTGGGTTCAGCCACATTATCCGTCGGGCGATTCTGGAGGACGAATATGGGCAATGCCTGGTGGAATCTGACCTTGCGCTTCCTGCTGGAGCTTGCCGCCCTGCTCGGTCTCGGCATTGCCGGCTGGCATGTCGCCGACGGATGGTGGCGCTGGGTCCTCGCTTTGGCCTTACCGATCATTGCGGCCGTGCTGTGGGGTACTTTCGCGGTGCTCAACGACCCAAGCCGGTCGGGCCGCGCACCTGTGCCGGTTCCGGGCACGGTGCGGCTGGCGCTCGAACTGGTCATCCTGTTCGGCGGCGCTGCCGGATTCTATGCCGCGGGTCACACGACCGCGGGCATCGTCGTCGCGCTGCTCATCGCCATCAGCTACGCATTTTCGCTCGACCGGCTGGGCTGGCTGCTGAAGCAATAGTTCAGGACGACGCGACCTTCGCAGGTATCGGGTGGCTCCGACCTGCTCCATCTGCGACCAACATCCCGATTGCCGGCCAGACCGGCGCGAAAAACAGGGATGCCAAAAAAATGCTCGCACTCGCCAACAAGATCGCCATCGTCACTGGCGCCAGTTCCGGCATCGGCCGCGCCACGGCAAAACTCTTCGCCGAGGAAGGGGCCAGGCTCGTCGTCGCCGCCCGACGTCAGGCCGAGCTCGATACGCTTGTCGCCGAGATATCGGACGTGGAGGGCAAGGCCATCGCGCTTGCCGGCGACGTCAGGGACGAAGCCTATGCGAAGGCGCTTGTCGATCTGGCGGTCGAACGCTTCGGCGGCCTTGACATCGCCTTCAACAATGCCGGCGCCGTCGGCTTGATGGCGCCCCTGCCCGACATGATGCCGACAGCATGGCACGAGACGATGGACGTCAATCTGACCGGCGCCTTTCTCGGCGCGAAGTATCAGATACCGGCCATGCTGGAGCGCGGCGGCGGCTCGCTGATCTTCACTTCGAGCTTTGTCGGCTACACTGCCGGCATGCCGGGCATGGCCGCCTACGCCGCCGCCAAGGCCGGCCTGATCGGCCTGACACAGGTGCTGGCCGCCGAATACGGGCCGAAAGGCCTGCGCGTCAACGCATTGCTGCCGGGCGGCACCGACACACCGGGCGCAACGACAACGACGCCCGAAGCCCGCGCTTTCGTCGAAGGCATCCATGCGCTGAAGCGCATGGCGCAGCCGGAGGAGATTGCCCGCTCGGCGCTTTATCTCGCCTCCGATGCCTCGAGCTTCACAACGGGAACCGCGCTGTTCGCCGACGGCGGCGTCTCGATCAGCCGGACGTGAAGTTTTTTTGTGGCGAACAGGCCGGTTCACCGCTTTGACGCAGGCAGCCGGTCTTGCTTTTTCCGCGCGATTTGGCGATTCCGTTTCCTGTCGAAACGGGTCCCGAAACCATGATGCTGATCCGAACCTATGTGGCCGCGAGCGCGATCGAGGGCGTGGGCATGTTCGCCGCCGAGCCAATCCGGAAGGGCGCGTCGATCTGGCGGCTTAACCCGGATTTCGACCGGCTGATCCCGATGGACGAATACGAGGCCGCACCCCAGCCTCTGAAGGAATTGCTCGACCGTTATGCTTATCCGAGCCCGGATCGGCCGGGCTTCATGGTCTATGAGGTCGACAATGGCCGCTTCATGAACCATTCGGCGACGCCGAACACCGATTTTTCGCAATATGGCGGCGCGACAGCGACCCGCGACATTGCCTCCGGCGAAGAGATCACTTGTGACTACGGCGAATTCTTCGAGGATTTCGAACGGCTGCACCTGGCCACGGCGTAATTGGCGCCCTATCTCGGGGCGACCGTGGCAATTTGGCTGTTGTCCTGCATTTCGGCTGTGGACAGCGCGGCCTGATTCTGCTATCAGCCGCCACAATTCGTGGTGTCGACCGCCGCGGAGGCTAGTGGCTATGGCTACTTGCCTGTTGATATCAAACCCGAAAGACAGGATTGCCCGTGCAGGTACTCGTCCGCGACAATAACGTTGATCAGGCGCTTCGCGCGCTCAAGAAGAAGATGCAGCGCGAAGGCATTTTCCGCGAAATGAAGATGCGCGGTCACTACGAGAAGCCTTCCGAGAAGCGCGCCCGCGAAAAGGCAGAGGCCGTGCGCCGCGCCCGCAAGCTGGCCCGCAAGCGCGCCCAGCGCGAAGGCCTGCTGCCGATGACGCCGCGTCCGGTGGCTGCCGGTGGTGCTGCTGGCGCAGCGCGTCCGCCGCGCTGATTATCGCCAATATTTCGTCCTTTTCGAAGGATACCAAGGTGGCGCGATGCGGAATCGCCGCCACCTTTTTATTTTGATTGTGACCCGGCCCGGAGGGGGGATCCGGACCTGAACGACGCGGCATAAGTGAGGACAGGGCAGACATGAACGCAATAAGCGTGGAGCGCGGGACCGCATTGCGTGGTTTCGCCCTGACGGCAGCCCTGCTTTCCGGATTGGTGCTGGCCGGCTGCCAGACATCGGGCCCGACCGGCGAGTTCAACAACATCGACAAGGCGCAAGGGTCGAGCGAGAACATCTCCTCGCTGTCGGCCGTCATCCAGCGCAATCCCCAGGACCCCGAAGGCTACAATGTGCGCGGCTCGGCCTATGGCCGCGGCGGCCAGTATCAGGCGGCGCTCAAGGACTTCAACCAGGCCATCCAGCTCAATCCGAATTTCTACCAGGCCTATTCCAACCGCGCGCTCATCCAGCGCTTCCTCGGCAATCAGGCGGCCGCGCTCGACGACTACAACAAGTCGATCCAGATCAACGGCAATTATGACGCCGCCTATATCGGCCGCGGCAATCTCTACCGCAAGGCGGGCCGCACCCAGGACGCCTTCAACGACTTCCAGAAGGCGATCCAGCTCGACACGACGGACGCCCGCGCCTACCACAATCGCGGCCTGATCTATCAAAGCCAGGGCCAGCACAAATTCGCCATCGAGGATTTCTCGACCGCCATCTCGCTGGCGCCGGATGCCGCCGAGCCCTACAACGGCCGTGGCCTCTCCTATCTGGCGACGGGCGACGAGGACAACGCCTTCTCCGACTTCAACATGGCCATCAAGCTCGACGGCAAGAACGCCGAGGCCTGGGCCAATCAGGCGCTCATTTACGAGCGGCGCGGCGACAAGGCGAAGGCGGCGAAATCCTATAAGGAAGCCGTGCGCCTCAACCCCAATTACCAGCCGGCCAAGGACGGCCTCGCCCGCGTCAGCTGATATCGGCGTTAGCAGAGCCGGCTAAGCATTATGGCGACGTCGGCGTGTCCGAAAGGACACGCGGCGTTGCAGATCGCCGCCCATCCGGCAACCGCGCGTTAACCCCCGCACCAAGCCGTTGACCCTTGCCTTGTTCGCGCCAAGTTTTCAGCGGAACGGTCTGGTCACTCGAGCCGTTATTCCAAGCGATTTGCGAAAGGACCCTCCCATGATCAAGAAACTCGTCAGCGCCGCTGCCCTTGCAACGACCGTGTTCGCTGCCGCTCCGGCCAGCGCCGGAAAGCTGCAGCTCGGCACTCTCGACTGCACCATCGACGGCGGCACCGCCTATATCGTCGCCTCCAACAAGGGCGTGTCCTGCGTCTTCCGTCCCTACCACCACGGCCCGTCGGAGATCTACACCGGCGTCATCTCCAAGATCGGTGTCGATCTCGGCCAGACACATCAGGGCCAGCTCGTCTGGGCGGTTCTTGCCGCGACCCGCGACCGCGACGCGGGCGACCTTGCCGGCAGCTATTATGGCGTCAATGCCGAGGCGAGCGTCGTCACCGGCGGCGGCGCCAACCTGCTGGTCGGCGGCTTCGACGGCGCCTTCATGCTGGAGCCGCTCAGCGTCCAGGCGCAGACCGGCGTCAATCTCGCCGTGGCCGTGACCTCGCTTCAGCTGATTCATTCGCTGAAGTGATCGAACGGAGCCTTGCGCTCCTCTCTACCTTACGGCGCGGAACCATATAGGATGGTTCCGCGCCGTTAGATTTTGAGGGGGAACGATATGCCGAAGACAGCCATCGCCGCTGCCGCGATCGCACTCGTGCTCGGCGCGACACAGGCGCAGGCGCAGGACCGAGGCATCGAACTTGGTACCCTTGAATGCGCCATTGGCGGGGGCACCGGCTTCATCTTCGGCTCGACCAAGGATCTGAGCTGCACCTTCACGCCGACCGACAAGAGCTTCGCGCCGGAGGCCTATTTTGGCGCGGTCAACAAATACGGCCTCGACATCGGCACGACAAAACAGTCGGTGATGCGCTGGCTGGTGCTGACGCCGCTGAAGAACATCTACGCGCCGGGTGCGCTGGCGGGCGACTATATCGGCGCCAGCGCCGAGGTGACGGCCGCCGTCGGCGCCGGCGCCAATCTCCTGGCCGGCGGCTCCTCGCAGGCCTTCACCCTCCAGCCGCTCAGCCTGCAGACGCAGACCGGCATCAATCTCGCCATCGGCGTCAGCCAGTTCCAGCTGCGCAGCACCGAGAACTGACCTCCTTGAAAAAACCGCTTGAGCTCAACCGCGGTTGAGGTTCTACAAGCCCAGCCCGACCGGACCGGCACCCCGATGGGCACGCTATCCGGCGCTGTTGCCGCGCATGGTCCTGCCGGAAAGCCTTGCTGGCTTCTGGTGCCGTGCGCCGGCATCGCGATATGCAAAAGCATGGGGTGGACATGACTGAAATCAGCACAAACAGGGTCGACTGGCGCGCATTGTGGGCGAGCGGCGACCTGGCGCGCTTCTGCTTCATCAGCCTCGGCATCCTGCTGCACGCCACCAACGAGACGATGGTGGCAACCGTCATGCCGGCGATGGTCGGCGAACTGGCCGGGGTGCAGCTCGTCGGCTGGTCATTGGCGATCTACGAGCTCGGCGCCATCGTCGCCGGTGCCGCCGCCGGGCGACTGGTGAGCTACGTGGCGCTGCGCACCAATATGGTGGTCGCGGCCCTGCTCTACGCCGCCGGCGCGCTGATCTGCGCCACCTCGCCTTCCATGCAGTTGTTCCTGGCCGGCCGGCTGATCGAGGGGCTGGGCGGCGGCGCGCTGGTATCGCTCGCCTTCGTCTCGGTCGAGCGGCTGTTTTCGCGCACCATCTGGCCGCAGCTCTTCGGCATCATGTCGGCGATCTGGGGCGTCGCGGCGTTCAGCGGCCCGTTGCTGGGCGCTATCATGACCGAATTCCTGTCGTGGCGCTGGGCCTTCGGCGTCTTCACCCTCGGCGGTACCGCCATGGCGTTGGCAAGCTTCCTCGTGCTCAACACGCCGGAGGCGAAGAAACCCAGCAGGAGCGCCGGCAAGACCCCGCCCTTCCCCTTCGCCGCCCTTGCCTGCCTGGCCGTCGCCGTGGTGCTGATCGCCTCGGCCGGCATCGACATCGCCCTGCTGCGTTCCTCTCTGCTGGTCGTGCTGGGCCTGGCCGGGCTCGCGCTGTTCTTCACCATCGACGCGCTGAAGCCGCGCTCGCGGCTGTTCCCGGCGCGGCTGTTTTCGTGGCGCACTCCGGTCGGTGCCGGCATGACCATGGTCGCCGCCTTTTCCGTCGCGACCTGCTCCTTCGGCGTCTACGGGCCCCTGCTTTTGACCAGCCTGCACGACATCCCGCTGCTGACCACCGGCTACATCATCGCCGCCGAATCGATCGCCTGGTCGATCCTGTCGATCCTCGTCGCCAACGCGCCGCCGCAGCGTGAACGGCTGATCATTGTTACCGGCGCGCTGATGATCGCGGCGGGCATCGCCGGCTTTGCCTATACGATACCCCTGGGCTCGATCCCGCTGATCCTGGTCTGCGCCTTGCTGCAGGGCGGCGGCTTCGGCATTGCCTGGCCGTTCCTGACCCGCGTCATCGTCGCCTCCGCCCCGGACGACGAGCAGACCATCGCCTCGGCCGCGGTGCCGACCATGCAGCGCATCGGCTACGCCGTGGGGGCCGCCCTTGCCGGCATCGTCGCCAATGCCAGCGGCTTCTCGCAAGGCTTGAACCACGACGCGGCGGCCAATGTCGCGAGCTGGCTGTTCCTTGCCTTCGTCCCGCTTGGCATCCTCGGCTGTCTCGCCGCCTTGCGGACGTCGGTGGCCGCAACTCGGCCGCTGGAAGCCGTCGGCTGACTGGAGCAATTCCAGGAAAAGTGTGTACGGTTTTCCGCCCGGAATTGCGTCAAAACAAAAAGTTAGAACTTCAATTCGAGCTGTCTCAATCGACACGCAGCCGATAGCCGACACCGGTCTCGGTGGTGATGTAGCGCGGCTGGTCGGGGGTCTTCTCGATCTTCTGCCGGAGCTGCCTGACATAGACCCGGAGATACTGCACGTCGGTCGAATCATCCCAGATCTGCTTCAGGATGAAATGGTGGGTCAGCACCTTGCCGGCATGCTGCACCAGGATGCGCAATATGTCGTATTCCTTCGGCGAGAGTTTTATCTCCTCGCCCTCGACCTTGACGATGCGCTTGACCAGATCGACGCTGAGGTCGCCGCTTTGGAATACAGGCTTCTCGCCCTGTTGCTGGAACTTGTGCCGCAACGCCACGCGGATGCGCGCCACCAGTTCGTTCATGCCGAACGGTTTGGTGACATAATCGTCGGCGCCGAGTTCGAGCGCATTGACGATGCCGGCCTCGTCGGTGCGGCTGGAGAGGATGACGACGGGAATGTCGAGGCCCTCGTCACGCCATTTGCGCAGGAGCTCATGACCGCCCATGCCAGGCAGGCCGAGGTCGAGCAGCACCAGATCCGGCTTTTCCTGTTCCATCAGTTCGATCGCCACCTTGGCGTTCGGCGCCTCGCTGATGACATAGCCCTGGCTGCCGAGGCCGACCCGAAGCAGCTTGCGGATCGGCGGCTCGTCATCGACGACCAGTATCCTGACATTCGAATTTGTCATGAAGGCCGATCCACGCTGGTCTCTTCGCCGCGATTGCCGGCATCGGGTGCTTCCGCCGGCACCGGCATCCTGATGGTGAACGCAGCCCCTGTGCGGTCGGTCCGGTTGGCGGCCGAGATGGTGCCGCCCATCGATTCGACAAAGCCGCGGCAGATCGACAGGCCAAGGCCGGTGCCGGCGCGCACCTGATCGCCCTTGCGCGCCCGGTAAAACGTGTCGAACACACGTTCCAAATCATGCGCCGGAATGCCCGGCCCCTCATCCATGATCTGCACGATGACGGATCCATTGTCGGCCCATCCCTGCACGCGGATCGTCGAGCCGGATGGCGAATATTTCGACGCATTGTCGAGAAGATTGAACAGAACCTGCTCGAACAGCACGGGATCGAGCTTCAGCATCGGCAATTCGGGCGGAATATCGACCTCGATCTTGTGTTCGCTGGTGATCTTGCGGGCGCGGTTGAGCGCCGTGCCGACAATATCGCCGACATAGTGCAAGGCATAGTTCGGCTCCATCGCCCCGGATTCGATCTTGGTCATGTCGAGCAGATTGGCGATGAAGCGGTTCAACCGTTCCGATTCGTCGATCACCGTCGACAGGAGCTCCGCCCGGTCCTGCTCGGGTAGATCCGGCGCGAATTCCTTGAGCGTGCCGGCCGCTCCCATGATCGCCGAGAGCGGCGTTTTCAGATCATGCGAAATCGAGGTCAGCAGGGCAGAGCGCAGCCGGTCGGCTTCGGCAGCAAGCTTGGCCCGGTCGACATCGGCGACCAATTGGACGCGCTCGATCGCCACCGCCGCCTGGTCGGCCAGCGCGTCGAGCAGGCGCTGCTGCTCGGGCGTCAGCAGCGGGCCCTGCTTGTCATTGTCGAGGCCGACGACACCGATCGCGGTGCGTCCGGTCCGCAAGGGCAGATAGAGACGCTTGGCGCCAGGCAGCGTGTCGGCGCCGCGCCCGGCGGCGCGGTTGTGTTCCCAGGCCCAGCGGGCTGCGGCGATATCTGCCTCTGCCAGCGTGTCGTCCGGCGGATAGCCTGCCTTGACGGTGATGGTGCCGTCTTCGGGCAGCAGCACCACCACGCGCAGCTTCAGCATCGAGGCGATCTGGAAGGCGGTGGCCCACAGCACGTCGTCGAGTGTGCCGGCGCCGGCGAGCTTCTTGGAGAAGAGGTAGATGTCCTCGGTGGCCCGTGCCCGCGAGCGGGCGGCGACGGCCTGGCGCTGCATGCGCGCGGCGAGATTGCTGGCGATGACCGCGACGGCCAAGAAGACGGCGAGCGCCACGATGCTCTCGGGATCCCGGATCGTCAGGGTGTAGCGCGGCTCCAGGAAGAAATAGTTGAAGGCAAGGGCGCTGAGGAAGCACGCATAGAGCGCCGGCCAAAGGCCGCCGGCCACCGCCGATGTCAGCACCGCCAGGAGGAAGACGATCGCCAGATTGCGGACGTCGAGGAACTGGTCGAGGACGGTGCTGACGGCCAACGAACCCGCGACATAGGTGGTGGCGAGCAGATAGGGCCAGATCTGGAATTGCTTCTGCTCGGCCGCCGCCTTGACCCTTCTCGAGGCCGCCTCGGCATCCCGCTCGGTCCCCGAAATGACGTGGACGCTGATATCGCCGGCATTGCGGATCAAATCATAGGTGAGCGAGCCCTCGATCAGTTCGCGCCAGCGCGACCGGGTCGGCCGGCCGACCACGATATGGGTGAAATTGTTCGCCGTCGCATGGCGCACGATGTCCTGCGCGACATTCTGGCCGGGAATGGTCGTCACCTCGGCGCCGAGCTGCTCGGCAAGGCGCATCAGCGTGGCGAGCCGGTCCTTGTCTTCCTCGGACATGCCGGCCGAGCGCGGCGTATCGACATGCAGCGCCGTCCATGGCGCGCGAAGCCGGTCGGCCAGCCTGCGCGCGTAGCGGATGCGAGCCGCACCGCCCGGACGCGCGTCGACGCACACGAGCACCCTCTCGCCGGCGGCCCATGGGCCCTGAATGGCGTGGGATTGCATGTGATTGAGCAACTGCTCATCGACGCGCTGGGCGGTGCGGCGCAGCGCCAGTTCGCGCAGCGCCGTCAGATTGCCCGACGAGAAATAGTTCTCGATGGCGCGCTGCGCCGTGTTGGGGAAATAGACCTTTCCCTCTTCCAGCCGCTTGATCAGGTCGTCGGGCGTCAGGTCGATGATCTCGACATCGTCGGCCTGGTCGATGATGGAATCGGGAACAGTCTCGCGCACCCTGACCCGCGTGATCTGCGCGACGACATCGTTCAGGCTTTCGACATGCTGGATGTTGAGCGTCGTGTAGACGTCGATGCCGCGCGCCAGGATCTCCTGGACGTCGAGATAACGCTTCGGGTGGCGGCTGCCGGGCGCGTTGGTGTGGGCGAGCTCGTCGACCAGAACCAATGCGGGGCGCCGGGCGAGGATGGCGTCGATGTCCATCTCGTCGAGGACGCGCCCCTTGTAGTCGATCTTGCGGCGGGGGATGACTTCGTAACCCTCGACCAGGGTCTGGGTTTCCCTGCGGCCATGCGTCTCGACGACGCCGATCACCACATCGATGCCGTCCGCCAGCCTGGCACGGCCCGACATCAGCATTTCGTAGGTCTTGCCGACACCGGGCGCGGCGCCGAGGAATATCCGCAGGCGGCCGCGTCCCTCCCGCTCGGCGTGCTCGAGCAGCGCGTCGGGGGAAGGTCGGTTTTCGTTGCTTCTGTCGTCCGGCATCAGGATCGATCATGGCGAGGTCCGGGGATGCTGTCGATCCCCGGACCTCTCCACCACCTATTTAGCCGCGTCGAGCGCCAGGTTGAGCGCGAGCACGTTGACGACAGGCTCTCCCATGAAGCCGAGCTCCCTGCCCTCGACCTGGCCGTCGACGAGCGCCTTGACCTTGGCTTCGTCGATGCCCCTGGCCTTGGCCACGCGCGGAACCTGGAAATAGGCGGCCTCCGGGCTGATCTGCGGGTCAAGGCCGCTGCCCGACGTCGTCACCAGATCCATTGGGACCGGTGCGTTCGGATTCTCCGCCTTCAGCTTCTCGGCATCGCCCTTGATGCGCTCGATCAGCTTGGGATTGGTCGGGCCGAGATTGGTGCCGCCGGAGGCGGTGGCATCGTAACCATTGCCGGCCGCCGAAGGCCTTCCATGGAAATACTTGTCGCTGGCGAAGACCTGGCCGATCAGCTCGGAGCCGATGACCGTTTTGTCCTTCTCGATCAGGCTGCCATTGGCTTGGTGCGGAAACAGCGCCTGGGCAATGCCGGTCATGCCGATCGGATAGATCAGTCCGGTCAGGACCGTGAAGAAGACGATCATGATGATCGCGGGTCTTATCTGGGTGAGCATGGATCTATTCCTTAAGCGAGGCCGAGGGCGGTGACGATCATATCGATCGCCTTGATGCCAACGAACGGCACGATGATGCCGCCGAGGCCGTAGACGAGGAGGTTGCGGCGGAGCAGCGCGCCGGCGCCGATGGCGCGATATTTGACGCCTTTCAGCGACAGCGGGATCAGCGCGATGATGATCAGCGCGTTGAAGATGATGGCCGACAGGATGGCGCTCTGCGGCGTGCCCAGATGCATGATGTTGAGCGCCTGCAACGGGCCGGTCGTCTGTCCCGGCGCGACGTAGAAGATCGCAAACATCGCCGGGATGATGGCAAAATACTTGGCAACGTCATTGGCGATGGAGAAGGTCGTCAGCGAGCCGCGTGTCATCAGCAGCGCCTTGCCGATCTCGACGATCTCGATGAGCTTGGTCGGATCGCTGTCGAGGTCGACCATGTTGCCCGCCTCGCGGGCGGCGACCGTGCCGGTGTTCATCGCGACGCCGACATCGGCCTGGGCAAGGGCCGGCGCATCGTTGGTGCCGTCGCCGCACATGGCGACCAGCTTGCCCTTGGCCTGTTCGTCTCGGATCAGCTTCAGCTTGTCCTCGGGCGTTGCCTGGGCGAGAAAGTCGTCGACGCCGGCTTCCGCCGCGATCGCCGCTGCCGTCATCGGATTGTCGCCGGTGATCATCACCGTGCGGATACCCATCTTGCGCAACTCGGCAAAGCGCTCCCTGATGCCACCCTTGACGATGTCCTTGAGGTGGACGACGCCGAGCAGGCGACCATCGCGCTCGACCGCCAGCGGCGTGCCGCCAGACTTGCCAATCTCGTCGGCGATCGCCTGGAGATCCCTGACGGTATCGCTGCCGGGACGCGTGCCGTGGGCGGCCACCGTCGACTGATTGACGTGGGCAAGCACGGAATCGACGGCGCCCTTGCGTACCGACGAGCCGTCGATGTCGACGCCGCTCATGCGGGTCTGCGCCGTGAAGGGCACGAAGGTGGCGTGCAATGTCGCCATGTCACGGGCGCGGATGCCGTATTTCTCCTTGGCCAACACGACGATCGAGCGCCCCTCAGGCGTCTCGTCGGCGAGCGAGGCGAGTTGCGCCGCGTCGGCCAGTTCCTGCTCGGTGACGCCCTTGACCGGGCGGAATTCGGTCGCCTGGCGGTTGCCGAGCGTGATGGTGCCGGTCTTGTCGAGGAGCAGCGTGTCGACGTCGCCGGCGGCTTCCACGGCACGACCCGACATGGCCAGCACGTTGAAGCGCACCAGGCGGTCCATGCCGGCAATGCCGATGGCCGAGAGCAGCGCGCCGATGGTGGTCGGGATCAAGGTGACGAACAGCGCGACCAGCACAGTCACCGAGATATAGCCGCCGGAATAGGAGGCAAAGCTCGGGATGGTCGCGGTGGCCAGCACGAAGATCAGCGTCATGCCGACGAGCAGGATGTTGAGCGCGATCTCGTTCGGTGTCTTCTGGCGCGCGGCCCCTTCGACCAGTGAGATCATGCGGTCGAGGAAGGTGTGGCCGGACGCGGCTGATATGCGCACGCGGATCCAGTCGGACAGAACCTGCGTGCCGCCGGTGACGGCAGAACGGTCGCCGCCGGATTCGCGGATGACCGGTGCGGACTCCCCGGTGATTGCCGCCTCATTGACCGAGGCCACGCCTTCGATCACCTCGCCGTCGGACGGGATGATGTCGCCGGCTTCGACCAGCACGATGTCGCCGACCTTCAGGCTGGTGCCGGGCACCAGCTTGAATTTGGAGCGGTCCTCGCCGGCCAGCAGCTTGGCCTGGGTCTCGGTGCGCGCCTTGCGCAGCGAGTCGGCCTGCGCCTTGCCGCGCCCCTCGGCGACCGCTTCGGCGAAATTGGCGAACAGCACCGTGAACCACAGCCAGATGATGATCTGCAATGTGAAGCGCAGGTCGCCGCCGCCGGTGATGAGGTCCCTGACGAACAGCACTGACGTCAGCGCCGAGACGATTGCGACGACGAACATCACCGGGTTGCGGGCCAGCGTGCGCGGGTCGAGTTTGCGGAAGGCACCGCCAATGGCGGGCCAAAGAATGCTGGCATCCATGATGCTGGCTGATTTTGTGTGACTCATTTTGAAGCTCCGGCTTCGCTGTTGTTGGGCGGCACCGGGTGATTGGATGCCGAAAAGGGTGGGCCGTAGACCAGCAGCCAGATCACGATCATGACGGCCGCAATGCCGAGGAACGTCGAAACGGTCGGGAAGGGAGGAGGCTTGGCCTCCCCCTCGCTGTCGGCCGGCGGCCTGGCCTTGCGACGCTTGCTGCTGAACAAGGGCATGGCCGCCTCAGAAGGTTTGCCCATGGATCATCGCCAGGTGCTCGATGATCGGCCCGACGGCGAGCGCAGGGAAGAAAGTGAGGCCGCCAACGATGACGATGACGCCGATCAGCAGCCCGACGAACAGCGGACCGTCGGTCGGGAACGTGCCGGCCGACGCCGGCACCGTCTTCTTCGCCACCAGCGAGCCGGCAATGGCCAGTGCGGGGATGATGACCAGGAAGCGGCCCATCAGCATGGTGATGCCGAGCGTGATGTTGTACCAGGGCGTATTGCCTGAGAGGCCGGCAAAGGCCGAGCCGTTGTTCGCCGCCGCCGAGGTATAGGCGTAGAGTATCTCGGAGAAGCCATGCGGCCCGCTATTGGCGATCGATGCCACGGCGCTTGGCAGAACCGCCGCGATGGCCGTGAATGTCAGCATCGCCAGCGGCAGGCACAGGATGGCCAGCATCGCCATCTTGACTTCCTTGGCCTCGATCTTCTTGCCGAGATATTCCGGCGTGCGGCCGACCATCAGGCCGGCAACGAAGACGGCAACCACGACGAACATCAGGATGCCGTAGAAGCCGGCGCCGACACCGCCGACGATGACCTCGCCGAGCTGCATGTTGATGATCGGGATCAAGCCACCGAGCGCCGTGAAGCTGTCATGCATGGCATTGACCGCGCCGCAGGAGGCGGACGTGGTGATGACGGCGAACAGCGCGGAAAGGGCGATGCCGAAGCGACTCTCCTTGCCTTCCATGTTGCCGCCGTCGATGCCCAGTGCATGCACCAGCGGGTTGCCGGCGGCTTCCGCCCAGTAGCAGACGGCAACGCCGGCGATGAACAGCACGCCCATGGCGGCGAGGATCGCCCAGCCCTGGCGCTGGTTGCCGACCATGCGGCCGAAGACATTGGTCAGGGCAGCGCCGAGCGCGAAGATCGTGACCATCTGGATGAAATTGGAGATCGCGTCGGGGTTTTCAAAAGGATGCGCCGAGTTGGCGTTGAAGAAGCCGCCGCCATTGGTGCCCAGCATCTTGATGGCGAGCTGCGAGGCGACGGGCCCGACCGCGATCGTCTGCTGCGCCCCCTCCAGCGTCGTTGCGTTGACATAGCGTCCGAGCGTCTGCGGCACGCCGAGCCAGACATAGGCAAGGGTCAGGACGATACAGAGCGGCAGGAGTATGTAGAGGGTGCAGCGGGTCATATCGACCCAGAAATTGCCGATCGACTTGACCGAAGCGCGGGCAAAGCCACGGATCAGCGCGACCGCGATGGCGATGCCGACGGCCGCGGACATGAAGTTCTGCACCGCGAGGCCGGCCATCTGCACGAGATAGGACATCGTGCTTTCGCCGCCATAGTTCTGCCAGTTGGTGTTGGTCGGAAAGCTGACGGCGGTGTTGAATGCGAGAGTGGGTTCGACGGCTGTCATGCCGGCCGGATTGTACGGCAGGACGCCTTGCAGCCGTTGCATGACATAGAGCACCAGGAAGCTGGCCAGGCTGAAGAACATGATGCCTGCCGCGTAAGTGGTCCAGTGCTGCTCCTCGCGCTCGCTGGTTCCCGAGATGCGATAAAGCCCGCGTTCAATCGGGCCTAGAACCGGCGAAAGAAATGTCCGGTCGCCATTGAAGACGCGGTACATGTAGCCGCCGAGCGGCTTCACCAGCAAAAGGACGATCCCGCAGTAGACGAGGATCTGTAGCCATCCGTTGAGAGTCATGGTTGTAGCTTTCCGTGCCTTGCACCAGTTGCCATCAGAAGCGTTCTGGGCGAACGAGGGCGTATGTCAGGTAGACGAGGAGGAACACTGTCACACCGCCACCGAGAATATAGTCGAGAAACATGTTTCGATCCTCCGGCTTAAAGAATGTCGCAGGCTTTGATGTAGACCAAGGACAGGGCAAAAAACAAAACCCCTATCCCGAGAACAATAATGTCCATTGTGCTTGTTCCTTGCTTTGATTTTTCTACTCGGCAGCTGCCGGAGCAGGCCTGCAATTACGTGAAAACGGCGCGCCGCATTCCTATTGGCGGCGTCCGACGTTTTTCCCATGCGGAATATGGAGCCGATCGCCATAAAGGTTCGAGACGGCGCGGGGCGGAAAGAAATAGGAATTTTATAAAGGTTTTTGCCGGCCCCGTCGGTGTCGGGGGAGATAGCGTCCCGATAAGGATTTATCGGGTTGGATCGCTCGACCGCCCTATGCCGCGCGGATGGAACGAATCAATCTGCGGGAGATTGTCGACCTGAGGGTTCACGCATCAGAGGATATGACGATGGCAAAGCAGAAAATGCTCGACGACCTGTTTCATGACACGCTGAAGGACATCTATTTCGCCGAAAAGAAGATATTGGCGACACTGCCGAAAATGGCCAAGGCCGCGCAAAGCGCCGAGCTGAAGGCCGCCTTCGAAAAGCACCGCACCGAGACCGAGGGCCACGTCGCCAGACTGGAGAAAGTCTTCGGCGTGATCGGCAAGAAGCCGGTCGGCAAGACCTGTGCGGCGATCATGGGTATCACCGAGGAAGGCGCCGAGATCATGGAGGAGTACAAGGGATCTCCCGCGCTCGATGCCGGTCTGCTGGCCGCCGCGCAGGCGGTCGAGCACTACGAGATCTCACGCTATGGCACGCTGAGGACGTGGGGCGGTGAACTCGGCCTGAACGAAGCCGTGACGCTTCTCGAAGCAACGCTGAAGGAAGAGAAGGCCACGGACGAGGCCCTGACCAAGATCGCGGAGACGGCGGTCAACGTAGCAGCCGAAGCGGCTTGAACGTCTCGCCCACAGGATCGGGAGCCGCGTCTGGAATAAACTAACGCGGCTCCCGCATCATGCTGAGATAGGTGGGATCGAACTCGGCGATTTCCTGCAGCCGGTGCCAGTCGAGAATGGTCACCGTGTGGTTTGCCCAGTTGACGACCCCGACCTTGCGCAAGGCGCCGATAACCCGGTTCATGTGCACCACCGACAAGCCTAGCACATCGGCCAGTTCAACCTGCGAGAGCGGCAGGTGAAAGCTCATGCCGCTGGTCCGCTGCACCACCTGCAGCCGCACGAAGAGTTCACAGACGAGATGGGCCAGATGCGAGGTCTTGGAGCGCCGCCCCATGGCGACGATCCACTCGCGGTGGATGGCGCCGTCGACCAGCGTGTCCAGCCACAACAGCCGGGTCAGGTGCGGCGCCTGCTCGGTGATGGCGCGAAGCCGGCTATGGTCCGCGAACATGACATGACAGGGCGACAGAGCGACGATGCCGTGATCCATGGTCTTCAGCAGGAAAGCGTGGAGATCGACGAAATCGCCGGACACCTGCAATGAGGTGAACTGCCGGCCGCCATTCTCCAGCACCTTGTAGCGCGCCGCCAGCCCGTCGAGGATCAGCGTCGAATAAGTCGGCCGCGCCCCCGATGCGACGATGTCCTGGCCGGTGGCGAAATGCCTCTCGAACGTCATGGCGCCGGCGAGCAGCGCCTTCTCGGCGTCTGACAGCGCGTCATGCTGCCCCAGGTTCAGATAGAGGGATTCAAGCACCGCAATCTCCGGCGAAAGGGCTTCGACAGCCGATCGCCATCTTGTTCTGTCGGAAGCAAAGGCGGCTTCGGCTGCATACGCCGTTGGCCGCTGCTAAGCATTAACATTTGTTAGCGCCTGCTTGTTCCGCGGCAAATGCCCCTCTGACGGAACAACTGGTTGGTCCGCGAATTGTCGGTTGAATATTTCGCCATCTCATCAGTCTGAGGTTCAGCCCATCATGCCTCGATATTATCTTGACCTCTACAATGGCGACGGTCTGACGGTCGATGATGACGGCCAGGTCTTCGAGACGCGCGAACGCCTACGGCGCGAAGCGATCCGCATTCTGCCCGACATCGTCCGCGACGAGATCATCGAAAACGGCCACACCGCCATCACCGTCAAGGTACGCGACGAGGAGGGACACCAGATATTCGAGGCCTCGCTCGTCGTCTCGTCAGGTTGGTGTGACTGACACCTCTATCCCGGAACATCGATGACAAAAGCCTTCCAACCATCATTTGTAATCGCCGCCCCCGCCGCAACGCTGCACCATGCGGGGCCGGAAGATGATGGAGGCGGCGATTTGTTCCAAATCAACGCTGGTTCGTAATGGAGTTAGCAGCACATGGTCCGTGCAAAAGTCGACACCCAGCGCGATGAGCGCGCCAAGCGTGAATCGCAGATCGTACTCGACGCCGAGCGGGCGGCCCGCGAAGCGAAGACAGCCAGATTGAGAGAGCTGCGCCTCGCAGCGCAGTCATCGCAAGAGCCCGATCCGACGAGGCCCAAGCCGACGCGTCGGCGCGCGCCTTCGAAAGGTTGATCGCCTACACCGTTGGGCAAAACATCATCGGCAGATGACGGCGATCCTTGTGATCGCCTTGCAACAAAGCGAAGCCCGGCTCGGGAAGGCCAAGCCGGGCTTTCGGTGGTGGCGGCGTTAGCCGCCACCACGGGAGGTGGCCTCAAACTCAGGCGGCGTAGCCGCCATAGCCGCGCGCGACGGCGCGCGCCACGATGTCCGGCTCGACTTCGGGCCAGAGGATGCCGGTTGCTTGTGCGAACTCGACGAGCGCATGGCGCGCCTCGTCCCTGGTGATACAGCCTTCCAGCGCAAGGCCGCACGCCTCCACGGCATTGCGATGGAGGGGGCCACGGCGCGAGGTCGTCCAATCGGTCAGGAAATCGTGCATTTCGGCCAGCGAGGCAATCTCGCGCTTGAAGCCAAGGCCGACGGTCAGTGCGACCGGTGAATGAAACAGCTTGTCGTGCATGAAGCAGGCTCCTGATTATAGCAGCGCCAGGAGAAATATCCGGGCTGGTCCACGGAGGGGACGCCGTGAAACGCGCTGCGGGCCAAGAGGTTCCGGGCCGGGAGCATTTCATATGAAATGCGGCGGTCGTGCTCTGATCGCGATGCCCGCATCGTTCGCGTCAGCCCAGGCCAAACAGCGTTCGAATGGCCCGGAAATCATCGCTCTTGGGCGTTGTGCGCGGCCTGCAGACTGTCTTGTGAGACGTCCGCGGTGCGCCAGGGCTGCGCTGCGTCAGCGGCTGTCGTCTCACGCACCTCGCGCTGCGTCGACAGGCGAAGAACTGCCGCAAGACGGTTTCCCAGCGAGACGCCCGGCTTTTCGATCACAAGGTGCGCGACCAGCGCCATGAGGACCAGAAGCACCATCGCAATCAATATCACGAGCCAATATTGGGCGGCATTGTCCATGGCGAAGGCCCGCAGGGGGGCGATGGAGAACGTCGAGACGAAGGCAAGCCCTTGCAAGAGATAGATGCCAAAGCTGATCTCGCCCAGCCGCACTGAGCGGGAGGCCGTCAGCAGACCAAAGAAATCAGCGCCCGTCACCACCAGGAAGAAGGTGGCAATGCATAGCAGCATCGGCCCCGGCGCGTAGGCAGTCTTATAAACGGCGAAGATACACACCAGCATCACCAGGGCGGCGGCGGACAAGGCATGCCGATGCCACTTCACCAGCAGGCCTTGCGCTTCAAGCGTTGCGCACAACATTCCGCCCGCGAAAAGCCCCAGAAAGCCGTAGGCGGGGCGGCCCCCGTTCACTGACATGAGAATTGAAAACGCCAGGAGAAAGGCTGGCAAGCCCATGCGGGCCACCGGATGCCGGCTGAATATCGCCGCGATCGGCAGGCTGAAATACAACAGCCATTCATAGGGCAAGGTCCAGGTTACGCAGGCCAATACGCAGACGCGGGAACTCGAAAGCGGGACATAGCCGAAGACACCGAACAGCAGATTGAAAAATGCCCGCTCGTAGGTCGCGAAGGCCGAATAGTCGATCGCGCCATCGGCGACCTCCAAAGCCATCGCCGTACCGACGGCCAGAACATAGAGCGGCCCGATCCTGAAAGCCCGCTTGAGGAACAGGGTCGGAAAATCCACGGAGGACTTTGCCGACAGCAGTTTCCCCCAGAACAGATAGGCGGAGATGATGAAGAACAAGGATACGCCCACCTGTCCCAGTGGGCCATAGAAAGCCGAAGGCGGATACTTCCATGCGCCGGTCGCCAGCATTTCATGGTAGATGACGGCGTGGTGAAGCACGACGGCAAGCGCCAGATAGCCTCGCATTCCGTCTATTGCCCGCACCCTGGAGGAGTTCGATTCGAAACCTACCCGCTGAAACAGCGGCATGCCCGCAAGCGGCCAAAGCAGCGCGACGACCACGAAAGCGGGCCAGATGTCATAAAGTCCAATCACGATTGCTCCGAGCCGATGCGCACAGCACGCTGAGTCGCCTTGTTGGACTATGCAACCTTGCCCGGAGCCGGCACAAGCGCTCGCCACCATCCGCCAACCGAACAATCATTGGGGCCGAAGCCGTCGAGCGCATGCACGACGACCGGTTCTTGGCGAGCACAAGACCGCCCACAATGCACCGCGCTTGCTGGCCATGGTTGCCGTGGTGCTGGAACGGGAACTGTGGAGGCCGCAAGACGGAGACGATGACAAGCGACCACGCCGTGGCGCGCACTGCCTTGCTCCTGACGCCGAACGACGCCCAAACTATGTAGAATTGGAATTCGCGTGTGGATCGATCTTCGTCAGGCGCTTTCTGGCCTCGATGACACGCTGCTGAGCGGCTCTTATCCTGCCGCAGAGCGCAATATTAATTCCCACCCCGCAATCTTCGTCCAGCATTTCCTTGGCGCGTCTGAGGGTGACCTCCGCCCGCTTAACTCGCCGGCGCGCCGACCGCGTGCGGTTCGTTCCGTTCAATCTGTGAAGGTCCAGACACCGGCCGCCCTAAACTGCGGATCTCGGAAAACCTAATGACGCTTCGGAGGCCTGCGCGCCCTATTGTTTGGTGTTGGATCTCTTGATCAAGCCATGGGCATCCCGCCGACGCCGCAGCGCATCATGCCTCGCACTGCCGAGGATGTTCGGGGTCGGTGGCTTTGTACTACTCTTCGAATTTCACGGCGTACAGACGGCCACCTCGGAGTGTGCTATAGTGAAAGATAAGTTGGACTGAAGAAGTGCGGGCCGCATGCGTTTGGAGCTGGTGGTCGGCAACTTTGACTTATTGAGATGCAGACTAGCGAAAATACCGTGGAGGGGGATTTTTTAACATGGAGGACCCACAGCCCGCTGACCGCGCCTCAAAAATCATTAACAATACTAAGGTCATATTCGAAATACTTGGTATAATAGCGGCTGGGGTTTGGGCTTTTTTCGTTTTTGGAAAAACTCAAGACCCCCAATTCCATTCGCAATTGAACGTTTCGTCCAAGATAAATTTCTTTAGGTCCGTAAGCGAATCCGGCTCTTGCGTTACAGCGATCAACGTAACGATCTCCAACGATCGAAATGCTAGCGTTAAGGTAAAGAGCCTGAGCCTTCGAGTATGGCATTTCGACTTTCCGTCCTCTCAGAGCGGAGGGGGGGGGTATTTTGACTACGAAGCGCTCAAGCAGACAAAACCGACCTGGGAGTTGCCCAAAGGAGCAGGGTCAGTGCTTATGGGACAATACTACCCGAAAACCGATTACGGATACCAGTTTCAATTTATTGGCGATAGAAAAGAGAGGTATGTATACTACATAGCCCAGATTGAAACTGACCCAGTTGAGGTCGGAATGGAAACTTTTTCTTCCTCTGAAGCTGAAAATAATTGCAACAGAGTGTAAAATTCTCGAAGGGGCTAACAGTTCGTCACAGGGCGACATCAGCTCCCTTCCACTCACCGGACAAACGAAACTTCCATGTCCGGCACGTCACCATTGACAAACGGCGTGGTCGGCAGGCCGTAATCGACAACCACCGGGTCGGCATCCAGGCTCCAGGCGATGACGCCCACATGGTTACTAGCCAATGCCTTTGCAGTTCGGATTGCCCGATCTTCGCTCTGCTGATCAGTCGGCCCGTACATCGGAAACAGTTCGCCATGGTCGCCTCGGTCGAACGCGACCACGACAATCAGCTTTCGTTTCTTCTGACTCGGCAGCACTAGAAAGCGCAACGGAAACAGCGGCACCCGGGAGTGCGCCGATCCGATAAGATTTCTGGGGCACCAGCATGGGGCACCGGCATTCAAAGTCGCCGCTAAAAACGGAGGAACTTCAAAACGTTAGGAAGTCCTTGATATACTGGCGGAGAGAGCGTCCGTACGCCGAACTTCTGCCTAGGTCCGCCAAGTTCCGAAAGTACAACTCGAACAATGCGGTAGCCTCCTTTCGCGTTCCGAGGAGTTCTGTATAATTCCGGCGCAATCCAATACTTGTTTGTTGGTTGAATTGTAGGTAAGATATGCCATTATGCATTTTAGGCACACCAATGGCTAGGACGATCAACAAACTAAGTGCTGTCGAGGTGGTGAAAAAGACTAAGCCAGGCCTTTACGGTGATGGTGGCGGGCTCTATTTGCAAGTTGCCAAAAGCACCTCGAAGAAAGCCGGCGAGGGAGACGTTACGAAGTCTTGGCTCTTCCGCTTCATGCTCGCGGGCAAGCCCCGGTACATGGGCCTCGGGGATGCTCAGACGTTCAACCTGAAAGAGGCGCGGGAAAGAGCTCGGGAGGCCCGCCAAAAGGTCACCGATGGCATAGACCCAATCGAGCAGCGCAACGAAAGGAAAGCGGCCCTCCGCGCCGAGGATGCGAAGCGCATCACGTTCAAGCAGGCCTCCGAGCGCTACATTGCCGCGCACTCGCCGGGCTGGAAGAATGCCAAGCACGCTGACCAGTGGAAGAACACCCTTGAGACCTACGCTTACCCTGTCATGGGTGACCTGCCCGTGGAGAAGGTCGATGACGGCCATATCAGCCAGATACTAGATCCGATCTGGACGACGAAGAACGAGACGGCCAATCGTGTGCGCGGTCGAATTGAAAACATTCTCGATTGGGCGAGGGTGAAGGGTTTTCGTCCGAAACACAGTCCCAACCCTGCTGTGTGGAAGGGCCACCTCGACAAGTCCTACCCTAAGCCGTCGAAGGTCAAGAAGGTGGTGCACCAGCCGGCGTTGCCGTTCGAGGAACTCCCGGCATTCATGGCGAGGCTTCGCGCCAATGTCGGCATTTCCGCCCGCGCCCTTGAGTTCGCCATTTTGACCGCCGCGAGAACTGGCGCCGTGATCGGGGCTAGGTGGGATGAAATCGATTTTACCGAGAAGGTCTGGACTGTGCCGGCTTCGCGGGCCGGCACCAAACTAGGTGACGATCGCAAGCGCGAACACCG
Organism: Mesorhizobium sp. WSM4310; assembly: GCF_007003935.1. Taxonomy (NCBI): domain Bacteria; kingdom Pseudomonadati; phylum Pseudomonadota; class Alphaproteobacteria; order Hyphomicrobiales; family Phyllobacteriaceae; genus Mesorhizobium; species Mesorhizobium sp. WSM4310. Next base: position 262,636 of record NZ_VFTA01000002.1, read on the forward strand.
CGTTCCTCTGAGCGACAGGGCACTGGAAATCCTGCAAACGGTTCCGCGCGAGAAGGACAACGAGCATGTCTTTGCCGGAGGGCGCCGAGGCAAGGCCCTGTCCAACATGGCAATGAACGAATTGATGAAGGGCTTCGGTGAACTTCCGTCCGACACGCCAGGACGACAGCCGGTCCCGCATGGTTTCCGCTCGACGTTCAAGGATTGGGCAAAGGAGCGGACGAATTTCGCGGACGACATTTCCGAGGCCGCGCTTGCCCATGTGATCTCCGATAAGACGCAATCGGCATACGAGCGCCGGGACAAGTTTGAGAAGCGCCGCAAGCTGATGGCAGCGTGGGCGGCCTTTGCAGCCACGGCAAAACCGGTGAGCTAGTTGGAAGAGGCCGATGCTTTGGCCCGAACGATGAAGTCGGAGGAGATGTCATTGCAGATTGCGCCAAACGTCTGAAAATTTCGCTTGTGCTCGTCCTGACCGGTTGGGTCGGTGTCGAAGATGTTCTTCAGGGCAACTTTGTTCTGTCGAGCTGCCTTCTCGTAGCCATCCCAATTCAGTTTGCCTTCGATCAACCGGTTGGCAGCGTCTGTTTCAGCGTCATAGTAGGCTCGCATATCCGACCAATTCGCCGCCTTTGCTAACTCGGCCATTTGCGCACTTTCAAACGCACTGACTTTCAAAGCCCAGAGGGTATCGTTTCCACCCTTCTGGAGGGTTTGGGCAACGGTGTCTCGATAATTTACGCTGATGGTTCCTCGAATGCAGAGGACGACTGACTTCTTTTGGGTCGCGCTGAGACCCCTCAGCCTAGTATCTATGTCTCTTTGCCACTTTCCCACGCCCTCAGAAAACGCTTGGCTGTGCGCCAGCAGAACGCACGTCAAAGCAAATAGGCCGGCCCTCGTCAGACGTATCCGCAAGCTCATGTCCCCCTGGCTTCGGGATAAATACTCGTCTTATATGACGTGGTTTCATAGAGTGCCAGATGTTGCTCTGACTAAATGGATGTCAGGGAACGGGTCGGCTGGAATGTGCGGCGTTTGCGGGTTGAGAAAGGCATATCGCAAGATCACCTTGCGTATGCCGCCGAGGTCGAGCGCGCCTATGTCGGATACCTGGAACGCGGCAAGCGAAATGCGACGATTACCACGTTAGAAAAGCTGGCAAGGGTTCTCGGGCACGACGTGTCGGAGCTTTTCGCTGTTCCACCCAAGGGCGCCGAGCCTATTGCGCCGCTCAATCCCGGGAGGCGCAAGAGATAACGTGTCCCATGATCGAGTGGCTTGAATTACGCGAGCCCTACCAACCACATCGTCGGTGGAAGTTCGAGCTTTGCTAGTGCAGTGGATTCCGCGAAACCATTGGCGTCAGCAAAGCCAACCAAAATAGTGACAAGTGCAGGAAAGAAGCGGGTCATGACGAGTTGTCGCGGTAGCTCGCCGACCGTCACGCCTCCTATTTCACCCATGCGAATTAGGACGCGGTTATGTTCATCCCTGGCATAGAATTCATCCAGACCATCGGTTGGTACGTCGAAGTCCACAATCGGCCGGTCGAGATAGGGGCCCGGCCATGCCTGTAAGTATGTCTCGCTGGGAAGCTTTTGGGACCAACCCCACGGACGACCAGTGCGACGGACTGCAGCAGCGAGCAATTTGTGGTCGTAGCCGAACTCATTTACGAGCAGTGGATCGGTCAGAAGCAAGGTCAGTGCACGACGGATGCGGCGTGCGTGCTTTCGATAATTTTCAAGAATGTCTAGGCGGACAATTGCATCTTTGCGCTGCTCTGCTGTGGGGTGGGATAGATCGCGCACTGCGTCGATGCTTGCGATTAGATCCGCCTCGCCCTCGACTTCAATCTCAATTCGACACGCTGCTCCCCGCAAAGCGGCACGGCCAAATTCGAGCGCCTTTAGACCAATCTCCTCTTCGGAGCCGAGGATGCCCTCATCCACGCTGTAGATTAGGGTAAAAACCTCTTCGGGAGCAGAAGCCGAAACAATGCGTGTATCGGCAAGAGACCTAAGTTGCAGGAGAGCATCATTATTATTGAGGTCGCTGGAGTCGGGTAGATCGATTGCATAGCCGTGGCGAGTGCGGCGGATGGTTTCGTCACTTACATGCTGCCAGCGAATACGTTTTGTGTCGGGTTCGCAATGCACGACGATAACTGGAAGGGAATGCCCACGCCAATAATTCGCATGCTGCTCAGTGCAATATAGCGTCCGGCCATATCGAGTCTCTTTGACCACGCTGAGGCCCCGCTTGACCTGAACAGCTATTTGACGTCCGCTCGCTTGCTTCACGTCGCCATCGGTTACCAACTCAATTACCCCGTCTACGCCGAAGTCGAGGCCAGAGCGTCGCTCGTAAAGTTGACCGAGATTGAGTATCGCAACCTCAACGGATGCCTCGCCTAGTTGGCCAGACACTGCGTTTTCACCAAGCGCTGGCAGATCATCTTTTTTCTTTCGCTCATCCACAATCTGCCCCCATAAGCACGCAATCTTAGTCTAGCGGTCAGGTTCGCCATCTCGAGCCGGATCAAAAGCTCTTTCCGGGAACGGTCCCGCGTAGAGCGCTAACCCAGTCATTTGCCGTTGGCCCGGTATCAATGCGAGCACCTTCGCGACTATTTCGAGCATCGCCACATATGCAGCCAATGCCTCATCGCGCGAGGTCGCGATTTCTCCGTAGCGCGCCTTTCCGGTGCAGCTTGCATCGGCGAGTAACTTGGGTGGAAGGTTGCAGCCGATCAGTTTGGACGAGAGTTTTGGAAGGTTGTCCAGCTTATGTCCCTGCTTGGGATAGGTTCCCGTTTCCCACTGGATCACCGCCTTCATGCACTTTTCGGCAGCTTGCTCAAAGCACCAGCGTGCGTGTCCAAATGATATACCGTCCATAAGGGCTCTGACGCCAGCGTCCAAATCCACGGAAGCCTCGGCCACTAATGGAGTCTGGTGATGGGTGAACATCTCACTACAGGCGAGCATCGCTTTCGAGAACTGGACCAATATGCTGTCATATTGTTGAGCCGGGATGCTGTCAGCATAGGCCTGTGTCAACGCGTCCATCTCCTGCAGGACGTTGCCCTTTGGAGGACTATCCTTGCCGAGCCTTCGATATTTAAAGCGCAGGCGCGCAGGGTTGATCTCGAAGTGCATCTGCCCCCAAATCCGCATAACGCGCAGGAGGAACAGATCGCCGTCGATGTCTATAATCCCGCTCGATGGCGAGTAGACGAAATTCAGCTTGCGTCCGTACCGGGCATCAAACCAATCGAGAATGTGGGCGGTAAGGGCATCGTATGACAAGTCACCAGGACTTGGATTTTCTATTGTTGAGGGGAAGCGCAGCCCAAGCCCATGACGATGCGAGAAACGCCGAAATCCTTCGAAGCCTCGGCCTTGTAGCTTGAACCTTTTACGACGCAGTTCGCGGTCGATTGCTGCCAATTCAGCATGCAATTCGTTGAGGGTCTTGGGTAAGCTTGTTGTCAAAGGCGTACTCAGAGCGAGATTGACCTAGCCCAGATATGCGCAGCAACTGGTGATTAGACTCGTCCCTGTTTTTTCAAAACCTCGGCCGCATCAAATGCGCCTTGCGCTCCCGGCTCGTTGGCATGGAACATGATGACCGTCACACCTATCGAGCGGGTCGGTGCATAGACGGGACTTGAGATTGTGGTGCCGCTGTATGTCCCGTAGGCGGTATTGCCAAACCCCGTTGCCGTAGCTTGTCCGAATGTGTTGCTGGTCATCCCTGCGAACCGACTTCCACTCGCCGTCGAAGCCTGATCAAGGCGGAAATGCGTGTAGCCGCGAGCAAGCGTCGCCTCGGCGGCCTTCTTCATGGTTATTGCGCCTGCGGAACCCGTAAACAAGGCGCCGCTTGCTTCGGTATCGAGCCGAACGACATTGGGCGCGAGCGGCATTTCGGAGGTGGTGGCGCAGCCGGCTAATGCGATAGCCAACAATGCCAGAATTCGCTTTCTCGACATGTCCCCAATCCCCTCTTATTAGGACGATCTTGCGCCAGCGCTAAAGCGCCTCATTCTTCCAGAAGTAGACGAATGCAGTGATGATGCCGGCAGCCAGCTGGCCCAGGCTATTAATCTGGTTGAGTTGCATCGGCACGAGAAACAACTCAGCAGCCAACGCTGCCGCAGCAAGTGCCGCGAACATGATGAAAACCGCCTTGCCTGAATATCCGCGCAAGACGGTGTCGCAAGCCTTTCTTGCTGCCGTCATTCCGATGACAGATCCGATGACCATTGCGAAAAAAGCGATGATGCCTGGGCGAACAACAGTCAGCAGAGTCTGGACGAAATAAATGGCCATGCCTGCGACTGTGGCGACGACCATATAGACCACGAAGGCTAGCACCATCGCCACTAAAGTCTGCAACAAAAGTGAGCCCTTGGAGGTTTGTATAGCTTCCATTTCAACCCCGCGCTTCATTTACTCGATATGCCGTGAACCCGAATAGGCCGGCCGCACCAAGATTGAAGATCGCCCAAATTTCCCTCGGCAAATGAATGGGAAGGAATGGATTAAAGATCAGCGCTGCCGCGAATAGCGCCCATGCGAGGCGTTGATTTTCAGCGCCAGTCGAGCGGACGAAAATCCCGCAATATATGCCGGCGAAAAAGACGATGATCCTGAGCAATTGGTAGTAGCCGTATGGCCACGGCAACACGGCCAAGAGCGACAGAACGACCACGGAAATACAGACCAAGCGAAACATGCCGGTTCGCGTCGACAACATCGTTTTCAGCAAGGGGCCCCCTCCCGACTCATATTTGTAACAACACCTTATTGAAAGGCGCCTAACCACTCCACTATGCTCAGCGTGAAATCTGGGGATGGGATGGGGACTATGACCGAAAAGAAAGATGAGGGTCGGCTCGACATTTCTTTCGAATTCACCGATCGAGGTGTGACAGGTTCCACCAATCTTCGAACCGTCTCAGTATTTGACCGCCTAATAGGCGCTATCTTTGGACATTGGACCCCCGACTTGGAACGCAAGCCTGTGTTGACGGAGGCCGTCACCGAAGGCCAGCGGCGGTTGATCGAAGCGGCGGTAAATGCGGGTGTCGAAGATATCGAAAAGAAGGGCATGTCAGCAGGTGAAGCCGCTCGGCTCCTGGCGCAGCTTGATCCGAAGGCGCGAAACGTTGCCCATGTTGCGCTCGAGGCTTTCGAAGAACTGACCTCTCCGATCCCTGCAATTGAGGACCATACCGGTCAAAAAATTGAACATGATACCATTGCCAACTTAGAGGACGATTGGCTGAACTTTTTCGAGGACTACGCCGAGAAAGCCAGCAGCGAGAATATGCGCAAGCTTTGGGGGCGCATCCTTGCGGGAGAAATTAGAAAGCCGGGGGCGTTCTCACTACGAACGCTACGGATAGCGTCGGAGCTTGATCGTCCAACCGTTTCTCTGTTCCAAGAGTTCGCAGCGCGTCGATTGGGTGGGACGATGTTAAGCAGCGAAGTTGCAGTGGATGCGAACATTTTGAAGCTGGCCAAGCCGATGCCTAGAGTTGATGAACTAGATGCGGCGGGACTTGTTGATTCAGCAGGAGGGATGGGGGTCTCGAAGAAACTTAAACGAACCGATGACAACTCACTCTCGGGTCAGAGAGTCGAGGAAAAATTTGTTGTGTTCCATATCAAACCAGGCCACGAAATTCAGCTTCAGGGGTACAACCTGACTAGGGCCGGAATTGAGCTTGCCTCTTTTCTGCCCGTTGACGAGCAGGCCACGATTGCCAACTTGGTTATGCAAGCCAAAAAGGATTGTGATCTTATTACCTTGCATGAAATGGTAAAGCTTAGTGATGGCAGAGAGGAGATGTCTGAAAATCCGATCGCTACACTTTATGATGCCTCTTGATCGAAATTCTTACACGCTGCCCTGAGAAGGGCTTTCCTCGTCCGGCGAGGTGTCTGCGATATGGTCGGGCCGCGCTTTGCAGTTCCATCACGAATCAATAGCGGGAAATCAATCACGCTCCTCGGGCAGGCTGTCGAAATGACCAATCGACCTGCCGTCCTTGTCTTTGATGTCGCCCATCTCTTCGCCGCGCTCAAGACGATCCGCAACCTCACGCAATGACAAGACGGTCTGCGCTAGGCACTCTTCCATCAGGGGGCGCTCGATGTTGATCTCGACAGTGAGCGAGATGGCATGTCCCTCGACTTCCCACTCTTCAGGCGCAGCCATTGCTCCCCTCCAGCGACGTTGATCTGCACAGTGAACGAAATGGGAACAAAAATGTCAAGCTGCCATTGACCGGCTAGGAATTTGTTCCCTATTCAGATGCATCGGAGGACGGGATGGAAGGGACGGGCGTCTCAGCTCGACGGCGAAGCTATGGCAAAAACTCCCGAGGACAATTTCCGGATTGAAGTGTGGGACCGAGACGAGTCGTCGCTTGTCGAAACCATATCTCGCTCTCCTGATTTCGTCGTGTCTCATGCGGGATGGCAGGCCGCAATTCGGCGTAGGCCGGGCAAGCTGCTAGTCCATCGCAATGCCAACCACACGATGGAAAAGCTGCTCACGCCGGGAGAGCCGACCGTCCCGCCCGAGACCATTGTGGACGGCAGCATTCACGCCGGCCTGGCCGTGGCGCTTGGCGATCTGCGGAACTGGCACGCCCTTCGCGCCTGGTGCAAAAACTGCTCACATCATGCCCAGGTGAAGCCCGAGGCGCTTATCCGACGGTATGGGAAGGGGGCGCTTTTCAGCTCCGTGGAGCGGGCGCTGTTTTGCACAAGCTGCAACCGAGGCGGGCCGGTGCGGTTGGAGATTTTGTCGATGCAGAGGTAGAGGGCTTGTCGCGCTCAGGGTCGGAAGGCGCATCATGCGAAATGAATAGACAGAAGTACTTGTGGCAATTCGCTCTTGACGGAACTGGACCAATAAACCCAATAGGGGTTGGGAGGGCGGCGGCATGACTGCGGAAGAACTCGAAGCGCTGCTTGCGGGTGCTGAGGAAACGGATCGGCTCGAATTCAAGGGGCCGATGTCTTGGCACAAGCATACACTGGCCAAGGACATACTTGCTTTGGCCAACGTCCAAGATGGCGGGACCATCGTCATTGGCATTGAAGACGAGACACTGGTGCGTCAGGGAGTTACGGTCGAGCAGTCGGATACCTATGTTGCTGATCATATGCGCGACCAGATTGCAGAATATGCGGACCCGGAAGTCAGGTTCTCGGTGCGCAAGCCAACTGATCACAATGGCCTCCGGTATGTCGTTATCCAGGTGGCGTCGTTCGAGACCTTACCGGTGATCTGCAAAAAAGACGGCCCAGATGTTGAAAAGGGCTCGGTCTACTTCCGCAGTCCCGCCGCCAAACCTCAAAGCGCCCGGATTTCAAACTCCACGGATATGCGGCGCGTAGTTGAGCGCTCAGTGGCAAAGAGATGGGCGGAGCTGCAACAGATAGGTTTGGCAGCCGCCCCTGCTGGGCCTGCACATGACTATGACCAAGAGCTCGGGGGGCTTTAGAGGAATGGACGCGGCCCTGCTGGAAGACATCAAAGGGGCGGGATATTGGCGGGTTAATCTCCGACCACTTTCCGTACTTGGCGAAAAGCTCTCCATTCAAAAGTGCCGAGACACTGTTTCGGCCAGCAGTGTCCAACTGCGAGGGTGGGATTACCCGCACATACAACACGGAAACGATCAATACGGCGGCGTCGAAAACGGCGATGGCTTTTTCGAATCGTGGACAAGCTTTTTGAATCATCGCGAGTTCTGGCGGATGTACCAGAGTGGGCAATTCCTTCACTATGCTTCAATGTGGGAGGATCGAGATGACTCTGTCGATACCGCGCGACCATTCCTCTCCATCGTGGGTACAATCTATCTCTTCACCGAGATCGTCGAATTCACTAGCCGATTGGCTAACGGACTGCAATTCAAGGACGGCTTTGCGATTTCGATTGAGGCGCACCACACTCGTACTAGGCGGCTTTGGGTCGGGCCAAATCGAATGCCGTTTTTTGCGCCAAAAACAACTGCTGCCGAAAATGTGGCAGTTAATGCTAAAATGACGGTAGATGGAGCTCAGAGCTCGCAGCAAGTTGCACTGGCCATGTGCAAAGAATTCTTTGACCGATTTGGTTGGAACCCGGCGGACGACCAAATTCAAGCGGATCAAATCCGGCTGTTAAAACAACAGTTTTAGCCTCCGCATCATCCAATCAGTGCCCCCCGAGAACGGAGGCGGCTGAACACGGCGCGCCATAAATTTTGCACAAAATTTGCGAGGGTCCATGTTGTGGGGGACCCCGCCGCCGGCACCAGCGAAAGCCACCCCCGCCACTCGCTCATAAAGAGGGGGTGGGGGTCGAGTTCAAAAGCCGTATGCATTCATTCGCCCGCATTGGCCGCGTGGTGGGCGTGGGCATTGCCCCGGTCGGATGGGTCGGGCGATGGCATGACCGCGTCCACGGCCCGCCCACGGCCACGGCGCACACGGTCGCCCGACACGTCATCCACCACGATCCGCGCCACGCCCCAAGAGCCATATCCCAGGCCTCCGCACCGTTCAAAAAACCCCTCCGGAATGACCCGTCCGCGAGCCCCCATTTCCGGGCGTTTCCGCAGCCCAATTTTGTGTTCAAAAACCATTTGTTTTTCGCACATTAACGCTTGACTGCCGTGCATAGCAGAGCGAAATTTTTCAAATAAGTTCAGTTACTTAACGCGGTTCAGCCGCACCAACCAAAGGAGATACACCTATGCAAGTCACGCGCACTTTTTCGCATCGCGAGTTCGGCAATCTGGGCGAGGCCACCCTGGCCGTGGAAAAGGGCAAATGGATGCTCGACGGACAGGCTCTTCCCGACACTTCGGTTGAGTACCTCATGGGCTTTGCCCTCCAATCCCTGCAGGACGCATACGCGGGCGCGAAGAATCAGGAAGCCGCCGGCGCTGCTTTTGACGCCAAGCGCAAACGGCTGATTGAGGGCGTGATCGGGCGTCAGTCGGGACAGGCCGAGGAGCCGCATGTTCGCTTCATCCGCCAGATGGTCCGTAACGCTCTAAGCCCCGACAACAAAGCGCGCTATGAGACCACCGACGCGAAGGAGCGGAACAAGTTCCTCATGGGGCTTTTCGGTGGCCTCGCCCCGGCGAAGCGTGACCGTCTCGACGCCCAAGCCCGGACTGCCTACGAGGCATCGCTCGCCGCGAAGGCCGCGACCGAGTTTGAACTGACCATCTAAAGCAAATTGCTAACGTTCTGCTGGGCGGCTCGCGCAAGCGCGCCGTCTAGTTGAACGCTAGGCCATCGAAAGGGCGAACGCGATGCGCGCCGCACTCTACCTCCGAGTATCCACCGACCAGCAAACCACCGACCGCCAAGAGCGAGAACTCCGCGAGGTGGCCGAGCGCACGGGCTGGACCATTGTCGACGTCTATCGCGACCACGGCGTTAGCGGAGCCAAGGGACGGGATAAGCGTCCCGCCTTCGATGCGCTTTGCAAAGACGCGGCACGCCGTCGCTTTGATGTCGTGATGGCGTGGAGCGTGGACCGTCTAGGGCGATCCCTGCAGGGCCTCGTCGCCTTCCTTTCCGATCTCCACGCCCTTCGCGTCGATCTATTCCTGCACCAGCAGGGCATCGACACCACTACCCCGGCGGGCAAGGCCATGTTTCAGATGATGGGCGTGTTCGCGGAGTTCGAACGCGCTATGATCAGCGAGCGCGTCAAATCGGGGCTCAATATGGCGCGAGCGAAAGGCAAGAAGCTGGGTCGGCCTCGCGTTGCCAAGGCTACGGAAGAGGCGATTGCCCACGACGAGGGCACCGTCCGGGCGATTGCGGCTAAGCACAGGGTTAGCGTCGGCACTGTGCATCGGATCAAGGCGGGATCGGCCTAGCGCGCGCGACCGCGCCTCATTGGGCGCTCTCCAAATGAATGACCTTGCTGCGACGATACGCAACCGCGCTGACCCAGGCGATCACCCAAATCACAGCGCACCCGAAAAAGGCAACTGATGCTGGAATTTGAGAGAGGAGCCAGTGAAGCCCCAGCCAACTTTGTGGCGCCCCGGCCCATTGCGAAACTATCCAGTCGTAGTCGATCCGGCTGATCATCTCTGTAAGGGAGAGGGCAACCCATTTCGCCGACCGCAGAAACACGAATAGTTGGGCACCGAGGACCACCAGACCATAGAACACTAAGGCACCAACTCCGACGTACTGGAGATAGTAAAGGTAAGACAGTATGGAAGGAGTCGCCGCTTTGATTTCAGCTTTAATGAATGACCAATACGAATTCATGAAATACCCCCGCCCCAATTGAGGCAGGATGAGATATTTGCAGACCTATCGCAAGTATGCGATTGGCTAATTCATTGCCTTCCGCTTCGCTTCCGCCTTCACCCTCGCCTCTTCCAGCCGCTTGCCCAGCCCCTCCATCGGGTCCGCGCCCCTCGTCGTTCCGGGCGACACGCGGCGAGCCTCGACCTTGCGAATTAGCTTCAAGGCTTCCAGTTGGAGGCCGACATCGGCCTTCGGGTCTTGAGCCACTCCCATCAGAAATTGGTAGGTTAGGTCAAAGACCTCGGGCGGAGCCTCATACTCAATAATCGCCTTGGCCGCTTCGATCGATCGCTCGACAGGCACATCTGGCGAGGTCATGATGTCTAGCAGCTTACGCAGGGCGGGGCTGATGATTTCAGGGTCGGTCATTTCTTCCTCGTTGTCAGTCAGCTGCCCGCCAAAGCAGTAGATGCGGTAGCGACCGGTAGCGGCTTAAATGGTTGTATTTGAATGACTTCTACCGGTTCTACCGGTTCTACCGGTCCAATTTGATAATCGGATAGAATGTGATCCGGGGGAAAAGTCTATAGACGCTACCGGTAGCACCGGTAACACCGGTAGCGCATGGCCGAGAGCCATATCATCCGCTCACTTTCAAAGGCGCTTTCCAGTAGCCCTTAACGTTAGCGCCATTGATGCGGAGGACCTTCGGCCCGCTCCAGCCTAGCTTGCGCATGCAATCACCCAGGCGCCGATAGTCGCCCATCCGAGCATGACGCATCTCGAGGCCCATGATTTTCTCGAAGACCGTCACGGTCGAAATCCGCAGTTCGCCTTCCACAACCTTCGAAAGGGCGGGCAAGGCGCTCAAAAGCACATCCTCCCAAGGATCGCCTGTCACCCTTTCCGCCTGCCTTTCCGCTGCCGCTGCCCACAGCCCTTGCGGGATCGAGATCGGGTCGGGTGCATCTCGTTCTGCCTCCGCGGCCTCAGCCCAAAGCTGGGGCATGTCGGCCTCCAGTCCCTTCAGATCGATCTTGCCCACGGCCACCGGCCACCACCTTCGATTGCCCGTCGTGTCGCGCAGATACTGCGCATCGTTAGTTGTGCCGATGAAGATGCATCCTCGGGGCATTTCCTTCACTGAGCGCTCAAACGCCCCTCGCGCCCTGTCGTGGGTTTTCGTTATAAACTGCTTCACCCGGCTGACTTCTGCGCGACTAAGCCCGGCCAGTTCAGGCAACTCGACTATCCATCGGCCCTGTAGGAGTTCCTGTTGTTCCTTGTAGCTCACTCCAATGGCGATTTCGTCGCTGAAGAAGTCCTCACCCCCCGCCATGATCTTCAGCGCGGTCGATTTCCCTCGGCCTTGCGGTCCCTCCAGCACCAGCACGTAGTCGAACTTACAGCCCGGTCGCCGCGCCCTCCGAACGCCTGCGATCAAAACCGCTCGCCCGAATGCCCGGTTTAGTTCGTTGTCTTCCGCGCCCATGTACACGCTCAACCAAGTGTCGATCCTCGACACCCCGTCCCACGGCTGCGCCTCAATCCAATCAAGCACCGGATTGAACGAGTTTTCCTGGGCAAGGAGACGGATCGCATCCCGCGTGTATGTCGGCTCAGGATCGAACCCGAGCGCCTGGATCACCGCTCTCCGCACATGCAGCACAATGTCGTCCATTGTCACCCCGAGCCGGCCTTCCACGCCCTCGCAGATGACCTTCTGCCGGAACTCGTCATACCGAAACACGACCCCGAGTTTCCGAACCGCCATCACCGCATTGTCCAACGAAGCGACGATACCTGAGGGATTGCGGACCCGGCTTAGTCCCGAGGTAGTATCCGTGTTCGTGGGCGCTGGAGCCGCAGACGCTTCTTGCTTGCGCGTCAGCTGATCGGCAAACTTCTTCACGAGAGTTCCGATGCCACTGGCCGGCATGTCCTGCTCGCGCCGAAATGCCTCCCACTCCAGCTCCACTGCCGCCGGAAGCTCCGCGATATCTTCTGACGTGATCGGCCCGACCACTTCGAACTCGAATGCGTCTGACACCCTCATCACCTCGCGCACTGGCGCAATCTCCTCTTTTCCATCTCCAGCATCACCTCTAAACCCCGCAGCAGCAGTTCCCGCGCCCGGGCGGTCTTCGGCAAGGGAATGGTTTCGACCAATTCCAATGCCTCGAAAATCGGTTCAAAGGCCGCCACAAATGCCGGACTGGCGACCTGATCATCCTCGGTCCCAATCCGCCCCTTCTGCACCCGCCGACGCTCTTCCAGTGAAATGACCACGCCCATCACCGCCCCCCTTCGTCACGACGAAGCAGCCGCCGCTTTTCCTCGCGGGCAATAGCGGTCAGCAATTCGGCATGGACGGTGAGCAGCCGCTTGGCCCCTTCGGGGCTCATGATATCGTCAATTGTGCGGGTGGCCGCATGGACCTCCCGCGCCGCCTCCGTGAGTTTGTCCAGGTGCCGCACAGGCACCCCCGCTCTGCTCAATTTAAGTGAGCCCATTTCCGTCTCCTTCAGGTCGCCAGCACGATGTACAGAATCACCATTGCCGAGAGGGCGAGGGCTGCGAGCGCAGGAAGAGTCCCTCGCAGACCCCCGCACCTTTCGGCATGTCAAAGCGGTTCAAGCGAAGCTGTCTCATCGAAGAACCCGCGCCGCCGCAGTTCCGCCTCGGCCAGCGCCCTTGTGCGTGCTTCCTGAGCAAGCAATTCGGGAGTGGGTTCAATCCCCATGATCCTCATCGTTTCGTTGATGGCCCGACAGGCTCCGAACAAAACGCTCGTCGGAGCGTCCTTCGGGGGCTCGATCTCGGCCAGCCAAGCAGCGTGGTGCTTGACGAAAAGCAGACGGAATGCGGCTTCCACCTCGACCCATCCGGCTGACAGCCACATCAGCGCCATCATCACCGCCAGCGTGTCGTCGGACGCGGCGATCACTTGGCCCGCCAAGTTGCCCTCTGGGACGCGAAGCCCGGCGAGAATGTGCCGAGCTTCTGCCTCCGTGCTCCGCCGCTTAGCCTTCCGCATAGCCGTTCGCCTTCAGGAAGACGGGGAGGAGGTAGGCCGCCACCAGCGGATACGAGCGTACCATGATGGCAAAATCTTCTGGTGCGCCCGGCGCAAGCGTCAGAACCTCCGTCGCGATCCGCTCCGCTTCTGTCTGTCGCAGCTGATCGGCTGCATGCATCGCGATTAGGTCGCTTCGATATGCCTCGCCCGCAATCGGCATCATGCCACCGTCCTTCGGCTTGCCCTGGGCATAATAGGGGTCCCCCTGCGTGAGGATGGTGTGAGAGTTTTTGTCAGCCATTGTCATATCTCCTTAAGCTGCTGCCTTGGCGCGCTTGGCCAGGCATTGCTCCTGCCAAAGTGCTATTTCCGTTGCGTCCCAGCCGACCGTCCTAGGACCGAGCGGCACCGACTTAGGGAACGTTCCAGCTTTCATCATCTCGTAGATCGTTGATCGACCAAGACCAGTTAACCTGGATACTTCCTTTCGCCTGATGAATATTGTATTATCCATTCTGATTACTCCTCTTTCAAAGCAATGGTCCAATAACGGCAATGATGCCGGGGACGGCCGCCGCAGTCAATATGTTCCGGATCGCGATACGATCGAATTTATTAAACAAAATCAATGGCTTAAAAAACTAAATCATAACCATACTTTGATGCTGTGATGCAAAGATATACTTGGGCGAACCTTGGGGATCAGATTGGGGACAACCAGCCTCGCGTGCGAAGCGCGCGGGCAGTGAGGGGGACCAAATGGCAACCGCAACTGGAAGCATTTCTTGCGCCCGTGCGATGAGTCATAGCTCAGTTCCTGGCCACATCGATTGTCGGGCAAGGGGTCGATCGTATGGCTTTTGCGCGGCACGCAATGGCCATACTTGAAAACTGGGTGGCGCCGGTCCTGCTACAGTCGCATGGCTAACAGTTCGGAAGGGGAGTCTCTGCGTCGCCACAGACGATTTGCGGACGGATGAAACGAGGAAAATAATCCTATCGTGGGTAGAAAAGTTGATAGATATCGACGCGTTTCAATAAAGCCAATAAAATCAATATGTTAGTACGAAAAATGGCGGAGAGAGCGGGATTCGAACCCGCGTTACGGTCTCCCGTAAACACACTTTCCAGGCGTGCGCCTTCAACCACTCGGCCACCTCTCCGTCCGTGCCTTCGCGCCGGCCGGTTTCGCCGCGCGGGTTGGGGAGATGCATCTCCTTGGGGCCGCGGCGCGGAATGTCCGCGCCATGGATGCCGCCCAACCAGCGGACATCCTTCCCCGGCACCTGAGCCGTCGAAGCAACAGGCGCGGGGCTCATCTAGTCGATCCCGCGCCGAATGCCAAGCCATAACGGCACTCTATTCGCTTTGCCGGCCACATGGCGGTTCGCGGGGCCGCCCTCGCACCGGTTTCCGCCGGCGCCGGCGCCGAATGATGTGCACAGGCAAGGCCATAAGACCCGCCGCGCTTGACTTCGCCGCCGGCCACCTGTCGAGTGAGGCAGAGGCTTTGCGGGGGCATCGTCCGGACATGACATCGAGCAGCGAACAACCGAGTGGGCAGGCGCCGGCCGGCCGCCCGGGTGGCGACCTTTTTTACGTCCCGGTGGGCTGGCTCATCTTCGTCATGGCGTGGTCGGTCTATGGCCTGGCCTCGGCATGGTGGCTGGTCGGCAATTCCGGCCTGCCCGACAAGATCTTCTATTTCCTCGTTGGCGGGCTCGTCGCCAATGTCATCACCATCCTGTGGGGGCTTTACCTGCTCGGCCTCGCCTTTGGCCGTTCAGGGCGTTTCCCCCGCCATTTCACCATCTGGCAGATCGCCACCATCGTCTGGGTGCTGGCGAGACAGGCCTATGTGCTGACCGTGCCGGAATTCGTCTTCTCCGCCAGGAGCCTCGGCATCACCGCCATCGAGATCGGCATCGGCCTGCTTTGCATCTACCTGTTGCGCCCCGGCTCGGGCGCCGGGACCGTCTACGCCAGGCCGCAAACCGAAGCGCCGCCGGTCTTCGTTTCCATCATCGCCGCCTTGCTCGGCATCATTCTGGGCGCCGTCATCGGTGCCCTTGTCGGCTTCTTCGCCGGCTCGGTGATCGCCGATGTCGCCCAGGTGAGCTGCTTCGAGGGTGGCTGCGGCTATTTCGCCGCCTTCATCGGCCTGGCCGGGCTGGTGGTCGGCGCCATTGGCGGCGGCATTCTCGCCGTCTGGCTCGTCCATCGGCGCAGGCGCAAGCCTGTGGCATAGGGACAGAAAAGCGCGGGCCTTCAAATTCGCGTATCGCGGTTGCGGGCGGGCCAGACAAATTCTATTTCTCGTTTCGGGACACGTGCCGGAGATCCCTTGGGAAAGCATCCAGGATCGGCCGGGGGAGAACCTGG
Organism: Mesorhizobium sp. WSM4310; assembly: GCF_007003935.1. Taxonomy (NCBI): domain Bacteria; kingdom Pseudomonadati; phylum Pseudomonadota; class Alphaproteobacteria; order Hyphomicrobiales; family Phyllobacteriaceae; genus Mesorhizobium; species Mesorhizobium sp. WSM4310. Next base: position 278,335 of record NZ_VFTA01000002.1, read on the forward strand.
ATGTTTCGCTTCATTTTCCGCCTTGCCGCGATGGTCGCGCTGTCGGTCTCCGTCATCATGGCGGTGCTCGACACGACGCGCACGGTGGCGGCTTCGGCGCTTGTGCTGACCCCGCTCAATGCCAGCTGGCTGGCGGTGTCGCCGGAAACGCGGGCGGCCTTCGAAACCTTCGTCCGCGCCAAGGCCAGCCCGCTTTTGTGGGATGGCGCCATCGCCTGGGTGCTCGACCAGCCGGGATTTGCCGTGTTCGCGGTGCTGGCCTTCCTGCTCTACGCCATCGGCTACAGGCGCCAGCGGCGCACCGGCCAATTCGCCGCCAACTGATCGGCAAAGGTTCGCCAGGCAAGATCGAGCTGCGGCGCGGCCTGCCCCGGCACGCTTTTCCAAAAGGTCAAAATTCCGCGTGAATTTTGTTTCGGGCCGTGCCAGATTGCCGCCGAGCGGGAGGGGAATACACTCCTGGCTGACGTCGCATGCCGGCCGCAGAACCGGGCAGGCAGGCGGGGCGTAACGGAAAAAATAACCGACAGGGTGTGGATCACATGAAACGTATCGTTCTCGGCCTCCTGGCCGCAACCGCAATGGTTCTTCCGGCTTTCGCCGCGGATGTCCAGCCGGCCATCCTCTATGATCTGGGCGGCAAGTTCGACAAATCCTTCAACGAGGCTGCCTTCCATGGCGCCGAGAAGTTCAAGACCGAGACCGGCACGCCCTATGTCGAGTTCGAAGTGTCCAACGCCTCGCAGCGCGAGCAGGCGCTGCGCCGCTTCGCCGAGGACGGCCACAACCCGATCGTCATGGCGGGCTTTGCCTGGGAAGATGCGCTGAAAGCGGTCGCGAAAGATTATCCCGACCTCAACTTCGCCATCATCGACGATGCCGTCGATATGCCCAATGTCCGCTCGCTGGTGTTCAAGGAAAACGAGGGTTCCTATCTCGTCGGCATCATGGCGGCGATGGCCTCGAAGACCAAGAAGGTTGCCTTTATCGGTGGCATGGACATCCCGCTGATCCGCAAGTTCGAATGCGGCTATGTCGGCGGCGCCAAGTCGGCCGGCGCTACCGACGTCATTCAGAACATGACCGGCGACACCCCGGCCGCCTGGAACGATCCGGCCAAGGGCGGCGAGATCGCCAAGACGCAGATCGACCAGGGCGCCGACGTGGTCTACGCCGCGGCCGGCGGCACCGGCGTCGGCGTGCTGCAGGCGGCGGCTGATGCCGGCAAGCTCGGCATCGGCGTCGATTCCAACCAGAACGGCCTGCAGCCCGGCAAGGTGCTGACCTCGATGATGAAGCGCGTCGACATTGCCGTCTACACCGCCTTCATGGATGGCAAGAACGGCACCTTCAAGGGTGGCGTCGAGAATCTCGGCCTCAAGGAAGGCGGCGTCGACTACGCCATGGACGACAACAACAAGGCGCTGGTGACGGACGAGATGAAGGCGGCGGTCGAGAAGGCCAAGGCCGACATCATCTCCGGCAAGATCCAGGTGCACGACTACACGGCAGACAACGCCTGCCCTTATTGATCGGCAGAGACTGATTTGCGAACCGCCGGGTGAAAGCCCGGCGGTTCTGCGTCGGCCTATAGTTTTCCGACGAAATAGCCGAGCGCGAAGACCACTATCAGCACGACGGCGACGACAAATCCGCGCCGGCCGCCAAGCGAATGCACGCCAACGCCGTATGGTGACCGGGACAGGCTTCGGATCACCGTCTGCGGTTTGGCATCATTGCCGAGCCCAACGCTGCGCATCTGTGGCAATTCGGCGAGGCGTTGCGTCACCAGCGTCCAATGATTGGCAGGCAAGGCAGGCTTTTCGGCACGATCAAACACATGCATGCGTTCGGCAAGCTGCAGCACGGCGTCGCGGAAGGCAGGGTCTATCTCCAGATCGCGCTCGGCCCGTTCGCGATCGGTATCGTTCATCAGGCCGAGCACGTAGTCGCCGGCTCGCGCGATACGATCCCTTTCACCGACCATGGCTTGTTCCCTCCCCTCGTCCTCACCAATGCGGCGGCTTGGTCACCGGCACGTCGGGCGCCGCCTGCTCCTCCAGTGCCAGGAAGCGATCGGTCAGCGCGTCGAGCTTGCGCTGCATGCGCTCGATCACCGTCCACTGCTCGGCGATCTGTCCCGACAGTTCCTCGATGGTCCTTTCCTGCTCGGCGGCGCGGATTTCCAGCGTCGTCAGCCGGTCGGCGGGCATGTTCATTCGCAGTCCCTGATCTTGCACCACAATGCCTTGCGTCGTGATGCGAATTTCGACGCCGTCATATTAGCGAATATGAAGCCTGCGGACACGTTGGAAATTGACAAGCGCACCGGGATTTGCCGAGAGTGGATACTGCTCCGGCCAATTGGCACGGGCCGGGCGTCATGCTAGGCATTTTGACCAAGCGATAAAAAAATAAGAGTGGGACTGGCTGCATGGCGCAAGCCGCAATCGAACTGATCGGCATCAACAAGAGTTTTGGCGCCGTGCGCGCCAACCGCGACATCAATCTGGAGATCGCGCGCGGCACCATCCACGGCATCGTCGGCGAGAACGGCGCCGGTAAGTCGACGCTGATGTCGATCCTCTACGGATTCTACCAGGCCGACAGCGGCGAAATCCATGTCGGCGGCAAGCCGGCATCGATCAAGACCCCCAATGACGCGATCGCGCTCGGCATCGGCATGGTGCACCAGCATTTCATGCTGGTCGACAATTTCTCGGTGCTGGAAAACATCATTCTCGGCGCCGAAAGCGATGCCCTCTTGAAAAGCAGCATCGCCAAGGCGCGCTCCGAACTCGACCGCCTCGAAAGGGAATATGGGCTCGAAGTCGACCCCGACGCCATCATCGAGGAACTGCCGGTCGGCCTGCAGCAGCGCGTCGAAATCCTCAAGGCGCTCTATCGCGGCGCCGAGATCCTCATTCTCGACGAGCCGACGGGCGTCTTGACGCCGGCCGAAGCCGACCATCTCTTCCGCATCCTCAAGCAATTGAAGGAACAGGGTAAGACGGTGGTGCTGATCACCCACAAGCTGCGCGAGATCATGGCCATCACCGACAATGTCTCGGTCATGCGCCAGGGCACGATGGTGGCGACGCGCGAAACCAGCAAGACGACGGTGGGCGAACTGGCCGAACTGATGGTCGGGCGGCGCGTGCTTCTAAGGGTCGAAAAGGGCGAAGCGGAAGCCGGCGCCGTCAAGCTCGCGGTCAAGAACCTGACGGTGAAGGATTCGCGTGGCGTCACCATGGTCGACGACATCTCCTTCGACCTGCGTGCCGGCGAGATCGTCGGCATCGCCGGCGTCGCCGGCAACGGCCAATCCGAACTGCTCGAGGCGATTTCCGGCATCAGGCATGCCGTTTCCGGCTCGGTCATGCTCGACGGCAAGCCGATCGACCTGACGGGTGCAGCCGATCCCGGCGAATTGCGCGACCGCGGCCTCGCCCATGTGCCGGAGGACCGGCACCATGTCGGGCTGGTGCTGGCCTTCGAGGAGAACGAGAATTCCATTCTCGGCTATCACGACGACCCCCGCTATCTCAAAGGGCCGTTCCTCAACGTCGATGCCATCATGGCTGATGCCAAGGACAAGATCGAAAAATACGACATCCGGCCTGGCAATCCGCGCCTGAAGACGGCGAACTTCTCCGGCGGCAACCAGCAGAAGATCGTCCTGGCGCGGGAGATGGAACAGGATCCGGGTGTGCTGATCGTCGGCCAGCCGACGCGCGGCGTCGACGTCGGCGCCATCGAATTCATCCACAAGCGCCTGATCGCCATGCGCGACCAGGGCAAGGCGGTGCTGGTGGTCTCGGTCGAACTCGACGAGATCCGTTCGCTCTCCGACCGCATCCTCGTGATGTTTGCCGGCCGCATCGTCGGTGAGCGCGGTCCGGAAGCGACCGAGGGCGAGCTTGGCCTGCTGATGGCGGGCGTCGAGCGTCAGGAGGCAGCACTTTGAGCACGCCATACGCCAAACTGCCGGCCTGGGCCGATTATGGGCTGATCCCGCTGATCAACCTGGCGGTGGCCTTCATCGTCGCCGGCTTCGTCGTGCTTCTGGTCGGCGAGAACCCGTTCCGCGCCGCCGTCATCCTGGTCGAGGGCGCCTTCGGCAAGGGAACGGGCATCGCCTTCACCCTCTTCTATGCCACCACCTTCATCTTCACCGGGCTTTCGGTGGCGATGGCGGCGCATTGCGGCCTGTTCAACATCGGCACCGAGGGACAGGCCTACATTGCGGGCCTCGGCATCGCCATCGTCTGCCTGTCCTTCGACAGCACCCTGCCCTGGTGGCTGACATTTCCGATGGCCATCGTCGCTTCGGCGCTTGTGGGCGCCTTGTGGGCGCTGATCCCCGCCTACCTTCAGGCCCGGCGCGGCTCGCACATCGTCATCACCACCATCATGTTCAACTTCATCGCCGCCTCGATCATGGTCTATCTGCTGGTCGGACCGCTGAAGCCGGCGGGGTCGCAGGCACCGCAGACCCGCAACTTCCTTGCCGGCGCCGAACTGCCGAAACTCAACTGGATCATCGAGCTGTTCGGCGCCAAGATCCGCTCGGCGCCGCTCAACGTCACCTTCCTGCTGGCGCTGCTCATGGCCTTCCTGGTCTGGCTGCTGATCTGGCGCACCAAGCTCGGCTATGAGATGCGCACCTATGGCCATAGCCCCAAGGCGGCGCGCTATGCCGGCATTTCGGAAACCCGCATCATCATCACCGCGATGATGATCTCGGGCGCGCTGGCCGGCATGATGGCGCTCAATCCGGTGATGGGCGACCAGCACAATGTCGCGATCGACTTCGTCTCCGGCGCCGGTTTCGTCGGCATCGCCGTGGCGCTGATGGGGCGCCTGCATCCGGTCGGCATCGTGCTGGCGGCGGTCCTGTTCGGCATGCTCTATCAGGGCGGCGCCGAACTCGCCTTCGAGATGCCGGCGATCAGCCGCGACATGATCGTCATCATCCAGGGCCTGGTGATCCTGTTCGCCGGCGCACTCGAACACATGTTCAGGCCTTACATCCAGGCGCTGTTCGCCTCGTTCAGTCCGAGATCGGTCGGCATGGAAGCGGTCAAGGGAAAGGGCGCCTGAGATGGATGTCTTTATCGCCATCGTGCAGATATTGGACTCGACCATCCGCTTGTCGGTGCCATTGCTGCTCGCCTGCCTCGCCGGCCTCTTTTCCGAGCGCTCCGGCATCTTCGACATCGGGCTGGAAGGCAAGATGCTGGTCGGCGCCTTCGCCGGCGCCGCCGCAGCTTCCGTGTTCCATTCGGCCTTTATCGGCCTCGGCATGGCGATCCTGATTTCGGTCGCCTTCGCCATGGTGCACGGCTTCGCCTCGATCACCCACCGCGGCAACCAGATCGTTTCCGGCGTGGCGATCAATTTCATCGCCGCCGGATCGACCATCATCCTCGGTCAGGCCTGGTTCCAGCAGGGCGGGCGCACGCCTGCTCTGCAGCCGGGCGAGCGGTTCGACGCGATTGTCTGGCCCGGCGCCGAGGCGGTCAGGGACGTGCCGATCATCGGGCCGATCTATGCGGAACTGATCTCGGGCCATTCGCTGCTGGTCTACCTCGCCTTCCTGATGGTGCCGTTCACCTGGTGGGTGCTGTTCCGCACCCGCTTCGGCCTCAGGCTGCGTGCCGTCGGCGAGAACCCGGCCGCCGTCGACACCGCCGGCATTTCGGTCGCCTGGCTGCGCTACCGCGCCCTGATCTGCACCGGCATCCTCACCGGCGTCGCCGGCGCCTATCTGTCGATGGTGCAGAATGGCGGCTTCGTGAAGGATATGACCGCCGGCAAGGGCTACATCGCGCTGGCCGCGCTGATCTTCGCCAAGTGGAAGCCGGTCAACGCCATGTTCGCTTGCCTGCTGTTCGGTTTCCTCGACGCGGCGGCGATCCGCCTGCAGGGATCACCCTTGCCGATCATCGGCAAGGTGCCGGTGCAGTTCATGCAGGCCTTGCCCTATATCCTCACCGTCATTCTGCTCGCCGGCTTCATCGGCAAAGCCATCCCGCCGCGTGCCGGCGGCGTGCCCTACGTCAAGGAACGCTAATGCATGTCGCCCAAAAGTGACCTCGGTTTTGGGCGAACGACATGCATAAAACAGAGAGTTAAAGCGCATCGCCTGAATCCGTTTCGACGCGACGCGCTTTAAGGGTTGACGGCCCGGCGCGTGCCTCGCGCCGGGTTTTGGACACGATCATCGGAGAGAACAGCTGAAATGTCGCATGATCTGTTCGAAGCGGCCAGAGCCGCCATGGCCAAGGCCTATGCGCCCTACTCGAAATTTCCGGTGGGCGCGGCCTTGCGCACCGAGGACGGACGCGTCTTCACCGGCGCCAACATCGAAGTCGCCTCCTATCCGGAAGGCTGGTGCGCCGAGACCACCGCGCTCGGCCACTACATTATGGGCGGCGGTGGCAAGATCGTCGAAATCGCCGTCCTTGCCGAACGCATGGCCAAATGCTCGCCTTGCGGCGGCTGCCGCCAGCGGCTGGCCGAATTCTGCCAACCGGACACAAAACTCTACCTCTGCGACAATACGGGCGTGGCCGAGACCGTGACCATGGGTGACATGCTGCCCTATGGTTTCCGCGGCGACATCTTGAAATGAGGAATTGGCTCAAATGAAGAGCGGGCTGCAATGACCGAAAAGGCGGTGGACCATCTGATCGAAAGGCTGGACGGCCTGGCGCCGTCGACGGCACTGGTGCTGGGATCGGGCCTCGGTGTCCTTGTCGACCGGATCGAGCACCCGATCCGCGTCCCCTATGCCGACCTGCCCGGCTTTCCCAGGAGCGGCGTCAGCGGCCATGCCGGCGAAGTGGTGGCAGGCCTGTTTGCCGGCACGCCGGTGCTGATGCTGTCCGGCCGCGCCCATTACTACGAGCACGGCAACGCGGCGGCGATGCGCCCGGTGCTGGAAGTGCTCGCCGGCATCGGCATCACCAAACTGATCCTCACCAACGCCGCCGGTTCGGTCGACCCGGACATGCCGCCAGGCTCGGTGATGATGCTCACCGACCACATCAATTTCTCCGGCAGCAATCCGCTGATCGGCGAGCCCAGCGACCGCCGCTTCGTCGGCCTGACCGAAGCCTATGATGCCGGCATCCGCAAGGCGATCGAACGCGCCGCCAAGGCAACCGGCACCGCGCTGCACAAGGGCGTCTATATGTGGTTTTCCGGCCCGTGCTTCGAAACGCCGGCCGAAATCCGCATGGCGCGCATCATGGGCGCCAACGCCGTCGGCATGTCGACCGTTCCGGAAGTCATTCTCGCCCGTTTCCTTGGCCTGCGCGTCGCCGCCTGTTCGGTCATCACCAATCTGGCGGCCGGCATGACCGGAGCCGAGCTTTCGCACCAGGAGACCAAGGACATGGCGCCGGTCGGCGGGTCGCGGCTGGCAACGGTCCTGCACAGAGTGTTCCGCGACGGACTGCTGGAGAGCTGATGCTTCCGCAGGAAATCATCCGCCACAAGCGAGACGGTCACAGGCTCTCGGCCGGTGAAATCGCTGCCTTCATCGGCGGCGTGACCTCGGGCGCCGTCACCGATGGCCAGGCCGCGGCTTTCGCCATGGCGGTGTTCTTCAACGGCATGAACCGCGACGAGGCCGTGGCGTTGACGCTGGCCATGCGCGATTCCGGCAATGTGCTCGACTGGTCGGACCTGCCCGGCCCGGTCACCGACAAGCATTCGACCGGTGGCGTCGGCGACAATGTCTCGCTGATGCTGGCGCCGATCGTCGCCGCCTGCGGCGCCTATGTGCCGATGATTTCGGGCCGCGGCCTTGGTCATACCGGCGGCACTCTGGACAAGATGGATGCGATCCCCGGCTACATCACCCAGCCCGATCTCGCGTTGTTTCGCCAGGCGGTGCTGGAAACCGGCTGCGCCATCATCGGCCAGACCGCCGATCTGGCGCCCGCCGACCGCCGGCTCTATGCCATACGCGACGTCACCGGCACCGTGGAGTCGGTCCCGCTGATCACCGCCTCGATCCTGTCCAAGAAGCTGGCCGCCGGTCTGGGCTCGCTGGTGCTCGACGTCAAGGTCGGCAATGGCGCCTTCATGGAGAAGTCGCGCGACGCGACCGCGCTCGCCAACAGCCTGGTCGAGGTCGCCAGCGGCGCCGGACTGAAGGTCTCGGCGCTGATCACCGGCATGAACGAACCGCTGGCCTCGGCCGCCGGCAATGCCGTCGAGGTGCGCAGCGCCGTCGATTTCCTCACCGGCCGTCTGCGCGACCGGCGGCTGGAGGATGTGACGCTGGCGCTGGCCGCCGAAATGCTGCAGTCGACGGGACTGGTGTCGTCCAACCAGGATGGCTTGCGGCGCGCCACCGAGACGCTCACCAGCGGCCGCGCCGCCGCCACCTTCGCCCGCATGGTGGCGGTGCTCGGCGGCCCCGCCGATTTCATCGAGAAGCCGGAAAAATATTTGGCCGTGGCAGCCACGGAATTCGCGGTCAGGGCGACGACGGACGGTTTCGTCACCGGTATCGCCACCCGCGACATCGGCCTTGCGGTGGTTGGCCTGGGCGGCGGGCGCACGAGGCCTGACGACAAGATCGACCCCAGCGTCGGCATCACCAGGCTGCTGCCCATAGGCGCGGAAGTCCATGCCGGAGACCCGCTGGCACTGATCCACGCCCGCTCGCCCTCCGATGCCGAGGCGGCCGCCGCCACCGTGGTTTCGGCCTATGCGATTGGGCCGTCAAAGCCGGCCGCCGACAAGTCGGTCATCCGGCGGATACTTCCGCGCGGCTGACTACTGAACGAGCAGCAGCGTGCCATTCTCGGCCTGGAATTTGCCAAGCCGATTGAGGAAGCTCATACCGATCAGGTTGATGTGCAGCGCCTTGTCGTCGAGCACGATGGTCTGGACGTCATTGACCGTGATGCTGCCGATCTGCAGCCGGTCGATCATTGCCACGGCGGCCTTGATCGAGCCATTGGCGGTGCTGACCTCGTGACTGAAGTCGGAAGGGTTCAGCGACAGGCCAATCCTGCGTGCCGTCGAGGTGTTGATGGCGACCAGCGTGGCGCCGGTATCGATCATGGCGTCGACCTGACGTCCGTTGAGCTTGAAGGCCGACGAAAAGTGTCCGCGCTCGTCCGCCGTGACGACGACCTTGCGGCCGAGCGCCAACGGCGCCGCCGGCTTGTCGGGCACCGATGCCAGATTGACGTCCTGTTGGGTTTCGATCGCGGGTTTGCTCGTCGCCGTCGATTTCAGCAGGTTTTCGATGATTTGCGGGTTCGACCGATACACAACCGGTATCGATGCCGATGTACCGGCGAAAACGCCAAGGATGAGAAGCTTGCGCAGCATGGATCGGCCTTCGTGAGAGCCAATCGTTTAGCCCCGGCATGGTATTTGCCGCTTTAACGGGGGCTAAAACCGCGCCGTTGCGTAAATATTCGGTAAACAGTACGAGGCAACTTGGCCTGCTGCTATTTCGTCCCGTACATGCGGTCGCCGGCGTCGCCGAGGCCGGGCATGATGTAGCCCTTCTCGTTGAGCTGGCGGTCGATAGAGGCCGTGAAGACCGGAACGTCCGGATGCGCCTTGGTGAAACGCTCGATGCCTTCGGGCGCCGCCAAAAGGCAGAGGAAGCGGATGTTGGTGGCGCCGCGCCCTTTCAGTTTGTCGATCGCCGCGATCGCCGAATTGGCCGTCGCCAGCATCGGATCGACGACGATCACCAGCCGGTCGGCGAGATCGCTTGGCGCCTTGAAGAAATATTCGACCGCCTCCAGCGTCTCGTGGTCGCGATAGAGGCCGATATGGGCGACGCGCGCCGCCGGCACCAGGTCGAGCAGGCCTTCCAGCAGACCGTTGCCGGCGCGCAGCACCGAAGCGAACACCAGCTTCTTGCCCTCCAGCGTCGGCGCTTCCATGGTCTCGATCGGCGTTTCGATGGTCGTCGTCGTCAGCTCGAGATTGCGCGTGACCTCGTAGCCGAGCAGCAGCGATATCTCGCGCAACAGCCGCCTGAAACCGGCCGTGGACGTCTCCTTCTTTCGCATGATGGTCAGCTTGTGCTGGACAAGCGGATGGTCGACGACGGTGACGCCCTTCATGATGTTCTCCTGATGCGTGTCGCCCGGCGCGCGGACGCGCTTCAGGCAGCTGGAACGACCCTAGCGACTATGGACCGGCCAAGGAACCGCTTGGCCGTCATCGACCACAGCTTTGTCGGAAGAAAGTCAGCGCGCCGCGCCGTTCAGCCGGGCAAGAAGTGCCGCCTTGGTCTTCCTGTCGACAAAGGCGGCTTCGATGGCGGTTCTGGTGACGGCGGCAAGCGCCTTTTCGTTCATGGCAAAATGCTCCGCCGCGATATCGTATTCGCGCTTGATCGAGGTCCAGAAATAGGGCGGGTCGTCGGAGTTGAGCGTCACCTTGCAGCCGGCGGCCTGCAAGGCGGGAAACGGATGGTCGGCAAAACTGTCGAACACCTTGAGCGCGATGTTGGAGCCGGGGCAGCACTCCAGGACGATGCCTTCGTCGGCGATGCGCCGGACAAGATCCGGGTTCTCGATAGCGCGCACGCCGTGGCCGATGCGCGAGGGGCGGATATGGTCAAGCGCCGCCTGGACCGTCTCCCAGCCCGTCAGCTCGCCGGCATGGATGGTGATGCCGAGCCCGGCCTCGCGCGCGATCTCGAAAGCCCTGACATAGTCCTCCATCTCGCCCACGCGTTCGTCGCCGGCAACGCCGAAGCCAGTGACCAGCGGATTCCCGCAGCGCGCCGCGAAGCGTGCCGCCCGTTCGATCGATTCCACGCCGACATGGCGCACGCCGGTGACGATCATGCGGCCCTCAATGCCGGTCTTGGCCTTGGCGCGCAGCATGCCTTCGCCCAGCGCATCGGTATAGGCCTTGGGCGAGAGCCCGGCTTTCGTCGCATGGTCCGGCGAGGTGAAGACTTCGGAATAGATGGCGCCATCGCGGGCAAGACTGGTCAGATAGTGATCGGCCAGCCGCGCGTAATCCTCTTCGGTGCGGAACAGATCGGCGGAAAAATCGTAAGCCGCGAGGAAGGACGTAAAATCGTGCCAGACGAAGGAACCGTTCTGGATATAGGGCGAGGCATCCTCGCCGTATTTCTGCGCCTGGCGGATGACGAGCTCTGGCGCCGCTGCCCCTTCAATATGGCAGTGCAGTTCCGCTTTCAAAGGCATTCAAACATCCCGTCGGTCAGTCCAGGTCTTGAAAACCCACCACCTGGAAGCGCGGCTGAACACCGCGCCTTAAACAATAGCGCCCACAGCATCGATCGGCTATGGTCCCGCCGGTTTTATGACGGATCAAAAAAATGTCAGTTGAGAGAACCACGGCCGCGGGCGGCATGGAAACCTCCTATGGTTTCAAGCGTGTGGGGGAAGGCGAGAAGCAGTCCCTGGTCAACGATGTTTTCCACAAGGTCGCCAATCGCTACGACCTGATGAACGACCTGATGTCGGCAGGCCTGCACCGGCTGTGGAAGGATGCCATGGTCACCTGGCTCAACCCGCCGAAGCGGCCGGGCTGGAAGGTCCTGGATGTGGCCGGCGGCACCGGCGACATTGCCTTCCGCATCGTCGATGCCAGCCATGGCAGCGCCCACGCCACCGTGCTCGACATCAACGGCTCGATGCTCGCTGTCGGCCGCGACCGGGCCGAAAAGAAAGGCCTGTCCGGCAACACCGATTTCGTCGAGGCCAATGCCGAGGAACTGCCCTTCACCGACGCCACCTTCGACGCCTACACCATCGCATTCGGCATCCGCAACGTGCCGCGCATCGATGTCGCGCTCGCAGAAGCGTTCCGCGTGTTGAAGCCCGGCGGCCGGTTCCTGTGCCTGGAATTTTCCGAGGTCGAGATGCCGTTGCTCGACAAGGCCTATGAAGCCTGGTCGTTCAATGCCATCCCCAAGATCGGCAAGATGGTTACCGGCGACGGCGAGCCCTATTCCTATCTGGTTGAATCGATCGCGAAATTCCCCAACCAGCAGAATTTCGCGGCAATGATTTCCCGCGCCGGTTTCGACCGTGTTTCCTTCCGCAACTATTCCGGCGGTATTGCCGCGCTTCATTCGGGCTGGAAGCTTTGAGGCTGGCCCGCATTTCCCATTCTCGATATGGCTCATGCCGGCCTCAAGAACCGGCCTTGGTGCGGCCATGAGCAGCGTCGGCGCCGGTTTCAGGCTCGCGCGGGCCGGCTGGGTGCTGGTGCGCGAGGGCGTCATCGCCGCCCTGCCGGGCGAGGAACTGTCAGGCCTGCCGAAATTCGGCTGGCGGCTGGCGCGGCTGTTCACCCGCCGCCGCGCGCTCGCCTATGAGCGCAGCGACCGGCTGGCGAAGGCGGTGGTCCGGCTCGGCCCGTCCTATGTCAAGCTCGGCCAGTTCCTGGCAACGCGGCCCGACGTCGTCGGCAACGATATGGCGCTCGATCTCGCCATGTTGCAGGACAAGATGCACACCTTCCCGAGAACTGAGGCGGTAGCGGCCATCGAAGCCTCGCTCGGGCGCAAGGTGAGTGATCTCTACGCCGAGTTCGGCGACCCCGTCGCCGCCGCTTCGATCGCCCAGGTCCATGCCGCCGAAGCCATCCATGATGGCGCTGCCGCCAAGGTCGCGGTGAAGGTCATCCGGCCCGGCGTGCGCCGCCGCTTCTTCCAGGATCTCGAAAGTTATTTCCTCGCCGCCCACCTGCAGGAGAAATACATCCCCTCCTCGCGCCGCCTGCGGCCTGTCGAGGTGACCGAGACGCTGGCGCAGACAACCAAGATCGAGATGGATTTGCGCCTCGAGGCGGCGGCGCTCTCCGAACTTGGGGAGAACACCAAGGACGATCCGGGCTTTCGCGTGCCATCCGTCGACTGGGAGCGCACCGGCCGTGACGTTTTGACCATGGAATGGGTCGACGGCGTCAAGATGAACAACATCGCAGGCCTGGAGGAGGCCGGCCACGATCTGAAGGCGATCGCCGCCAATCTCGTCCAGTCATTCCTGCGCCATACGCTGCGCGACGGCTTCTTCCACGCCGACATGCATCCGGGCAATCTGTTCGTCGAGGAGGACGGCACCATCGTCGCCGTCGATCTCGGCATTGCCGGACGTCTCGGCAAGAAGGAGCGCCGCTTCCTCGCCGAAATCCTCTACGGCTTCATCATGCGTGATTATCTGCGCGTCGCCGAAGTGCATTTCGAGGCCGGCTACGTGCCGCGCCAGCACAATGTCGCGGCCTTCGCGCAAGCGATCCGCGCCATCGGCGAGCCGATCCACGGCCAGCCGGCCGAGACCATTTCCATGGCCAAGCTGCTGACGCTGCTGTTCGAGGTGACCGAACTCTTCGACATGGCGACGCGGCCGGAACTGATCCTGTTGCAGAAGACCATGGTCGTGGTCGAGGGCGTGGCGCGCACGCTCGATCCGGGCTTCAACATGTGGAAGACCGCCGAGCCGGTGGTCGGCAGCTGGATCGCAGGAAACCTTGGCCCCCGCAGCATGATGATCGATGCGCGCGACGGCGCCAAGGCGCTGCTGACGCTCGCTCGCCAGGCGCCGGAGCTTGCCGCGCGCACCGACCGGCTGTCGCGCGAGATCGACCTGATGGCCGAGCACGGCCTGCGTTTCGACGAGACCACGGCGCGTGCCATCGGCAAGGCCGAGGCACGCTACAGCCGCTCCGGCCGCGTCGCGCTGTGGGTGATCGCGCTGACGCTGGTCTGTATCGCATGGAAGATTCTTTAGACCTGAAAAAACGAAGGGTGAGCCCGCAACTTGCGGCAAATTGATTGCATTGCTATCATCGCCTTCGGCCGGCATGAGCAAAGTGCAATCACATGGCAAGCATCACGATCCGCAACCTTGACGATGAGGTCAAGGAGTTGCTGCGCCGATTGGCGGCGGAAAACAACCGCTCCATGGAGGAGCAGGCCAGGGTGATGATCCGGGCCGCCGTCGACGGTCAGATCGGATCCGGCCGCATCGACCAGATCGAAAACACCTTGCGCGAACTGACCAGCATGCACAGTGCGGCGACCGCGGTTGCGGCCCCTGCGGGCAAGATCCTTCCGCGGGGCACGCTTTCCGGCAAGCGCATCCTGCTTATCATCGGTGGCGGCATCGCCGCCTACAAGGCGCTGGACCTGATCCGCCGGCTGCGCGAGCATGGTGCGGCAGTAAGGGTGGTGATGACTGCCGCAGCGCAGGAATTCGTCACCACGCTGTCGGTTGGCGCGCTGTCGGCCGACCACGTCTTCACCGAACTGTTCGACCGCAATGACGAGCACGATGTCGGCCATATCAGGCTGTCGAGGGAGGCCGATCTTCTGGTCGTGGCTCCCGCCACCGCCGATCTGATGGCCAAGCTCGCCAATGGTCACGCCAACGATCTGGCCTCCACTGTGCTGCTGGCCACCGACAAGCCGGTACTGATGGCGCCGGCGATGAATCCGAAAATGTGGTCGCATCCGGCCACCCGCCGCAACCGCGCGACCTTGGGCAAGGACGGCGTCACTTTCGTCGGCCCTGCCAGGGGCGAGATGGCCGAAAGCAACGAGGCCGGTGAAGGCCGAATGGCTGAACCGCTGGAGATCGTCGCCGCAGTCGAGGCGCTGCTCGATGCCGGCCCCAAGCCGCTGGCGGGGCGTAGGATCATCGTCACCTCCGGCCCGACGCATGAGCCGATCGACCCGGTGCGCTATATCGCCAACCGTTCCTCCGGCAAGCAGGGCCACGCCATCGCCGCCGCATTGGCAAGGCTTGGCGCCGATGTGCGCCTCGTCTCCGGTCCCGTGAGCATCGCCGACCCGGCTGGCGTGAAGACTATTCATGTCGAACGTGCGCAGGAAATGCGCGATGCGGTCGAACAGCTTTTGCCCGCCGATGCCGCGGTGTTCGTCGCCGCCGTCGCCGACTGGCGCAGCGAGAATTCGGCCGGCGAAAAGATCAAGAAGGTGGCGGGCCAAGGACCGCCGGTGCTGCGCATGGTGGAGAACCCCGACATCCTGGCCGGCGTCGGCCATCACAGCCAGCGACCCGGCCTGGTCGTCGGCTTCGCCGCCGAGACGCAGGATCTCTTGCGCAATGCCCAGGCCAAGCTCGCGAAGAAAGGCGCCGATCTGATCGTCGCCAACGATGTGTCGCACGAAAGCGGCATCGGCCCTTCAGGCGTCATGGGCGGCGATCGCAACCGGGTGCGGATCGTGTCGAAGGCCGGCGTCGAGGAATGGCCCGAAATGACCAAGGACGAGGTGGCGGCGCGGCTCGCCACCCTCATTGCCGAGCGGCTGAAAACGATCGTCGTTTGACGTGTATTGGAGCAATTCCAGGAAAAGTGTGAGCGGTTTTCCCTGGAAAAGCGCGCAGCGCCTTCCCTAGGGAATTGCGAACATCAAAGACTACACGCGACGCCAGCTGGACGCCGCGCATCAGATTCCGGACTGAGCGGTCAGTTTGACAAGAGCTCCGCCGTACGGGCGAGCGCGCCGCCGAAACCGTTGAGCGGAATGGAAAAGCTCACCGCTTGTCCCGTATCCGCCGCGAAGGCGTCGATCTTCAGCGTCGTGCCATTCTTGAGCAGCGGCGTGACATTGGCGTCGAACGCCACCGGCACCAGGCAACCGACGGCCTGGCAAGTGTTGAATGCCAGGCTGCCGTCCAGCTTCTGGTCATCGATGGTCAGGGTGACGCCTTTGGCGAGCGCCAGCCCAAACGGCAGGGCAAGAGTGCCTGTCGCCTCGTCGCCGGTCTTGCTCGACAGCTCGATCGCCAGCAGCCGCTGGTTGCTCTGTTTGTTGAACTGTTGGTGCGACAGGCTGCAGACCTTGTTCGTGCCCGATATCTGGCAATTGACCGTCCAGTCGCCATGGGTTTCGGACAAGGCCGATGCCCCGCCCGGCAGTTGTGGCGCATCGGCCGCGGCGGGCGGAGCCGCCACCTTGTCGCCTTTGGTCTGCGCGGCCACGGCCGGCACACCGGCGATGCAGGCCGCACCCAGCATCGCAACCAAATACGCGTATTTCCTCATCAAGACCTCTCCCGCCCGGCTCCGCCTCGAGCCAGCCTGGAAACTGACCTTGAGAGGCGCGCTGACTGCATTCTGTTTGACCGTTTCCCCGAAGACGCCATTGTCCCTGGCGGACATGCCGGCGCCATTCAGCTCGAGGCCGGCGCCGACCCGATAGAGCGGCGAATCGATCGCTTCCGTCAAGTGCAATGCGAGGTTGCCGGGCAGATTCTCCGCCACCGCGAAGCGGCCTTCGATCTCCGCTCCTTGTGTTGGAGAAGAACTCTGCCCCCGGGCCTTCCATAGAGGCGATGCTGGCGCGATGTCCGTGCCGGTCTCCAGCGCTGGCGTCGCCTGCAATCCGTGGCCGCTGGCCGGATGGCCGGGACAGGGCGGGGTCACGATTGATTTCAAGGCGATCGATGGACCGCCATGGCATCACCGGACAAACACCCTATATTGCGGGAATGAACAGGATTTTTAGCAAGAATGTGCCGATGTCGGCGCGCCGACTATTGATGAGACTTGCGTCGGCGGTGCTGGTCGCTACTTTTTTAGCCGGCTTTGCGCTGCACGCTTCCGCGCAGGTGGCCAATCCCGCGATCAACAGCAACGCGCCGATCCAGCAGAACGATCTGCAGGCCTTGCAGAGCCGCATTCAGCGACAGCAATTCCAGCAGCAGCAACAGCAGTACCGCGACCAGGACCGCGTGATCGTCCAGCAGCCACCGCCGGTCGTGCCACGGGTCCGGCCGGGCTGCCAGACGCAGATCATCGGCAGCACGGCCGTGAGCAATTGCCGCTGACAGGCGGGCTTCTTTTATTTAGCCGACTTACATGGTAGGGGACCTTGAGGGTGCCCCTGCGGCAGTTTGGGTTTGCAAAGGCGCCGCGTCACGCTATGGGGCACTGACCGACTGGACTATTGCAGATGAAAACCACGAAGAAGAAGGCCGCACGCCGGGCCAAGAAAGGGGAAAGAATCCGCCAGGTGGCGGCGATCCCCTTTCGCTTGACCGCGGATGGGAGTTTCGAGGTGATGCTGGTCACGTCGAGAACGACGATGCGCTTCATCGTCCCCAAGGGATGGCCGATGAAAGGCAAGAACGGACGCAAGGCCGCCACCATCGAGGCGATGGAAGAAGCCGGCGTGCTTGGCAAGACCCTGAAGCAGCCGGCCGGCACCTATTCCTACTGGAAGCGGCTGGCCAACCGCTTTGTCCATGTCGATGTCATCGTCTACCTGCTTGAAGTGACCGAGGAACTGGCCAACTGGCAGGAGGCCAAGCGGCGACAGCGGGCATGGCTGACGCCGGCCGACGCGGCGATGTTGATCGACGAACCGGATCTTTCGACGCTGGTGAAGACCCTGACACTTCCCCAGCCCACGCCGACCGATGCAACCTGAGGACAATTCCTCAGCCGCTCCTACCACCCTTTTCGGGAAGAGGGCGTACCGGCATGCCGGTATAGACCCACAACCATTCGCGCGGCAGCGGCCCCTTGTTGCGCTCGCTTTGCTGCGACTGTTCCCAGGCGTGCGCCAGGATGCCGACGGAACGTGACAGCACGAAGAGCCCGCGCGTCAGCGGCGGCGGGAAGCCGAGTTCGCATAGATGACGGCCGTGGCGCCATCGATGTTGAGCGGTATCCCCTTGCCCTTGCGGCGTGCGACCTCCGCCTCGATCGCCTCGGCGATGTCGGCGAACCCTCCATTGACGACTCCACGCGCGGCAAATTCGCGGGTCAGTTCCGGCAGGCGCGGTGCGCGCGGATCGACCGGGTGAAAGCGGTGGCCGAGCCCTGGCACATAACCCCTTTCCTCGACGAAGAACCGGTCGAGCCGTGCCGAGACCGCCTTCCCCAACGCCGCCCCGCCATCGATCGCCTTGGCGATATTACCGTAGAAGGACAGCGCCTGTTCGCCGGCGCCGCCATGCACGTCGCCGAGTGCATTGCCGACACCGCAGGTTGCCGCCATGCGGGCGATTGCGATCGACGACGCCTGCGGCCCATGGTCGACGGCAGCGCCCAGCGCGATGCCGAGCAGTGCGGCCTGGTCGCTCTATCAGCGTTCGGTCGTGGCGGTCGACATCCTGCTGCCGATCATGCGCGACCTTTCCGAGCACAGCTGGGAGAGTGTTGCCTTCTATGTCCGCTTGGGCGACGTCCGCACCTGTCTCTACCGCGTCGAATCCAAGCACCCGATCCGCTACACCATACGCGAGGGCGACCTGTTGCCTTTGCTCGTCGGTTCGGGCGGACGCGTGCTTGCGGCATTTTCCGGCGAGGCAGGCGAGCCCTATGAGACCATACGCCGGACCTGCCTCGCCGTCGGGGACCGGGACCCCGAGACGGCGGGCGTCTCGGCACCGGTGTTCGGACCGGGACGCGTCCCGCTCGGCGCTTTGACGCTGGCTGGGCCGAGCACGCACGTCGATGCCGCCTTCCTTCAGCGCATGAAACGGCCGCTGCTCGAGGCGGCGGCCCGCGCCACTCGAGCCTTCGGCGAGGATGCCTCGATGCTCGAAAAGGCACGTCTTGCAGCGGAGGCCCTGCCCTAACCCGCGCGGTTATAGGCCGAAAAGGACTGATAAGCTTCGAATACAAGCCGATTCAAGTTCAAACAGTCAATTGACGCCGCGTAATATTCAGTCACCCAACTCAAGAAAAGGCTTCAAAGCGAACGGAGCTATTTATTGGCTGTTAAGTCCCTCGTGATAAGCGGTTGTCGTCGCCATTTGCGCGACATGAGGGGCAGAGAATCGTCTTAACCGACGGGTGAAACAGTCGGACAGACGCGCTGACAGGATCATGGCACGTCCGTGAATTCGAAGACGCCATCATCGCTGGACGCCAGCCCCCGTCTTCTCGGGCTCGTCTGGCCGTTCATCGCCGTCGTCCTCGTCCAGGCGCTGGTCGCCAGCCTCAGCCTGTACACGCTTTCGGCGGTTCGCGCCTATGTCGGCGGGGAAAGCCAGTGGTCCAAGGGGCAAAAGCACGCCATCTATTTCCTCAGCCTCTATGCGGATACCGGCAATGAGGCGTTCTTCACCGAGTATCGCGAAGCGATCGCCGTTCCGCTTGCCGACCGCTCGGCCCGCCTGGCGCTCGAGCAGCCCGAACCCGATGCAGAGGCAGCGCGCACAGGCTTTCTGCAAGGCAGAAACCACGCGGACGACGTTGCCGGGCTGATCTGGCTGTTCCAGAATTTCCGGAAGTTCAGCTATCTCGATACCGCTATTCGGCACTGGGCGGCGGCCGACACAATGATCCTCGCCATCCAGCGGCTCGGCGATACGATGCATGCGACACTCGGCAAGGGGCCGGCGTCGACAGCCGAGATCAGCGCCTGGAAGGCGGAAATTCATCGGCTCGATCGTCAGGTCACTCCATTGTCCAAGGCCTTCTCGGACAGTCTCGGCGAGGGATCGCGCTTCATCCAGATGCTGCTTACCTTTGCCAATCTCGTCACTGCCGCATTGTTGATCCTGCTTGCCGTGTGGCGCACGCGCAAGCTCCTTGCGCAGCGCCAGGCCTTCCAGCTGGCGCTCAATGCCGAGCGCGAGCGCGCCCAGATAACACTGGCTTCGATCGGCCAGGCCGTCGTCAGCACCGGCCGCGACGGGCGGCTCGACTACATGAATGCGGTTGCCGAGAAACTGCTGGCCTGCCCGCTCGGCGCTGCAAGGGGCAAACCCATCGCAGCATTCTTTCGCCTCATCGACAAGGGCACCGGCGTTGAAGAAACGCAGTTGGTCGAGCGTCTCCTGGCCGGCGAAGCGCGCCGTTCCAGCGCCCGTCCACAATTGCTGCAGCGGCCGGACGGCTCCGTTGTTCCCGTCGCATTGACCGGCGCACCGTTGCTCGTTTCCGGCGAGGTCGTCGGCGCCGTGCTCGCCTTCCACGACATGACGCGCGAAGAGGATTACATCGAGCGGCTTTCGTGGCAGGCCTCGCATGATGCGTTGACCGGGCTCGCCAACCGGCGCGATTTCGAAAGCCGGCTGGAAAGGACAATCGTCGAATTGCAGGGCCAGCCCCGGCAGCACGCCTTGATGTATCTCGATCTCGATCAGTTCAAGCTTGTCAACGATACGTGCGGCCATGCGGCGGGCGACCAGTTGCTGCGCCAGATCTCGGCGCTGCTGACCTGCGAATTGCGGCCGGGCGACGTGCTGGCACGATTGGGCGGGGACGAGTTCGGCGTGCTGCTCGTCGATTGTGAAGCCGACGAAGCGTGCGACATCGCCGAACGGCTGCGCGCGGCTGTGCAGAATCTGCATTTCGCCTGGGATGGCAGGACGTTCAACACCAGCGTCAGTATCGGCATGGTGGAGATCGCCAATGCGCAGGTGACGATCGCGGAAACGCTGCGGGCCGCCGACGTCGCCTGCTACATGGCCAAGGACAAGGGCCGCAACCGCGTCCAGGTCCACAACGAGGGCGACGTGGACTTGCGCGAGCGTTTCGGCGAGATGGCCTGGGTGCAGCGTCTGCACGCCGCGCTGGTGCAAGACCGTTTCCGGCTTCATGCGCAGGAAATCTGGCCGCTCAACGACGACATCGTCGAGGTGGGAGCGCATATAGAGATCCTGTTGCGGCTGACCGACGAAGACGGCAGCTTCGTCACCCCGCAGAGTTTCATTCCCGCGGCCGAGCGCTATGGCCTGATGCCGTCGATCGACCGCTGGGTGGTGCGCAACACCTTCCGCATCCTGGCCGCCCGGCAGGCCGATCCGCGCACGCCGCCCATCGCAACATGCGCCATCAATCTTTCCGGCGCGACGTTCGGCGACGAAAGCTTTCTCGGCTTCCTGGGCGAGCAATTCCTCATCCATGGCATTTCGCCTGCCATGATCTGCCTGGAGATCACCGAAACCAGCGCTATCGCCAATCTCACCAACGCCATGCGTTTCATTGCCGATCTGCGCGGCTTGGGCTGCCGCTTCGCGCTCGACGATTTCGGCTCCGGCATGTCGTCCTTCGCGTATCTGAAGCACCTGCCGGTCGACTACCTCAAGATCGACGGCAGCTTCGTCAAGGACATGCTGGACGACCGCATCGACCGCGCCATGGTCGAGATGATCCACCACATCGGCAAGGTCATGGGCAAGCGTACCATCGCCGAGTTCGTCGAGAGCGACGGTATCGTCGCCGCGCTGAAGACCATCGGCGTCGACTATGCCCAGGGCTATGGGATCGCCAGACCGACGCCGTTCGATGCCTCGACGGTGCTGCTAGGCCGAGGCGTCACGCCGGCCGCCGAAAGCGTCGATCCATGGGCCGATCTGGCGCGGAAGCTGCGCCGCAAGGCGGGCTAGTCTACCTGATCTGCAATCCAGGTTCAGGACAGCCGCTCCAGCAGCACGGTCGGCGCGTCATGATAGGTGGTCCGCAACACCTCGCGATAGCCGACCTTATCAGCGACATTCAACGAGGCGGTATTCTCGGGATCGATGATGCAGACGGTTTTCACCCGTCCGAAGGTTTCTTCGCCCCAGGCCAGCACACGGCCGACGACCTCTGTGGCAAGGCCCGCCCCGTGCACTTCCGGTGCCAGCGCCCATCCGGCCTCTGGAATGCCTTCGATCGACGGTTCCATGTCGCGCTTCAGATCGTGAAACCCGGCCTCGCCGACGAAGCGGCCCGTCGCCTTCTCCTCGATCGCCCAGAAGCCGTAGCCGAGCAGCGACCACAGGCCGGCATGACGCAGGAAGCGCATCCAGCTTTCCTCGCGCGTGCGCGGCTTGCCGCCGATGAAGCGGGTGACGGCGGGGTCGCCCCACATCGTTGCATAGGCGTCGAAATCCTCCAGCCGGTGTGCCCGCAGAATGGTTCGCTGCGTTTCGATGACGGGAGTGACGGTCACTTTGCGGTTGTTCATTGGATTTGCCTTGCTGATCTTGTCCGCGCTTAGCAAATTGCCCCTGCGGTGCAAGGGCCAGCGGAAGACGCGCCATCATCCAGAACAGCGGCCGAAGCAGATCTTCAGCCGCGCCAGGCCATGTTCATGTAGACACCGCCACGTTGCAATTCGTCCAGCATCTGGTCAGCCGCTTCTGCCTGGTGTCCGGGCGCTTGGCGCGGGCAATCCAGCCGAGATAGTCGTTCTTCTGGTAGTCCGGCCGGGCCTCATAGGCAGTCTTATCAGCCCGCGTTCCGTCAAGACGGCGTGGATCAGGTCAGACATCGGATTCAGGGGGCGTTTCAGTCCGGTCATGCCTGCGAACCTGCCTGGACCGAGCGTCAACGCCGCCTATGACCAGGGAGCAGCTTTCTATGGGAATTCTGCCCGACGGTGTTAATTTCCCGGCAGGCTGATTCAGCACATTTGCGGCGCGACCTTTTCAGACGCGGGGCTGGTGCTCAACCCAGGAAGAAACATGGACACGACCGACCTTGTGCTTGCCATTATCCATCATCTGCTGGTGTTTTCCCTGGCAGGGATCATCGGCGCCGAATTCGTGCTGATCCGCGGCGACCTGCCCGCCGTAACCCTCAAGCGACTCGCCGGCATCGACCGCCACTATGGCATCATCGCCTCACTCATCATCATCGTCGGGATCGGCCGTGTCCTCTGGGGCCTCAAGGGATGGGAGTTCTACATCTACAACTGGATGTTCTGGGCCAAGATGGCGGCATTCGGCATTGTCGGCCTGCTTTCGATCATCCCGACCGTGCGCTTCATTTCCTGGAACCGGCAGGCCAGCGCCAATCCCTCCTTCGCCGTGCCGGCGGGCGAACTGGCCTCGGTAAAGACCTATATCCGCGCCGAGGCCTTCGTCTTCCTGCTGATCCCGGTGTTCGCGGCGGCGATGGCGCGCGGTTACGGCTACCAATAGATCTGGAATAGAACGAGAGCGGACAGAGGTCCGCAATCGGCATTTGCCGAACCCGCTCGACGATCGACCGTTTCGGATCCGGCCTTCTGGCTCGAACATCTATCCGTTGCATGCCGGCTGCCGCGGATATCCCGGTTTGCCATTTGAGTCCGATTGCAATCTATTGGCCTGCGCTGGTTGTTGTTTCATTCGCGGCCGGCATTGAGAGGAGTTCCGCGCAGCGGTTATTCATATCCCGGGAGGAGAATTACGATGCGAAAATTTGTTGCCGCTCTGGCCGCCGCTGCGGCCCTCACGCTTTATTCGTTCGCCGCCGACGCACAATCCTATCCCGAACGCACCATCACCGTTGTCGTGCCGTTCGCGGCCGGCGGTCCGACCGACACCGTCACCCGGCTCGTCGCGGAAGCCGTGTCGAAGGATCTCGGCCGGCAGGTCATCGTCGAGAATGTCGGCGGCGCCGGCGGTACGCTCGGCGCGGGCCGCGTCGCCAATGCCGATCCCGACGGCTACACGCAGCTCCTCCATCATATCGGCATGGCGACGAGTGCCACGCTCTACAGAAAACTCGCCTACGACACGCTGAACGCCTTTGAATATGTCGGCCTGGTGACCGAAGTGCCGATGACCATCGTCGGCCGCAAGGAACTCCCGCCGACCGATCTGAAAGGGCTTGTCGACTACGCCAAGGTCAACAAGGACAGCATCACCGTCGCCAATGCCGGCATCGGTGCGGCCTCGCATCTGTGCGGCATGCTGTTCATGAGCGCCATCGGCACGCCGCTGGTCACCGTGCCCTACAAGGGCACCGGCCCGGCCATGACCGATCTTCTCGGCGGCCAGGTCGACATCATGTGCGACCAGACGACCAACACCACCAAGCAGATCCAGGGCGGCACGATCAAGGCCTATGCCGTCACCTCGCCGGAGCGCCTCGACGTGCTGAAGGATGTGCCGACGACGATCGAAGCCGGCCTCCCCGCGGTGCAGGTCGGCATCTGGCACGGCCTCTATGCGCCGAAGGGCACGCCGGCCGAGATCACCGACCGCCTGTCGAAATCGCTCCAGGTCGCCTTGAAGGACCCGAACGTCATCGCCCGCTTCGCCGAACTCGGCACCAGGCCGTCATCGGAGGCCGACGCGACGCCGGCGGCGCTGAAGGCAAAGCTGGAAAGCGAGATCGCGCGCTGGAAGCCGATCATCGAAGCCGCCGGCCAGTACGCCGACTGATGGCTTGAACCGGGCGCCAGCGGCGCCCCGTTCGCTTCGATCCGTTTTCACCTGCAACGGCATGCCCGCTCCAAGGGTCAGGAAGGACCGCCATGAAACCTTTCGCAATCGACAGGACCAACGGCCTGTGCGCCGCGCTGTTCATCTTCTTCGGCGCGTTTTTCGCGCTGCAGTCGCTCAGCCTCGAAATCGGTACCGCGCTGCGCATGGGACCGGGCTATTTCCCGCTGGTCCTGGCGATCGTGCTGATCCTGCTGGGCGCCATCATCCTGGTCCAGGCGATAAGCGTTGAGGGCGAGCCGATCGGCCCCATGGCGTGGCGCGGCATGTTGTTCATCCTGCCGGCGCCGATCTTCTTCGGCCTGACGGTGCGCGGCCTCGGTTTCGTGCCGTCGATCTTCCTGACGGCGCTGATCGCCGCTTTCGCCAGCTGCCGCATGAAGGCGCTCACCGCGCTCGTGCTGTCGGCTGGCCTGACGCTGTTCTCGATCCTCGTCTTCAGCTACGCGCTCGGCCTGCCCTTCCAGCGCTTCGGCCCCTGGCTGCCCTCATAGCTGGCATTGTGAGGCGCTGACATGGACTTGCTCAACAACCTCGCGCTCGGCTTTTCGACCGCCTCGACGCCGGCCAATCTCGGTTTCTGCCTGATCGGCGTCCTGCTCGGCACGCTGATCGGCGTCCTGCCCGGCATCGGCGCCACCGCAACCATCGCCATGCTGCTGCCGATCACCTTCCAGATCGGCGACCCGGTTTCTTCCCTCATCATGCTCGCCGGCATTTACTACGGCGCACAGTATGGCGGCTCGACCACCGCCATTCTCATCAACATGCCCGGCGAATCCTCGTCGGCCGTCACCGCCATCGACGGCTATCAGATGGCCCGCCAGGGCCGCGCCGGGGCGGCATTGGCGATCGCCGCGATCGGCTCGTTCTTCGCCGGCACGGTGTCGACCTTCCTCGTCGCCGTCTTTGCCCCGCCGTTGACGGCGATAGCCCTGCGGTTCGGCGCGGCGGAGTATTTTTCGTTGATGATCGTCGGCCTTGTCTCCTCCATCGCGCTTGCTCACGGCTCGATCGTCAAGGCGCTGGCGATGGTCGTGCTCGGCCTGCTGCTCGGCATCGTCGGCACCGACATCTACACCGGCGCGCCACGCTTCACGCTCGGCATCCGCGAATATGCCGACGGGCTGAATTTCGTCGCGGTGGCGGTCGGCGTCTTCGGCATCGCCGAGATCCTGCGCAATCTTGAAAACGAGCATGAGCGCTCGGTGCTGATCAGCAAGGTCTCCGGCCTGATGCCGACCCGCGACGACTTCAAGCGTATGGCAGCACCCATCGTGCGCGGAACCATCATCGGTTCGGCGCTCGGCATCCTGCCCGGCGGCGGCGCGGTGCTTGCGGCCTTTGCCTCCTACACGGTCGAGAAACGCGTGTCGAAAACCCCGCAGGAATTCGGCAAGGGCGCCATCGCGGGCGTCGCCGGACCGGAATCGGCCAACAATGCCGGCGCCCAGACCTCCTTCATCCCAATGCTGACGCTGGGCATTCCGGCCAATCCGGTGATGGCGCTGATGATCGGCGCCATGATCATCCAGGGCATCGTACCCGGCCCCAATGTCGCCACCGAGCAGCCGGCGCTGTTCTGGGGCGTCATCGCCTCGATGTGGATCGGCAATCTGATGCTGATCATCCTCAACCTGCCGCTGATCGGCCTTTGGGTGAAGCTCCTGACGATCCCCTATTACGTGCTTTTCCCGATCATCATGGCGTTCTGCTCGATCGGCGTTTACAGCGTCAACACCAATGCTTTCGATCTTTATGCCGTCGCCTTCTTCGGCCTGCTCGGCTATGTCCTTACCAAGCTGCGCTGCGAACCGGCTCCCCTGCTGCTCGGCTTCGTGCTCGGCCCGCTGCTCGAGGAAAACCTGCGCCGCGCCATGATCCTGTCGCGCGGCGACCCCAGCACCTTCGTGACGCGGCCGATCAGCGCCGGCCTGCTACTGGTGGCGCTGGCCGTGCTCGTCATCGTCTTCCTGCCCTCGGTCAAGAAGAAGCGCGAAGAAGTGTTCGTGGAGGAGAGTTGAAGCCCGGTCAGCTTTGGGCCTGAACCGCGTCCAGCGGATCGAGCGGAGCGATCGGCACCAACGGCGCCGGAATGCTGGTCGTCTTCTCCTCAGCCTTGCAGATATCGGCGATGACGCAAGCCGGGCAGTCCGGCTTGCGCGCCTTGCAGACATAGCGGCCATGCAGGATCAGCCAGTGATGCGCATGGCGCATATATTCGTCCGGGATGATCTTCAGCAGCCCTTGCTCGACCTGTTCGGGTGTCTTGCCGGGCGCCAGGCCGAGCCGGTTGCCGATCCGGAAAATATGCGTGTCGACCGCCATCGTATGCTGGCCGAAGGCCATGTTGAGCACGACATTGGCGGTCTTGCGCCCGACGCCCGGCAGCTTCACCAGTTCGTCGCGGTTGTCGGGCACTTCCCCGCCATGGTCACGGATCAGCGCTTCTGAAAGCGCGATGACGTTCTTGGCCTTGTTGCGCCACAGACCGATGGTCCTGATGTAATCGCCGACCTTGGCCTCGCCCAGCGCCAGCATCTTCCGCGGCGTGTCGGCGGCTTTGAACAAGGCCCTTGTCGCCTTGTTGACGCCGGCATCCGTCGCCTGCGCCGAGAGCACCACCGCCACCAGGAGCGTAAAGGCGTTGACATGTTCGAGCTCACCCTTCGGCTCCGGCCGCTGCACGGAAAAGCGGCGGAAGATCTCGTGCACTTCCGCCGGACTGTAGCGTGACGTCCGCCGCACCGGCCGTGGGCGCGGCCTAGCGTTCGAGCCGTCACGTCGGCCGGCTGGCAGGTCTTTTTCGGGCATGGAAGAATCTTTGGACTTGGGGCTCGCCATTTCCCTCCTATAATATCCTGTCATGAGCGACACAAACGCCTCGTTCCAGGCTGACGAGCCCTTCTTTCACGCATTGCTGACCCCGCACCGGTCGTTGGGCAGGACGGGCTTCCTGGTCCTGATGGGCGCTTTGTCGTTCGGCTGGCTGGCGACCGGCGCGTTCTTCCTGTCGCGCGGCGCATGGCCGGTATTTGGCTTCTTCGGTCTCGACGTGGTCGCCGTCTACATCGCCTTCCGGGTCAACTACCGCGCCGCCCGCGCCCGCGAGGAGGTATCGGTCTCGCGTACCACCCTCGACATCCGCAAGACGGCCCCTTCCGGAAAATCGGAAGCTCACCGCTTCAACCCGTTCTGGGCACGGTTTTCGGTCGCCCGCCACGCCGAGATCGGCATCACCAAAATGACGGTCGAAGGCCAAGGCCGGAACGTGCCGATCGGCGGCTTTCTCGATCCCGAGTCCCGCGAGAGCTTTGCCACCGCCTTTTCGCGCGCGCTGGCGACCGCCAAGGCGCGCTGAACGGCTCTTTGTTTTGACGCAATTCCGGACGGAAAACCGTTCACACTTTTCCTGGAATTGCTCTAGAACCGATAGCGCAGAAGCCTGCCGACCTTGCGCAGCGCCGGAATGTGTTTCCACAGGCGAACGAAAAGTTTGGCGGACCAGCCCATGCGGGCGGCGTGTTCGGGCATGTAGGCGGAAATATCCTCGACGAACCGCAGTTTCGGAACCGCCAATTCCAGCTCGTGCGGATCATCGATCGCCCAGTGAACCTCTGCGCCAGTCGCCTTGATGGTGGGATTGAGACGAAGCAGCGTCAGACCGAAACGGCTGTAGGCGTCGAACATCAGCTCGCCGCCGGCAAGGTGCGAGACAAGCCGCGAAACCAGGCGCAGCCCTTCGTCTGCGGGAAGATAGGGCGTCAGCCCTTCCGCCACCACGATGGCCGGGCGGTTGCGGGGCACTTCGGCCAGCCAGCCGGGCTCGGTCACCGACGAAGCGATGAGATGACAACGGTCGCGGGACGGGTAAAGTTTTCGCCTGAGTTCGATGACCTGGGGATAGTCGACATCGAACCAGTCCACGCCTGGCGGCGGATCGACACGGAAGATGCGCGTATCGAGCCCGCAGCCCAGATGCAGCACGATGGCGCCGGGATTCCTCGCCAGAAAATCCTCGACACGAACGTCCAGCGTCTTGGCCCGGATCGCCAGGCCGATGCCGAGATTCTCGTCGACCTTGAGCCTGGAGAAATCATAGTCGATCTTGTGCACCGCCTCGTCGGCGAAATGATCCCCAAGCAGTGAATGGGGCAGCCGGCTCTCCAGCGCCTTGCCGTACAGCGTCATCAGCAAGGTTTCCTTTGCCCCGGTCAGATGCACTTTCTCGCCAGTCATGAGCGACTCCTGGCATGAGCATGATCCCGAAAAGTGGATACCGGTTTTCGGAAAAGATCATGCTCGAACACAAAGAGAGAGCCCCGTCCCGACCCATCGGGATGGAACAGGCTCTCGAAACCCCGAGTCTATCTGGGTATGCGCGGCAAGAAGGCAAGTTTCGGGTGGCGATCGCCGCCCCGAGGGGCGATATTCCTGGCCAAGGAGACAGTTCGATGAGCACACAGACAGCCGTCCTCAAAAAGGACGTCACGCCGCAAGGCAGCGACTACGAGATCGTGCGCCGCGCCATCGAGAAGATCAGCCTCGACTATCGCGACCAGCCTTCGCTCGAGGAGCTTGCCGAGGAAGTCGGCGAGACGGCGACCGGCCTGCAAAAACTCTTCACCCGCTGGGCCGGCCTGTCGCCCAAAGCCTTCCTGCAGGCGGTGACGCTCGACCACGCCCGCCGGCTGCTCGATTCCGGCATGCCGCTGCTCGAAACCTCGTTCGAACTGGGCATGTCCGGCCCTGGCCGGCTGCATGACCTGTTCGTCACCCATGAGGCAATGTCGCCGGGCGACTACAAGACACGCGGCGCCGGCCTCACGATGCGCTACGGCTACCATCCCTCGCCTTTCGGCACCGCCCTGATCATGGCCACTGACCGCGGGCTTGCCGGCCTCGCTTTCTGCGACCCCGGCGAGGAGCGCGCCGCCTTCGCCGACATGTCCAGCCGCTGGCCGAACGCCATCTATGTCGAGGACCTGGCCGCGACCGGTCCTTACGCCGCGCGCATCTTCGATCCGACGCTGTGGCGTCCCGACCAGCCGCTGCATGTCGTCATGATCGGCACCGACTTCCAGGTTCGCGTCTGGGAGGCGCTGCTGCAGATCCCGATGGGCAAGGCCCGCACCTATTCCTCGATCGCCGCCAGCATCGGCGCGCCAAGCGCCAGCCGCGCGGTCGGCGCCGCCAATGGCGCCAACCCGCTCTCCTTCGTGGTGCCTTGCCATCGCGCCATCGGCAAGTCCGGCGACCTCACCGGCTACCACTGGGGCCTGACCCGCAAGCGCGCCATCCTTGGCTGGGAGGCGGGCCAAGTGTCGTCGTAAATATCGTTTTTCCAGTTTCCGGCGAATAAATTTACAGATCTTGGATAGCAGAAAGTATTACTTGGATTCTATCGGAAATTCACGTTACAACCGGTGACAACCTTCGGTTCTTTATAAGATGTTATTTCCGCGAATTATTTAAGTTTACGCTAAATTAACCACGATAAAGCGATCATGACTCCTGTTAATTCGGGCGATCCGACTTAATAGGAGGTCTCGATGAAGTTGTTTCGCACCGCCTTCGGTGCAACCCTGCTGGTCGCGTGTCTGGGCCAGCCTGCATCGGCTGCGACGCAAAATGTCATTTTCAATGGCACGATCACCCCGACCTGCACGCTTGTCATTGCCACCAATGGCACGATGACGGTCAGTCCCGACCTCCAGACCCTCAGTTCCCACAACAGCGGCGGCTCTGCCGGAACCGTCACGCTGACGACGACAGGCGGCGTGTCGCTGAGCGTCGATCCGGTTACCACCACGACAGTGCCATCGGCCGACACGACGTCGACCACTTGGACGCCAACCTACTCTTCCGCCGGTGCGCACTCCATCGTCGAGACCGGTTCCGCTACCGCCATCAGCACACCCGGCGCCGACCTCGTTTCGGTCCATCTCGCCGGCACCAAGGGCGGCAGCAACCGCTTCGCCAACGGCAACTATCAGGCAACGGTAACGCTTCGCTGCGAGTAGCGCCCGGGGAAGGAGGCATCCTTGACACCTTTTCGAACCCTGGCGACGGCGCTGGCCGTCGGCCTGATCCCTGCTGCCGCGGCGGCGCAGTCGATGTCGCCGATGCGCGGCGAGGTCAACAGTTTCACCGACGTCTTCGCGGTCCGCGTCTTCCCGGCCAATCCATACGACCAGAAGATCAAGATCGAAATCCACGTCTACGATCAGGATTTTCAGCCGGTGGACGCCAGGATATCACCGGCTGCCTTCCAGCTCGGCGCCCAGGCCTCCCGTCCCGTCCTTGTGGTCGTGCCCTTCGGCGGCGCCGCCGAGCGTAAAGTGCGTATCTGTACGGAAAGCATCCCCTTCCCCAACCAGCAGACGCAGATAAGGGCGCAGATATGCGGAAAGTTCTTTGGGCACCGCAAGTCCTGACGCTGGCACTCGCGGTTGCTGTCACAAGCACCGTTCCAACTCAGGCCCAGGACCAGATCTACAATCTCAACCAGAACGAGAACGGCTTCAATTTGCCCGGTGTCACCTTGCCCCAGGGCCAGGACGAGGTCCATGCCGCGGACGGCACCACTTGCCGTTCCGCCGTTTCCGGTTCTGGTGCCTATGTCGATCTCGGCGTTATCAGAGGCAACAACCAGACGGACAATGGCGTCGCCACCTACGGCCGGGTGGTGATCCCGATCGGGCGTACGCCGAAACGCCTCGACTGCAGCCGGCTGTATGAACTGGAGGTCCAGCGCCTGCAGATGGAGCTGAAACTGCTCAAAATGGGCCTCGGCGGCGACGGCCCGACAGGAAGCGTGGCCACGAGCGCTCCCGCGACCGCGGCCGCATCACCTGGATGGGCCAACGAAGGCTGGACCATCAGGACCGGAAACAGCGATGGCAAGAAGAAGAAGAAAAAATAGCCCCGCGCTGCTTACCATAGCAGCCCTTGCCGGCTTCAGCCAGCCCGCACCGGCGGCGATCATCGGCACCTGCACCATCATGGTCGGGGCATCGGGGACGATGACCGCAAATCCTGCCATAAGCATACTGGGTTCCAAACAGGCAGGCGGATCGAGCGCCAGCGCCACCGTGGTGGCGAGCTCGCTTCTGTGCACCCTGCTCAACCTGCTGGACTGCTATTCGGTTTCGGCGCCGGCGCCTGCCGCATTCTCGTCCGCGCCGAGCGGCGGCGGCACCAACGTCACCTTCGCCTCGGTCTTCCGGCTCGATGGCACGGGGGTCGACATCAACGGAAGCGTGCCGCAAAGGGTCACCAACGGCACCCACG
The DNA here is from genome assembly GCF_007003935.1 of Mesorhizobium sp. WSM4310. Lineage (NCBI taxonomy): Bacteria > Pseudomonadati > Pseudomonadota > Alphaproteobacteria > Hyphomicrobiales > Phyllobacteriaceae > Mesorhizobium > Mesorhizobium sp. WSM4310. The sequence goes on from NZ_VFTA01000002.1 coordinate 309,789, forward strand.
CCCTGCAGGTCGATCTCACCGCCACCAAGTCGAGCGGCGTCTTTCCCGCGGGCACCTATCAGGGCATCGTCACCGTGCGCTGCGAGTGAGGCGACAAATCGCCTTTTGATATCCACATGGTCTGGCAACTCATCGCATGAAGCGCTAGCTTCCCGCACAACCGGGGTGACGGCGCATCGATACGATGCACCGGCGCAGCTCGTCATCTCGATCCACATTGTGGATCTCGATCCACATCGTGCTTTCCGAAAGTCGATCCTGATTTCCGGCCAGCGCTGGCAGGGAGGCACTTTCTTGATAGTCGTCATCGGCTCGATCAATCTCGACCTTATCGCCAAAGTCGACCGCTTGCCGAGCCCCGGCGAAACGGTGAGCGGTTCCAGTTTCGCCACGGCGCCGGGCGGCAAGGGCGCCAACCAGGCGCTGGCTGCCGCGCGCGCCGGCGTCCAGGTGCGCATGGTCGGCGCCGTCGGCAAGGACAGTTTCGCCGGCGAGGCACTGGCGTTGCTGCGCGAGGCCAGGGTCGACCTGTCGGGCGTGGGCGAAACCTTTGCCTCGACCGGAACGGCGCTGATCATGGTCGGCGCCGATGGCGAGAACATCATCGCCGTGGTCCCCGGCGCCAATGCGTCCGTGGTGCCCGGCGACCTTTCCAAGGCCTTCCTCCAAAAGGGCGATGTCGTGCTGCTCCAGCACGAGATCCCGCTGGTGACCGTCGATACGGCACTCGACCAGGCACGGGCGGCCGGTGCCATCACCGTGCTCAACACCGCTCCTTTCCAGGGCGACGCGGCGGCTTTCCTCGGAAAGACCGATTATGCCGTCGCCAACGAGACCGAGTTCGACCTCTATGGCGAGGCGCTGGCGCTGAACGGCCGCGACCGCGCGGCACGCATGCGCGACTTCGCCGCGAAAACCGGCCGCACCATCGTCGTCACCCTCGGCGGCGACGGCGTCATGGCAGCGACACCGAGCGAGTTCCTCACCCTTGCGGCCATGAAGATCACGCCTGTCGACACGGTCGGCGCCGGCGACACCTTTTGCGGCTACTTCGCTGCCGGCCTGTCTGCCGGCCTAGCCCTCGACAAGGCACTGGCACGCGCCGCTGCGGCGGGCTCGCTCGCATGTCTCAAGCCCGGCGCCCAGCCGGCGATCCCGCTGGCCAAGGATGTCGATCAAGCCTTGCTGGAAACCCATTGAAAGTGATGCGCCCCGGGACGAAACATGCCGTGCCGCCGGCCGGTGATATCTGCCGCCTGTCCGCCATCGACCTTGCCGGCGCGATCCGCCGCAAGAAACTGTCCGTGCGCGAGGTGGTGACGGCCTTCCTCGACCGCATCGAAGCGGTCAACCCGCTGGTCAACGCCATCGTCTCGTTGCGCGACCGCGACGATATCCTGCGCGAGGCCGATGCAGCCGATGCCAGGCAAGCGAGCGAAACCGGGACTCTCTTCGGCCTGCCGATCGCCATCAAGGACCTCGCCTCGACGACCGGGCTCAGGACCTCCTTCGGCTCGCCTATCTTTGCCGATTTCGTGCCGCAGGAAGACGATTTCTTCGTCGAGCGCATCCGCAACGCCGGCGCCATCATCATCGGCAAGACCAATGTTCCCGAATTCGGGTTGGGATCCAACACCTACAACAACGTCTTCGGGCCGACGCTGAACGCTTTCGATCCGGCGCTCACCGCCGGCGGCTCGAGCGGCGGCGCGGCGGTGGCGCTGGCGCTCGACATGGTGCCCGTCGCCGATGGCAGCGACTTCGGCGGCTCGCTGCGCAATCCGGCAGGCTGGAACAATGTCTACGGCTTCCGGCCATCGCAAGGGCTTGTGCCCGCCGGACCCGATCTTGAGGTCTTCCATGCGCAGATGGGCGTCGAGGGCCCGATGGGCCGCAACGTCGCCGACATGGCGCTGCTGCTCGACGTGCAGGCGGGCTACCATCCGCAGGCGCCCCTGTCCTATGAGAAACCGGGTTCGTTCCTCGAAGGGCTTGCACCGCCATCGACTGGCGGCCGCGTCGCCTGGCTCGGCGACCTCGGCGGCCATCTGCCAGTCGAACCTGGCATCCTCGATCTGTGCGAGGCGGCTCTCGGCCGCTTCGCGGATGCATCCTTCCCGGCGGAACCCTTGCTCCCGGATTTCGACTTCGAAGCGCTGTGGCAGGCCTTCGTGACGCTGCGCCAGGCCAGCAGCGGCTGCGCCCTCAAGGTCCATTACGACGATCCTTCCAAGCGCGGTCTGCTGAAGCCGGAAGCCATATGGGAAATCGAGAACGCCATGCGGCTGACGGCGCCGCAGATCCGCGCGGCCTCGGTCGTGCGCACCTCCTGGCATCGGATACTGCTGTCGATCTTCGACCGCTTCGATCTCGTCGCCCTGCCCACCGCGCAGGTCTTCCCCTTCGAGGTCGGCATGCACTGGCCAAGCGAGGTCGCCGGACGGCCGATGGACAGCTATCACCGCTGGATGCAGGTTTCAGCCTTCGCCACGCTGGGCGGCTGCCCGGCGGTCAACGTGCCGGTCGGCTTCGACGACAAGGGCCGGCCAATGGGCATGCAGCTGATCGGCCGGCCGCGCGGCGACCTCGCCGTACTGAGGGCCGCCGCCGCCTATGAGGCGACGCTGCCCTGGCAGGCCGGCGCCTGACGCACGTGCAACGGCCCGGCGTTTCGCGTCAGGCTTGCGCGGAGGTTACCCGCATGCATTAATTGTGGCCTGCCACGCCGCATTGGCGGCATTTTGAGGAAGATCATGTCGCTGGAACTTTACGCCGCCTATGTTCTCGCCTGCATCGTTATCATCCTGGTGCCGGGACCGACGGTCACGCTGATCATCGCCAACAGCATCCGGCACGGAACCCGCGCCGGTCTGGCCAATGTCGCCGGCACGCAGGCCGGGCTTGCCATCATGATCGCCATTGTCGGCATCGGCCTCAACACGCTGATCGCGGGCATGGGTCACTGGTTCGAATGGGTCAGGCTGATCGGCGCCGCCTACCTGATCTGGATGGGCGTGCAGATGTTCCGCTCCAAGGGCACGCTGAATGCCGACGGAACCGCCAGAAAGCCGCGCGGCGGTTTCTTCCTGCAGGGCCTGCTGGTGGCGCTCAGCAATCCCAAGACGCTGGTGTTCTTCGGCGCCTTCTTCCCGCAGTTCATCGCGCCGGAAGGCAACTATTCGCTGCAGATCGTCGTCATGGGCCTCACCGCCATGATCTTCGCCGCCGTGTCGGATTCGACCTACGCACTCGCCGCCGGCCGCGCCGGGCGCCTGCTGTCGGCCCGCCGCATCAAGCTCATGTCCAGGATCAGCGGCAGCTTCCTGGTCGGCGGCGGCCTGTGGCTGGCGTTTTCGAGGTCGAAGTAACGGCGACCGCGAGCCGGGCGACGCGAAGAGTTGCAGCGCCCTCGCATAGCAACCGATTGAAAGTCTGCTCTCCCACCACCACATGAATCTCTGTCGGGGGATTCATGCCTGTCTTTTGGACTTGGGATGGTTTGAAGAGGAATGCGCCTGGCGTGATCCTCTTCATCGGTGCGTTTGCGATTATGCTCATGTTGGCGGCGAACAAATGGGCCAACGACGCAAGCCCGATTCGGTCTGTCGGTGCCATCGATGCAACGATCAAAAGTGTCCAATGGAGAGACGGTAAGTACATCCTCCATGTGCTTGTTCTCAACGATGGCTCGTCTGTGCTCATCGACGACGACCGCCCGCATCTGACTGGGTCAGATGCGAGCATCGAACGCGTCACGCGCGACAATGGCGTCGTCTTCTACCGGTTTCCCGAGTGAGACATGCCCAGAAGCTCTATGCCTCTGGGCAAACCGTCTGCATCGATCGGCGGAAGTGTTACAGCCGGCCCAGCCGCTCCACCAGCAGCGCGAAGAAGCCGTCATGGTCGATGTCGCGCATCACCATGGCATTCTTTTCCCGCTTGGTGACGCCCCACCAGTCGATCACGGTCATGCCCATGGTCAGTTCCGAGGCGGTCTCCACGCTGACATTGCAGTTGCGGCCCTTGAACAGGTCCGGCTTCAACAGGTAGGCGATGACGCAGGGGTCGTGCAGCGGGCCGCCATCGGTGCCGTATTTGCCCTCGTCGTAACGCTCGAAGAATTCCAGCATCTCGGCGGTCGCGATGCCGACCTTGGTGCCGAGCGCGCGGAAAGCCTGCGTGCGCTTGGTGGTGGTCAGCGCCTTGTGGGTGACGTCGAGCGGCATCATCACGATCGGGATGCCGGCCTTGAACACCAGATCGGCGGCCTGCGGATCGACATAGATGTTGAATTCGGCCGCGGGCGTGACGTTGCCGCCCTCGAAGAAGCCGCCCCCCATCAGCACGATTTCCTTGATGCGCGGCGCGATCCGCGGTTCGCGGATCAGCGCCAGCGCGATGTTGGTCAACGGCCCGAGCGGGCAGAGCGTGATGGTGCCGCTCTCTTCCTTCATCAGCGTCTCGACGATGAAGTCGACGGCATACTGCTCCTGCAGCTTCATCGTCGGTTCGGGCAGCTGCGGCCCGTTGAGGCCGGTCTTGCCATGCACTTCCTCGGCGGTGACCAATGTGCGCGCCAGGGGACGGATAGCGCCGGCATAGACCTTGACCTCCGGGCGGCCGGCCAGTTCGCAAATCTTGCGGGCATTCTTCTCGGTAAGCTTCAGCGGCACGTTGCCGGCAACGGCGGTGATGCCGACGATCTCCAGTTCGCTGCTGCCGAGCGCCAAGAGAATGGCGACGGCATCGTCCTGGCCGGGATCGGTGTCGATGATGATCTTGCGTGGTTGGGGCATTTCAATTCCTTGTTTGGGAGGCCGTGAGCTCACCGGATCGATCGCACGCCTGAAGGACGACCCCGGCGCTTCTCCTTGCATCCGCGCGTCGTTTCAAGCGCCATGTCGATTATTCCTGTGAGTCCAAGGCCTGGTCTTTTTGGGCGGGTCTTGTGGTGGCTTGAACTTGATCGCGGGGCGGACCATATCAAGGCCATCGGGAAAAATGCCATCCGGGTTTTTCCAGTTTATGTCGCTCTTGAGAGGACAGTGTAACATGAGCCGAATGACGCCTTTCTCCAGCCCGCTTCTCCTTGGTTTCGATGCCATGGAAAAGACCTTGGAGCGTCTGGCGAAGTCCGGTGATAGCTACCCTCCCTACAACATCGAGCGCCTCAGCGGTGCCGACGGCAAGGCCGAAAGGCTGCGCATCACACTCGCCGTCGCCGGTTTCGCCGAAAGCGATCTCGATGTGACAACGGAGGAAAACCAGCTGGTCGTGCGCGGCCGTCAGACCGACGACACCGAGCGCGAATTCCTTCATCGCGGCATCGCCGCGCGCCAATTCCAGCGCTGTTTCGTGCTGGCCGACGGCATGCGTGTGATCGCGGCGGAGCTGAAGAACGGCCTTTTGTCGATCGACCTCGATCGGCCGGAGTCCGAACGGCTGGTACGGAAAATAAATATATCGGTGAAAGACTGATCTTCACCGACGGCTCTCATGCGGGATGGCCTTGAGCGGCGTCCTCGCGCCAAGGAGGCTTGAAATGACCAGAACTGACGAGAATATCACCATGACCAGCGGTGAATTCGCCCATCTCGGCGAAGGCTCGGTCGCTTATCTGCGCAAGGTCTCGAGCGATGAGTTGCTCGGCCGCTTCCCCAACATCGGTGAAATCGCGCCCGGCCTGGAATTGTGGGCGCTGTTTGCCGCCAATGGCCAGCCGATCCTGCTTTCCGACGCGCGTGACCGCGCGCTGGCCGGCGCCATGGAAAACGACCTGACCACCGTCGCCATTCACTAAAAGCGACCGGTTGGCTGACACGAAGAGGGCCGCCCGCGGCGGCCCTTGGCAAGTCTTTTCAAAATCCGGCTTCAGGCGGCGTGCGAGGCCTGCGTGTCCGACAGCAGCGCGTGGATCGCCGCAGCATCGCGCGTCCCCCTGATCTTGGCCACCGTGTCGGCGTCGCGCAGCACGCGCGCGATGCGCGACAAGGCCTTCAGATGATCGGCGCCCGCCCCTTCCGGCGCCAACAGCAGAAACACCAGATCGACAGGCTGGTCGTCCAGCGACTCGAAATCGACCGGCGTTTCCAGCCGGGCGAAAACACCGGCGATGCGCTTCACGCCTGCGAGCTTGCCATGCGGAATGGCGATGCCATTGCCGACGCCCGTCGAGCCCAGCCGCTCACGCTGCAGGATGGTGTCGAACACTTCCCTCTCCGGAATGCCCGAAATCGCCGCCGCCCGTTCAGAAAGCAATTGCAGAAGCTGCTTCTTGGAGTTCGCCTTCAACGCCGGCAAGATCGCCGGAACGCTGATAAGATCGCTCAGATCCATGCTTGAAAATCCCTTGTTCGCCTGCCGTGGCCAGTCCCCACCCCTCGTGCGGCTGGCTTTTATCCCTGTGCGACCTTGGTCGTGGACGGGTCGATCCAGCCAATGTTTCCGTCGGGCCGGCGATAGACGATATTGAGATGATCGGTTCCGGCGTTGCGGAAAACGAACACCGGACTGTCCTTGGTATCGAGTTCGATGACCGCCGAGGCCACCGACATGGTCTTCAGCGTCATGGTCGATTCGGCGACGATGGCCGGCGCGAAATCCTCCGGCATCTCCTCGTCGTCGTCGGCAAGCGGCGCCATCACCGTATAGGCGATGTCGGTCAAATCGCCATTGCCTGAATTGTGCGATTTGAGACGGCGCTTGTAGCGCCGAAGCCGGGTCTCCAGCCGATCGGCCGCGGCCTCGAAAGCCAGGGTCGGATCCTGGGCATCGCCGGTGGCCTGCAGCGAGGCGCCGGAATCCAGCCGGATCATGCAATCCGCCGAATAGCGCGAGCCCGATTTGATGACGGTGACGTGTCCCGCAAAGCCGCGATCGAAATATTTGCCGATCGCTTCGCCGACACGATCGTTGATGCGTGTGCGGAACGCATCGCCGATATCCATGTGTTTTCCCGATATGCGCAGATTCATCTGAAAACTGACCTTCCTTGCTCAGGCTTCAAACTGGCCCGAGTTTATACTCGTGATCCGTGCGCACAAGCTTTGCGGCGTCACTCGCGCCGATTTAAATCCGAACTTTCCGGTTGATCACAAGCCGCCTTTTTGACCATCCCGAGGCCATTGTCGTGACGGACCATCCGCTAGCGGGCATCGGGCCCGTCTCATGCGGGCGGGCTTCTAGCCACTTCCCCGCGGCTTGTCAATGAAGCTCGGCAGCTGTGGAAAATCGCAGGCGCCTAGCGCCCGGCGCTGGCGAGCGCCCGCTTCTCGCGCCGGCGCTGCACCGACGACGGAATATTCATGCCTTCCCGATACTTGGCGACCGTGCGCCGGGCGATATCGACGCCGCTCTCCTTGAGCATGTCGACGATCGCGTCATCCGAAAGTACATCGATAGGTTTTTCTTCGTCGATCAGCTGCTTGATGCGATCACGCACCGCTTCCGAGGAATGCGCGTCGCCGCCGCCCGACGCGGCGATCGAGGCGGTGAAGAAATAGCGCAGTTCGAACACGCCGCGCGGGGTCAGCATGTATTTGTTTGCGGTAACGCGGCTGACGGTCGATTCGTGCATGCCGATCGCGTCGGCCACCGTGCGCAAATTGAGCGGCTTCAGCTGGCGCACGCCGTGGACCAGGAATGCATCCTGCTGGCGCACGATTTCCGAGGCCACTTTGAGGATCGTCTTTGCCCGCTGGTCGAGGCTGCGCGTCAGCCAGTTGGCGTTCTGCAGGCATTCGGCCAGGAAATCCTTTTCCGCCTGGTTCTTCGCATGCGGCGACACCTGGGCGAAATAAATATGGTCGACCAGCACGCGCGGCAGCGTCTCGGCGTTGAGTTCGACGGTCCAGCTGCCGTCATTGGCCGCGCGCACCTCGACATCGGCGACGATGGCGTCGCTAGCGCCGCCCGAAAACGCCATGCCCGGGCGCGGATCGAGTGCCCGGATTTCGGCCAGCATGTCGAGCAGATCCTCCTCGTCGACGCCGCAAATCCGCTTCAGCGTCTGGAAATCACGCCGCGCCAGGAGCTCGAGATTGGCGACCAGGGCCTTCATCGCCGGGTCGAGACGGTCGCGCGCCGCAAGCTGCAGCGAAAGACATTCGGCAAGGTCGCGGGCGAACAGGCCGGTCGGCTCGAAGGTCTGGCACACCGCCAGCACCTTGGCCACGCTCGCTGCGTCGGTGCCCAGACGCGCGGCGATCTCCTCGATATCAGCCCTGACATAGCCGGTTTCGTCGAGGCCATCGGCGAGTTCGCCTGCGATCAGCCGCGCCGCGAGATCGACGAAGGCGAGGGCGATCTGCTCGCCGACATGGTCGCGCAAGGTGATGGCGCTCGCCGCCATGTCGCCGGCGTCGAGCCCCTCGGACGAGGAGCCGCCGCCATTGCCGGATGCCGATTTCCATTGCGCCGTCAGGTCGGGTCCGAGCCGCTCGCTGATGCCGGGATCGTCGGGAAACAGGTTCTCCAGCGACGTATCGAGTTTTTCCGATATCGCCTCGGCGCTCCACCCCGCCTCGTTCTCGAACCAGTCGCCCTCGGCGGCCGCTTGCGGCTCTGCCTCGATCTTCTGCACCTGGTCGCTCGCGGCGTCGTCCTGCGGCTCGGCGCGCTCCAGAAGCGGGTTGCGCTCGATCTCCTCGTCGATGAAGTGCTCAAGCTCGACATGGGTGAACTGCAGCAGCCGAATCGACTGCATCAGCTGCGGCGTCATCACCAGCGACTGGGACTGTCTGAGCTGTAATTTCGCCGCCAACGCCATGGTTCGGTTTCAAACGCCTCCTCTACGCGTCCGCGCCTCCCGAAACGAATTCGGCAGCCGGCCATAAAAACTGGCCCGGCTTTTGCTTGTCAAGGCAAAGCCTAGCAAAAGCCGCTTACCGGAGCGTTATCTCGGAGCAAAATCGCGAAAAATCAGCCCGCGACACGCAAAAAATCGTGCCAGGAAACAAATTTCACGCCTAAGGCAAATTTCCGGAAACGATCCTCCGGCCGGAATTGCATGAGAAAAAAGGTCAGAGCGTAAAGCCCTCGCCGAGGTAAAGCCGCCGCACATCCGGGTTCGCCACCACCTCGTCGGCGCGGCCATGGGTCAGCACCTGGCCGGCATGGATGATGTAGGCACGGTCGATCAGCCCGAGCGTCTCGCGCACATTGTGGTCGGTGATGAGGACACCGATGCCGCGCGCCGTCAAATGGCGCACAAGCTGCTGGATATCGGCGACGGCGATCGGGTCGATGCCGGCAAAGGGCTCGTCGAGCAGCATGTAGGCCGGGCGCGTCGCCAGCGCGCGTGCGATTTCCAGGCGCCGCCGCTCGCCGCCGGAGAGCGACATGGATGGCGCCTTGCGCAGATGGCTGATGTGGAATTCCTCAAGCAGTTCGTCGAGATTGCGCTCGCGCACCTTGCGATCCTTTTCGACCACTTCGAGCACGGCGCGGATATTCTGCTCGACATTGAGGCCTCGGAAGATCGACGCCTCCTGCGGCAGATAGCCGATACCGAGGCGCGCGCGACGATACATCGGCATCGAGGTGACGTCGAAACCGTCGATCTCGATCGTGCCTTCATCCACCGGCACAAGGCCGGTAACCATGTAGAAACAGGTGGTCTTGCCGGCGCCGTTTGGGCCGAGCAGCCCGACGGCCTCGCCAGCGCGCACGCCGAGCGTGACGCCGCTGACCACCTTGCGGCCCTTGTAGCTCTTGGTCAGGCCCTTGGCGATCAAGGTTCCCTTGAACTTCGTCTTGTCGACGGTGATCGTGGCCGGAGCCGAAACCTTGGCTGCGGCACGTCCCGGAAGACGCGCCGTCAGCGATGACAGGCTGGCCATCAGGGGTTCGTCGCTCCCGCCTTTGGCGCATCCGATTTCGGCGGGGTCATCGACATGATGACACGTCCCCCGCAACCATCGACATTGGCCAGGCCAGTCTTCATTTGCACGGTCAGCTTGCAGCCCTTGAGCACGTTGGGGCCCTGCGACAGCACCACTTCCTTGCCGGACAGGACCAGCACCTGCGTCTTCATGTCGAAGGTGCCATTGTCGCCGGTCGCAACCTGGTCATCCGACTTGATGTAGACCTTGCTGCTGACTTCGAGGTGATCGATATTGGCGGAGCCGGTCATCGCGGCACCCGCCGCTTCGGTACCCTTGGCGGCCGCGTTGGGATCCTTGACGTAATACACCATCATCTTGCCGGCCTTGAGCAGGGTTGGCCCCTGGACGACGGTGACGTTGCCGGTGAACACGGCAACGTTCTCGGCCTGCCGCACCTCCAGCTTGTCGCTTTCGATCTGGATTGGCTTGTCGCCGGACAATTTGAGCCCGGACACCTGGCTGCTGGCACCCGACTGCGCCACCGACGGCACAAGGCCCAGCAGGAGCAGCACCGAAGTTGCGGCCGCAAGCCGTGTCGAACTATTGTGCCACATTCGATTCTTCGCCCTTTGCCTCAGCCGCCTTCACGCTGGCGGGATCGATGTTGACGCGCACCCTCTTCTCGAACACCAGGATCTTGCCATTGTCCTGGACCGACAGGGAATCCGCTGTGATTTGCGACCCGCCACTGCTGACGTCGACGGGGTCGTCCGTCTTCATAGTGCCTTTGCCCATGTCGAGGAAGACCGATTTGAACTTGGCTTGCATGCCGTCGGTCGTGGTGATCATGACGTCGCTGGTCATTTTCATCGTATTGCCGTCGCGATCGTAGATACCGTGCGAGGCTTTGATGGCAGCGACATTGTCCGGCCCGACCGGCACCTTGGCGTCTATGCCTTCGAGCTCGATGATGCCTTGCGTGCTGACATCCTGGATCGCCCGCAGGGCTGTCATCGAATAGGGCTGCTTCTGCTTGGTGAAACCGTTGAGCTTGGGATTGGCCATCACCAGCTTGCCGTTGGAAAAGGCGGCGCCTTCCGACTGCACCGCGACCGAGACGGGGGCGGCCAGATAGGAATAGATCGGGAAGGCGACGGCGATCAGCGCCGCGACCAGGGGCACGGCGAATTTGAGCACGCGCACGCGCCGCGAATGACGTTGGGCGCGGTCGAACGCATCGCCCCTCGTCCAGCCATCCGCCGGGGGAGCCAACGCCGTCTCGGGGCTGGTCGGTTCATTCGATCGCGCTAACATGACTGCTTTCTTCTAGACCCTGCCCGCCAAGGAACACCGCCTATAGGTGGGGGGCCGGCACTCTCAAGCAAGCACAAGCCCACGAAAACCGCAAAAATGTGACAACTGTGGTTGTACAAACGAAAACGAGGTCGGCACAACAGCCGGTACTTCATAGCAGAAATGGGCGCGCCTGCGCCTTTTTTTCATCACCGCTGTTCTTCCCCTTACCTCGCGTGCCTTGCACAGGCCAGTCACAAAAAGGACAGTGTTTGGATCGCCGCGGGCGATTGCCGCGCCACAGGCAAGCGGAACTGCTTCCCGATGACGACATCATGGTCTAAAAGCGTCTCTTCCCGCCGACTGTGAGGCTGACCATGGCATTGAGAGCCGACGACCTGATCGACCGCCGCCGTTTGCGGCGCAAGCTGACATTCTGGCGTGTTGCGGCCATCGGCATCGTGGCCCTCGGAGTGATCGCGCTGTCGGCCTGGTTCTATCGCGACGATCTCGGCGGCTCGGCTGTCGACCATATCGCCAAGGTCAGGATCGAAGGCACGATCACCGAGGACGAGGACCTGATCAAGCGTCTGGAAGACATCCGCAAGTCGTCGAAGGTGAAGGGCGTGATCCTCGCGATCGATTCACCCGGCGGCACCACCGTCGGCGGTGAATCGATCTATGAGGAGGTGCGCAAGGTAGCCGCCGACAAGCCGGTTGTGGCCGAAGTCGGCACGCTCGCCGCATCGGCCGGCTATATGATCGCAAGTGCGGCCGATCACATCGTCGCCCGCAAGACCTCGATCGTCGGCTCGATCGGCGTGCTGATCCAGTATCCCGACGTCAGCGGCCTGATGGACAAGCTCGGCATCAAGCTGGAGGAGGTGAAATCCTCGCCGCTCAAGGCTTCGCCTTCTCCTTTCAAGCCGACCAATGACGACGAGCGCGCCATGGTCCGCAAGCTCATCCTCGACAGCTACGACTGGTTTGTCGGCATCGTCGCCGAACGCCGCAAGATGACCCACGAACAGGCGCTGGCGCTGGCCGACGGATCGATCTTTACTGGCCGCCAGGGTGTCACCAACGGGCTGATCGACGCCGTCGGCGGCGAAACCGAGGCGATCGACTGGCTGGCGACCAAGGGTGTCGACGCCAAGCTCAAGGTGGTCGAATGGAAGGATACGGAGCGGCGCGGCAGCTTCCTGTGGTCAAAAGCCATGGTAAAAACGGTGGGCAGCGCGCTTGGCCTGCCGGACTACAGCAGTGATGTCATCCACGAACTTGGCGCCGACCGCTTGTTTCTTGACGGCCTCGTTTCTGTCTGGCACCCTTGAGCGCGGTTTGGGACAGCTGAAAAAGCCAATAAAATCATCCTCATAATTTCGACCGAACTGCTTTCACGGGGACCCGTCTGATGATCAAGTCCGAACTTGTGCAGATTATTGCCACGCGCAATCCGCATCTTTTCCTGCGCGACGTCGAAAACATCGTCGGCGCGATCTTCGACGAGATCACCGACGCACTCGCCGAAGGCAACCGGGTCGAGTTGCGCGGATTCGGTGCCTTTTCGGTGAAAAACCGTCCCGCCCGTACCGGCCGCAACCCGCGCACCGGCGAATCCGTCGAGGTCGAGGAGAAATGGGTGCCGTTCTTCAAGACCGGCAAGGAACTGCGCGAAAGGCTGAACGGCGGCAAGTAGGCGCAGCGCCAACTTCCGACGGAAAACATAATGCTCAATCGTTTCATGCTCATCGTGGTCTTCGTGCCCCTGGCGATCATCCTGATCGCGCTGGCCGTCGCCAACCGCGAACTCGTCGCCTTCACGCTGGATCCGTTCAATCCCGGCAATCCGAAGCTGACGCTCACCTTGCCGCTGTTCATTTTCCTGTTCCTGGCGCTTGCCATCGGCATGATCGTCGGCAGCCTGGCGACCTGGGTCAAGCAGGGCCGCTACCGCAAACTGGCGCGCCAGCGCGGCGTCGAGGCGGAAAACCTGCGCCAGGCGGTCAGCCGCGCGCCATCAGCGCCGCAGGGATCAGCCCAAGGACAGGCCCAAGGGTCGGCCCAAGGGTCGGCATTGCCAAAGCCGACCAGTTGATGGGCCGGCCGGCGCCTTTCGTTCCGCGGAGCTGTTCATGCTGACCATTTCGGCCGCCGAGGTCGACCGCGCGCTGACCTTTCCCGGACTGGTCGAGACGTTGCGCGCGGCATTCCGCGAAGGTGCGGTGCAGCCGGTCAGGCATCATCACGCTGTCGAACGGCCCGATGGTGCCGCCTCGACCTTGCTGCTGATGCCGGCATGGACCGATTTCAACGCCGCCGGCACGTCTTCCGGCGGCCATATCGGCGTCAAGATCGTCACCGTCTCGCCCGACAACAACGCCATCGGCAAGCCCGCCGTGATGGGGCTCTATCTCCTGCTCAATGGCGCGACAGGCGAACCGGAAGCCCTGATCGACGGCCAGCGGCTGACGCAATGGCGCACCGCCTGCGCCTCGGCGCTGGCGGCTTCCTACCTTGCCCGCGACGACGCCTCGCGGCTGCTTGTGGTCGGCGCGGGCGCCCTGTCGCCGTTCCTCGCCAAGGCGCATTCGGCCGTGCGGCCGATCAAAACCATCCGCATATGGAACCGCACCCCGGCAAACGCCGAGAAAGTCGCGGCCGATTTGCGCGCCGATGGCTTTGCGGCCAGCACCGCGACCGACCTCGATACCGAGCTTGGTGAGGCCGATATCGTTTCCTCGGCGACGATCACCACCACGCCGCTGATCAAGGGCGCTCTGTTGCGGCCAGGCACCCATGTCGACCTGGTCGGCGGCTTCACCCCGACGATGCGTGAAAGTGATGACGACGCCATCGCCCGCGCCCGCGTCTATGTCGACACCCGCGCCGGCGCCACCAAGGAAGCCGGCGACATCGTCCAGCCGCTGGCCTCGGGCGTGCTGAAGACGGACGCCATCGTCGCCGACCTGCACGAACTGGCGCGCGGCCGGAAAAAGGGCCGAGAGAGCGCCGACGAGATCACGCTGTTCAAATCGGTCGGCGCGGCACTCGAGGACCTCGCCGCGGGCATTGCCGTCTACAAGGCTCTCAGGCCCTAGCTTCTGCAAGTTTCCTTGCAGCACCCATCGCCTCTGCGATCAGACGAAAATCGTGATCGGTGATTTCGAACAGGCCAAAGCGCAGCTGATATCCCCAGTTCGACTTGCCGGCGGTGAAGTCCAGCCGTTCGAGCAACGGCTTGATCGGCGCTTCTTCAGCCGCCATCCACTCGACATCGCGCCGGAACGGCGTGAAGCCGCCGCCCATGTCGCCCTGATAGGGTTCTCCTTCCCGCACCGTGCCGATTGCCGTGAATGCCTGCAGGCCGTCTTTTTCGCGCAAAACTGTGGTCGGCGAATAGTAGACGATGCCGTCGCCGGGCTTGACGCGACGCAGCGGCGCCGCCTTGCCGTGATTGACCTGCATGAAACCGTCCTTTCGGCCGCGCCGGACATGTTCGGCCGACGCAACGGCGATCCAATACGCGCTCATTTCTGCTCTCCATCGGCCTGTTGCCCGTCGGACAGCCAGTAGACGCGCAGGCGGTGGTTGTCGGGATCGAGCGCAACGAAAGTGCGGCCGAAATCCATGTCGGTCGGCGTCTGCAGGATCTTCAAGCCACGTCCGGACCAGTCGGCGTGGGTTGCGTCGACCGCATCCGGCGTCTCCAGCGCAAACACGATCTCGGCGCCGCCACCGGCCGCGGCCGCCGGCTCGACCGTATGGCGCGACCACAGGCCGAGCTTGAAGCCGTTGTCGAGCACGAACAGCACGAAGGTCGGCGCGCTTTCGAGCGGCTCGCGCCCCAGCAGCGCGCTGTAGAAGGCACCGCTCTTGAGCGGCTGGTCGACATAGAGAATGACGAAATTCGGGCTTGCCATGACTGCTCTCCAAGCTGTTTCAACGTTTCGACTTGGCTGATATAGGGCAAGCTACTGTCAGATTCTGGCAGTAGGCATCATGGCCCGCGCGGCTTGTCGAGCGTTGCCCGCCACTCCTTGAGCAGCGCCTGGCGGCGACGCGGATAGCGCGCATCGACGGCGTCGAGGCCGGATATGCGATCGGCGCGAAAATGCCGGAAATCCTGTCGCATCTCGCACCACGCCACCACCACCCGCACCTTGTCGAAGAAGCCGAGCGCGAACGGCCAGACGATACGTTGCGAAGCAGCACCACCGGCATCGCGATAGAGAAAACCGAGCTTGCGTTCGTGGCGGATGGCCTGCCGCACGACGCCAAGATCTATGCCTTCAATGGCCGTCATCTGCGGCCCGACCAACAGGGTCGAGGCATCGAGATCCTCGCGCAGATCCTCCGGCAGCACGGCCGCGATCTTGGCCAGCGCATTGGCGGCAGCGGCCGCAAGACGCTGGTCCGGCTGCTTGGCAACCCAGCGCGAACCGAGCACGATGGCTTCGATCTCCTCGTCGCTGAACATCAGCGGCGGCAGCATGAAGCCGGGCTTGAGCACATAACCCAGCCCTGCCTCGCCCTCGATCGGCGCGCCCTGCCCCTGCAGCGTGGCGATATCGCGGTAGAGCGTGCGGATCGAAATCCCGAGCTCATCGGCCAGCGCCTGCCCGCTCACCGGCCGGCGGTGCCGGCGCAGCGACTGGATCAGGTCGAGCAGGCGTTCGGAGCGGGACATCAATGGCAATCCGTTGGCGACGAACGATAGGGCCGCCATGCTTGGCGCCGCAAGCGGCTTGATGGCTCGGAACTCCTCGGACGAGGGACCGTTGTTCCGGCATGCAGATATACGGTTTCCTGCTGTTCTGGTCTGTGCTGACTGCCATGGTCGCCGCACTCAGCCTCGGGCCGTCTTTCGCCCACGTCCTGGAATCGGCACCCCGGCTCACCCAGTGGTCGCCGGCCCTTTGGCGCGAGACCACCGTTTTCAACGGCCAGTTCCTGCTCTTCGCGGTGATTGGCGCGCCGCTGGACATCGCGGCAATCGCCTGCCCCGGACTGCTGGCCTGGCTGCTGCGCGAGGATCGCCCGGCGTTCTGGTTCGCGCTCGTAGCCGCCTTGCTCTACGCGCTGTCGCTCGTGTTATGGTTCGTTCTCGTCAAACCGGCCAATGATGTCCTCGCCACCTGGGTGCCGGGCCCGATCCCGGATGGTTTCGAAGCCATCCGGCTGCGTTGGGAAACCGGCCACATGGCCGTCACGGCATTCAAAACCGCCGGCTTCATTTCGCTGGCTCTCGCCCTGCTTGCGATCAGGCGCGGCTGAACCGCCCGCCACCGCTCCGCCGTCGCAATGTCGCGCGGGTTTTGTTGCGCGGAAGGGCATAGCTGTGGCAGAAGCGGGCCGAACCGCCGGAGATGCTGCTTCTTGAAGTCTTTTCGCGACAAACGCCGCGACGGCCGCCCGCCCGCGAAAGACGGCGCGCAACAGGCGCGTGCGCACGACAATCGTGGTGCGGCAAGGTCGGAGGCAAGGCCACGGGAAAAGCAGGCCGGCAGCCCGGACAGCCAGCCCGCACCGAATTCCGCCCCGCGCATCCTTGCCCGCCGTGACGGCGCCCTGCCCGCCGAGCAGCTTCCGCTGATTCTCGAAGTAGCGCCGAATGCCGATTATGCGCTGCTCGACAGCGGCGCCGGCCAGAAACTCGAACAATATGGCCCCTACCGCATCGTGCGGCCCGAGGGCCAGGCGATCTGGCAGAAGGCCTTGCCGGCGAGGGACTGGGAGCGTGCCGACGCCATCTTCACCGGTGACACCGACGAAGAGGGCATCGGCCGCTGGCGTTTCCCGAAGATGCCGCTCGGCGAGACCTGGCCGATGAAGCATGACGGCATCGATTATCTCGGCCGTTTCACCTCGTTTCGCCATGTCGGCGTCTTTCCCGAACAGGCCTCGCACTGGGACCACATGGCCGGGCTGATCGCGGCGGCCAGGCGGCCGGTCAAGGTGCTGAACCTGTTCGGCTATACCGGCCTCGCCTCATTGGTGGCGGCCCGCGCCGGCGCCGAGGTCACCCATGTCGATGCCTCGAAGAAGGCGATCGGCTGGGCGCGTGAAAACCAGGAGATGGCCGGGCTGGGCAGCAAGCCGATCCGCTGGATCGTCGACGACGCGGTGAAATTCGCCGAGCGCGAGGAGCGCCGCGGCAGCCGCTATGACATCATCCTGTTCGACCCGCCGGCCTATGGCCGTGGCCCCAAGGGCGAGGTCTGGCAATTGTTCGAGGATCTGCCTGCCCTGACCGATCTCTGTCGCGCGATCCTGACGCCGAAGCCGCTTGCCGTGGTGTTGACCGCCTATTCGATCCGCGCCTCCTTCTTCGCCATCCACGCTTTGATGCGCGACACGTTCGCCGGCATGGGCGGCAGGGTTGAATCGGGTGAGCTGATCATTCGCGAAAAGTCCGCTGGCAGGGCGCTTTCGACCTCATTGTTTTCGCGTTGGGTGGCCTGAATGAACGAACGGCATGTGGGCGCACCTGGCCAGGTGAAGGAAGTCACCAGCCTCGCCAATCCGCTGATCAAGGACATCAAGGCACTCGCCCTGAAGAAATTCCGCGACCAGCAGAACGCCTTCATGGCGGAGGGGCTGAAGCTGGTCATCGATGCGCTCGACCTGGGCTGGCAGATCAGGACGCTTGTGTTCGCCAAGGCCGGGCGCGGCAACCCGGCGGTGGAAAAGGTCGCCGCGCGCACGGTTGCCGCCGGCGGCACGGTGCTCGAAGTCTCGGAAAAAGTGCTTGTCGCCATCACCCGCCGCGACAATCCGCAAATGGTGGTCGGCGTCTTCTCGCAAAAATTCCTGGCGCTGAAGGACATCCGCGCCGACAATGGCGATGTCTGGGTGGCGCTCGACCGGGTGCGCGACCCCGGCAATCTGGGCACCGTCATCCGCACCGTCGATGCCGTCGGCGCCAAGGGTGTCATCCTGGTCGGCGACACAACGGACCCGTTTTCCGTGGAGACGGTGCGCGCCACCATGGGTTCGATCTTCGCCGTGCCGGTGGCGAAGGCAACGACCGAGGCCTTCCTTGCCTGGCGCGGCGGATTTTCTGGCCTTGTCGCCGGCACGCATCTGAAGGGTGCGGTCGACTACCGCTCGGTCGATTTTTCCCGTGGGCCTGTGCTGCTGATGATGGGCAATGAGCAACAGGGCCTGCCTGAAAGCCTGGCAGCGAGTTGCGACCGGCTGCTCAGGATCCCGCAAGCGGGCCGCGCCGATTCGCTCAATCTCGCCGTCGCCACCGGCATCATGCTGTTCGAGATCCGGCGCGGCGCGCTGAGGCTCGAACCAATCGCCGACCAGCAATGAAGGTTGCCCGCCCGTGAGATCATGGTCCCCCTACGCGCTGCTCGTCGTCGCGGCCATCGCGCTCGATCAGTGGATCAAGCATCTGGTCGAGGCCG
The DNA here is from genome assembly GCF_007003935.1 of Mesorhizobium sp. WSM4310. NCBI lineage: Bacteria > Pseudomonadati > Pseudomonadota > Alphaproteobacteria > Hyphomicrobiales > Phyllobacteriaceae > Mesorhizobium > Mesorhizobium sp. WSM4310. Next base: position 328,324 of record NZ_VFTA01000002.1, read on the forward strand.
GCCTGCCCTTCCAGGAAAAGCTCGATCTGGTGCCGTTCCTGGCGCTGTTTCGCACCTACAACACCGGTATCGCCTTCTCGATGTTCTCCTCCTTCGGCGATACCGGCCTGGTGGTCATCGCCGTTATGGTCGTGGCTTTCGTGCTCTACCTCGCCACCCGCACGCCATCGGGCCATGTCATCGCCCGCACCGGCTTTGCCCTGATCACCGGCGGCGCGCTGGGCAATCTGATCGACCGTGCCGTCTACGGCCACGTCATCGACTACATCTTGTTCCACACGCCGGTCTGGTCCTTTGCCATCTTCAACCTCGCCGACGCCTTCATTTCCGTGGGCGCGGCACTGGTCGTCTTCGACGAACTCATCGGCTGGCGTCGCGAGCCCAAAGCTTCGAACGCCAAATCTTCCAAAGATTGACCCCACGCGGCCATCGCCGCACAGTCAAGGACGCCAAGCAAGTTCGCGGAGAAAAAGATGTCCGAAACCTTCAAAGCCATCCTCGTCTCGCGCGACGCCGACAAGAAACAGTCGGTCGCCGTGACGGATCTCACCGAAGCCGACCTGATGGAGGGTGACGTCACCGTCGCGGTCGAGGCGACGACGGTGAACTACAAGGATGGGCTGGCCATTACGGGCAAGGCGCCGGTGGTCCGCCGCTGGCCGCTGGTGCCGGGCATCGACTTCGCCGGAACGGTCATCTCGTCCTCCAATCCCGACTGGCGCAAGGGAGACAAGGTCATCCTGAATGGCTGGGGTGTCGGCGAGACGCATTTCGGCGCCTATGCCGGGCGTGCCCGCGTCAAGGGCGACTGGCTGGTTCCGCTGCCGGAAGGCATCAGCGCCCATGACGCGATGGCGGTCGGCACCGCCGGCTATACCGCCATGCTCTGCGTCATGGCGCTGGAGCGGCACGGCATCCTGCCTGATCGCGGCCCGGTGGTGGTGACGGGTGCAGCCGGCGGCGTCGGTTCGGTCGCGGTCTCCATCTTGTCCAGCCTCGGGTACCACGTCATTGCGTCGACCGGACGCAATGCGGAAAGCCCCTATCTGATAAATCTCGGCGCCGCCGAGGTGATCTCGCGTGACGAGCTCAGCCAGCCCGCCAAACCGCTGGCCAAGGAACGCTGGGCCGGCGGCATCGATTCGGTCGGCAGCCACACGCTGGCCAATGTGCTGTCGATGACCTCCTATGGCGGCGCGGTCGCGGCCTGCGGCCTGGCCGGCGGCATGGATCTGCCGTCGAGCGTCGCCCCCTTCATCCTGCGCGGCGTCTCGCTGCTCGGCATCGATTCGGTGATGGCGCCGAAGGCCGTGCGCCTCGAGGCCTGGCGGCGCATCGGCACCGATCTCGACCTGCAGAAGCTCGCCAGCCTGTCCACGACCATCGGCTTCGACAATATCATCGATGCCGCGCGCGACATCGTCGACGGCAAGATCCGCGGTCGCGTCGTCGTCGACATGTAAGCCCGCCTCGCGGGCTCCAGCCAGCGGATGGATCGCCTAATCCGGTGGCGAATCCGCCGCTGCCGGGACAAAAACGCCTATCCGCTAAAATTCGAACGATCCGCCGCAATTTTCCATAATCTCTGTCTGGCAAGGGTTTCGCATGATCGCGGAATCCGACAGCCGACAGGCAAACAAGGGCGACGATGTCGATGCGGTTGCGGGGCCCCCCCCCCCCCCCCCCCCCCCCCCCCCCCCCCCGCTGGTGCCCGAGCAACAATTGGTCAGGCGGGAAGGCCTGCCGCTGCTCACCTTCGTCGCCATCCTGGTCCTGGCGGGCCTCGCGCATCTGACCGGGGCGCCGATCTTCATCAGCCTCGCCTTGCTGGCAACCGGCCTCGCCGGCCTGGCCATGCATTTCCATGCCAGACGCAGCGCCCACCGCACCGTGGTAATGCTGGACGAGACCACCGCCCGAAGCCGCGCCGAAATCGAGACGCTGGCCGACCGCATGTGGGAAATGCAGGAAAGCGAGGAGCGCTTTCGCGGTCTCATCGATGCGCTGGGCGACCTCGTCATCCATCGCGATCGCGACGGCCACATCGTCTATGCCAACAAGGTGTTCGCCGATCTGGTCGAAGCCGATCAGCGCGATCTTGCCGGCAAGACCCTGGCCGAACTTGGCATCGAGGTCGGCATCGTCCCCGATGCCGCCTTTTCCGACCATGAGTGCCTCAGTTCCACCGATGTCGCCATCCGCACGCCAAGCGGCCCGCGCTGGTTCTCCTGGATCGAACTGTCGGTGCGCGACAAGGACAGCGGCACGGCATCGCATCGCGCCATCGCCCGCGACATCACTGCCCGCAAGCGCGCCGAATCCTCGCTCATCACCGCGCGCGAGCGCGCCGAATACGCAAGCCAGGCCAAATCGCGCTTCCTCGCCACGGTCAGCCATGAAATCCGCACGCCGATGAACGGCATCATGGGCATGGCCAGGCTGCTCGCCGACACCAGCCTATCGCCGGAACAGCAGACCTATGTCGGCGCCATCTCGACCTCGGCCAGCGCCCTGCTCGCCCTGATCGAGGACCTGCTCGACTATTCCAAGATCGAGGCCGGTCGCTTCGATCCGGAACCGCAGCCCATGTCGGTGCGCGAGATCGCCGACAACATCATCGAATTGCTCGCCGCCCGCGCCTTCGCGAAGGGTATTGGCCTCGGCTGCCACGTCGAACCGGATGTACCGCAATTGATCACAGCCGATCCAGGCCGGGTCAGGCAGGTGCTGCTCAATCTGATCGGCAACGCCATCAAGTTCACCGACGGCGGCGGCGTGCTGGTCAGCATCGCGCGCGCCCGCACCGAGACCAGCGACCGCATCTGCTTCACCATCACCGACACCGGTCCCGGGCTGCGCGAAGAGGACATGGAGCGTATCTTCGAGGAGTTCGAACAGGCCGACGGCACCTCGACGCGCGCACATGGCGGAGCGGGGCTCGGACTTGCCATCTCCAAGCGACTGGTGGCTGCCATGGGTGGCACGATTTCGGTGTCCAGCCGGCTTGGCCAAGGGTCGGAATTCGTCTTCGAAATCCCGGCCACGGAGGCCACCGAGGCGCCTCAGGGCCGGCAGAACGTGCTTGCCGGCAGGCGCGCGGTGATCCTGTCCAGGAACGCCGTCGAGGCAGACGCCATCGCCCGCACCATCCGCGCCAATGGCGGCGCGGCCGCCATCGCCACCACGGTGGCACAGGCCGCCTCCTTCGCCGATGGCTGCGACGTGGTTCTGGTCGACGCGGCCATGGAGGAGAGCGATGGGAGAGTGCTCAAACGGTTGCGCCAAGTCGGCTTTTTGGATTGCGAAGCCGTTACGCTGATCGCACCGACCGACCGCGGCCTGCTTGGCGAATTCCGCGCCAGCGGCTACGCGACCTTCCTGGCCCGGCCGGTGCGCGGTGGAACACTTTTGCGTGTTCTTTTGACCAGCCATGCGCCGGCCCTTGCCCAGCCGCAGCCGGAAAAGCGCCGCACCCCTGCGCTGCGCGCTTCAAGCGACCGCCAGTTGGGCTTGTCCGTGCTGATCGCCGAGGACAACGACATCAATGCCATGCTGGCCCGCGCCACGCTGTTGAAGGCGGGGCACCGCGTCAAGGTAGTCGGCAATGGCAAGGCCGCCGTCGAGGCCGTCACCAGCGCCGGGCACAAGCACCGCTTCGACGTGGTGCTGATGGACCTGCATATGCCGGTCATGGACGGGCTGGATGCCATTGCCGCGATCCGCCGCCATGAGGAAGAGACATCGGCGCCGCCCGTGCCGATCATGGTGCTGTCGGCCGACAGCCAGGAAAAGACGCGCCATGCGGTGCTTGCCCATGGCGCCAGCGGCTTCGTCACCAAGCCCCTCGACCCGGATGCGCTCGTCAACGCCGTCGAGGGCCAGGTTGCGGCCTGATCCGCTTTTTTCCAGCTGGGCGGCTGATGCACGCCAACCCAAAGAGGCCCCGATTTATCGAGGGCGACCCCCATGAAAACAAGGGTTTGAAGCGCGGCGAGTTGATCCGTGCAAACGAAAGGCGCCTCGCTCCTCCTCACCTAACGTAGCCGGTTGACCGTTTTCGCCAGCCGACGAAGTATTGCCCGCGACGCCTTATCACGGTACTGTCACAATCCTGTTGCACCTACACCGTATCCCCGTGCCAAGAGGGATGGCTCGAAGGAGAATCACTCGTGCATACAGTTATGCCGGAATGTGACACTCGGCCGAACGCCAGCAGCGCCTTGCTCGGCGGGCGTAATGTCGATTCCGTCGTAAAGGGCGCAGCACTCGGCCGTATTGGCAATCTCGAAGTGCGGCTCGCCCGCAACGAGGCCGAGATCGCGGCCGCGCAGGAAGTGCGCTACCGCGTATTCTATGACGAGCTTGGCGCCCGCAAGGACCTGTTCCAGGCGCAGGACCGCCGCGACGCCGACCGATTTGATCCGCTTTGCGATCATCTGCTCGTCTTCGACAATTCGATTTCCGGCCCCGAACACCGCCGCATCGTCGGCACTTACCGGCTGCTGCGGCAAGAAATCGCGGCCGCCGCCGGGGGCTTCTATTCCGAAGGCGAATTCGAGCTGACCAAGCTCATCGCCCGCCATCCCGGCCAGCGTTTCCTCGAGCTCGGCCGATCCTGCGTTTTGCCGGAATACCGCTCGAAGCGCACCATCGAGGCGCTGTGGCAAGGCATCTGGGCCTATATCAATCACTACGAAATCGGCGTGATGACCGGCTGCGCTTCCTTCCACGGTACCGTGCCGGCGGCGCATGCCGAGGCGCTCACCTATCTCGCCCATCACTGCCGCACCAATTCGGCCTGGGACGTGCGCGCGGTGTCCGGGCGCTATTGTTCCATGGACCTGATGCCGATCGAGGCGGTCAACACCAAGGCGGCGATCGCGGCGATGCCGCCTCTGGTGAAGGGCTATCTGAGGGTCGGCGCCCGCATCGGCGACGGCTGCGTCATCGACTGCGAATTCTCGACCGTCGATGTCTTCGTGGTGATGCCGGTCAAGGAGATCGGCGCCCGCTACGTCAATTACTATGGCGGGGAAGCGCAGCGCTTTGCGGCGTAAGGGCAGCAGGCAAGACGCTACGATTCACGCTTCGCTGACTACTCACTACTGACTACTCCCTATTCCCTTCCTTACGGAATATCCTCCGGCCGCCGGCCTGGCCGGCTCCTGTATGACGGAAACGACCAGCCGAAACGCAGCGCGCCGCCGCGCACGGCGAGCGCCACGACGAAGCCGGCCAACCCCGAGACGATCTGGGGCAATCCGGCGACGTCGCCAAATGTGAAGATGGCGGCGCCCGCCAGAGCGGCCGTGACGTAGATCTCCGGCCTCAGCAGCACCGATGGTTCGCCGGCAAGCAGATCGCGCAATATGCCGCCGAAGGTCGCGGTCAGCATGCCAGTGATGATAGAAACCACCGGCGAACCGGTGATTGCCAGGCCCTTGGCCGCACCCATCACTGAAAAAGCGGCCAGCCCGATGGCGTCGAGCCACAACAGCAGCTTGTAGCGGGATTCGACGCGATGCGCGGTGAAGAAGACAAGGATCGCCACCACCGCGCAGATCAGCACATAGTCGCGGTTTCCAACCCAGAAGACCGGCACGTTGAGGATGAGGTCACGAAACGTGCCGCCGCCAATGCCGGTGACGCTAGCAAGGAACAGGAAACCGATAATGTCGAGTTGCTTTCGCGAAGCAGCCAACGCCCCGGTCGCCGCAAAAACAGCGACGCCGGCATAGTCGAGAAGGGCGATGGGATGCATGGCGGTAAGGGAGTAGGCTTAGGGATTAGGAATTGGGCTTATGCATAGCACGAAGCCGCACGATTGATACGACTGCCTTATTCCCTACTGCCCTACCCCTAACTACGCATCCTTCTCCGCCTGCTCATTCACCGGCCCCGGCTCGACCGGCGCCTCGGCGGCAATCTTCGGGCCGCCCTTGGCGACGCCGACCATGGCCGGACGCAGCACGCGCTCGCCGATCGAATAGCCCGGCTGCACGACCTGGACGACGGTGTTGGCCGGGACATCGGGATTGGGCACTTCGAACATGGCCTGGTGGAAATTGGGATCGAACTTCTCGCCTTCCGGCGCGAGCTTCTTGACCCCATGCCGTTCCAGCGCCGACAGCATCGCGCGCTCGGTCAGGTCGACGCCTTCGATCAGCGCCTTGAAGCCGGCGTCGCCCGAGGCCTTCGCCTCCGCCGGAATGGCGTCCAGCGCGCGGCGCAGATTGTCCGAGACCGACAGCATGTCGCGGGCGAAATTCGCAACCGCATAGGTGCGCGCGTCGTGTACGTCGCGCGCGGTGCGGCGGCGCAGGTTCTCCATCTCGGCCGCGACGCGCAGCGCGCGGTCCTTCAGCTCTTCATTTTCCTTCAGCAGTCGCACAAGCGCTTCATAGTCGCCATCGATGCTGCCTTCCGTCCGCTCGGCATTGGCCTCGGTCGCCTCGGCTTCACTGGGCGCGCGTTCGTCTTTTGCCTGGTCGCTCATAGCCGTTTCCCGTCATCTCGAATGGTATGGATTTTGTGCCCGATATCGAGGTTTGGCAGCCAAAAATCAAGGGGTAAGCGATCATTGAGCCTTGGGCCGGACCTGGGTCGTGATCAATGGCGATGCTTAGATTTTAATTCAAAGTTTACCGTACTTGCCGGCTTAGCTTGCCACGGAAGCGTGATGCGGGAACCATTCCCCTACTGGAGGAGTTTCGGAGCCGACACAGGATTTGACATGATGACCCGCAACAAGGCTGAAAAGGCAGAAAGGCTCGCCGCAGAAGTCAGGCGCCAGTTCGGTGCCGAGGCGATGACGCGTTTTCTGCGTACCTTGCCGGCCTTCCGTATCGAAACCGATACTCACGAACGCTTCAGGCAATTGCTCGACCGCCTCGATCGGGTCGAGGATGGCGGTACCAGATTGCGGCGGCAGTAGCTCTTTACGCGACAATTACGCGCAGTAATTTTGCGTGATGGCTGCCTTGCGGTAGCCACATGCCGTGCCTATGCTTCCTGATGAACATGATTTCCCCCGATGCGGTCGCCAACAGCAAGCGTGCCTGGTTGAAGGTCCTGGCGCGCTACAAGAAGCCGGACCGGCGACGCAGCGCCGTCGAACTCGCCATCACCCTCATCCCGTTCGCCACGCTGTGGGCGCTCTCCTCGGCTGCCTATGCCTATGGCCATTGGTGGGGGCTGATCCTGATCCTTCCGGCAGCGGGGTTCCTGGTGCGCATCTTCATGATCCAGCATGATTGCGGCCATGGGTCCTTCTTCGCCAACCGCTATGCCGACGACTGGATCGGCCGCGCGCTCGGCGTCCTGACGCTGACGCCCTACGATTGCTGGCGGCGCGCCCACGCGACACATCATGCCAGCGCCGGCAATCTCGACGAGCGCGGCATGGGTGACATCACGACGCTGACCGTTGCCGAATACCGGCAATTGTCCTGGCGCGGGCGCCTCGCCTACCGCCTTTATCGCCATCCACTGGTGATGTTCGGGCTTGGACCCATCTGGCTGTTCATCTTCTCGCAAAGGCTGCCCATCGGCATGATGCGCGGCGGCCTGACGCCCTGGGTGTCGTCGATGACCACCAATCTCGCCATCGCGCTAGCGGCGGCCCTGCTTATCTGGACCGTCGGTCCCGGTGCGTTCCTGGTCGTCCATCTGCCGATCGTCATTCTCGCCGGCTCGGCAGGCATCTGGCTGTTCTACGTCCAGCACCAGTTCGAGGAGACGGAATGGGCAAAGGATGACGACTGGGAGTTCCAGCATGCCGCCTTGCATGGCTCGTCCTATTACGACCTGCCGCCGGTGCTGAACTGGTTCACCGGCAATATCGGCGTTCATCACGTCCACCACCTCTCCGCCAAGGTGCCTTGCTACCGGCTGCAGGAAGTGCTGCGCGACTATCCGGAACTGCGCGGCATCGGTCGCGTCACGCTGCTCGACAGCCTGCGCTGCGTCAAACTGGCATTGTGGGACGAGAATCGCCGGAAGCTGGTGTCGTTCCGCGAGGCACGGGCGACGATGTAGAACGACGACCGCCGCGCCGTGGCGCGGCGGCGGAAGCAAACCCCTGTTCAGGCGGCCTGGCGCTCTTCGCGCATCAGGATCTCGCCATGGCGGATTTCGGTGCCAAGCACCTTCAGGCACTCACGGATGAAGTTGGACAGGCCCGGCCAACCCTTGGCCGACACCAGATTGCCGTCGACATGGGCGCCGGTCGGCGCGACGTCGATGTAGATGCCGCCGGCGAGCGTCACTTCCGGCTCGCAATAGTGGAGCGCCGCCACTTCCCTGCCCCGCACCACACCGTCGACCGCAATCAGGATCTGCACGCCATGGCAGATGGTGAAGATCGGCTTGCCGGCCTCGTGGAAATGCCGCACCAGCGCCTGCACCCGCTTGTCGATGCGGATGTATTCGGGACCGCGCCCGCCCGCCGCGTAGACGGCGTCATACTTGGCCGGGTCCACCTCGGAGAACGTCTTGTTGAGGATGTAGTCGTGGCCGGGCTTTTCCGTGTAGGTCTGGTGGCCTTCAAAATCGTGCAGCGAAGTCTTGAGGATATCACCGGCCTTCTTGTCCGGGCAGACGACATGCACGATGTGGCCGACGGCATGCATGGCCTGTTCAAAGACGAAAATCTCATACTCCTCGCTGAACTCGCCAACGAGCATCAATATCTTCTTGCCAGCCATTCCTGGTTCCTCCCTTGTGGCCATATTTATTTCGGGTCGCGAAATAATGTTCTCTATCCTAAGGGCAGGAGGGTCGCAGGGAAAGCGCAAATCGCCAAATTGGTATGACCAGTTTTCCGCCTTCTCGTCCGAAGGCGCTTCTCGGCAGACGAAAATAGCTTCGCTGGTTCGACCAGAGCCGCGGTCAGGCGGCGGCCTTGATCATGTCGGCCGCCTTCTCGGCAATCATGATGGTCGGAGCGTTGGTGTTGCCGCCGATCAGCGTCGGCATCACCGAGGCGTCGACGACCCGCAAGGCTTCAAGCCCGTGGACCCGCAATTGCGGATCGACCACCGCCAGGTCGTCGACGCCCATCTTGCAGGTGCCGGCCGGGTGATAGATCGTGTCGGCGCGGGCACGGATGTGGGACATCAACTCCGCGTCGCTCGAAACACCGGCGGTGTAGATTTCCTTGTGGCGATATCTGGCCAGCGCCGGCGCCTCCAGGATACCGCGCATCATCCTGACACCCTGGAGCAAAAGCCCGGCGTCGCGTTCGTCCGAAAGAAAGCGCGGATCGATGCGCGGTGGTGCCATGGGATCATGAGTCGACAGCCCGACCTCGCCGCGCGAATGTGGCCGCAGCACGCAGACATGGCAGGAAAAGCCATATCCCATATGCAGCTTGCGGCCATGATCATCCACGATCGCGATGCAGAAATGCAGTTGCAGGTCGGGCCGTTCCATCGCCGGATCGGATTTGAGGAAGGCACCGCCTTCGGCATAGGGCGTGGCGATCATACCGCCGCCATCTTTCCGCCAGCGCAGCATGTGCCGCAGCAGGCCAGGTAGGCCGCGCAGACCGATGCCCATCATGTCGGCATCCCTTGACGTCCAGCCCATGATGAAATCGAGGTGGTCTTGCAGGTTCTTGCCAACACCGGGCAGTTCATGAATGACCGGAATGCCATGCATGGCAAGCTCGGCGGCCGGGCCAATGCCCGACAGCAACAGGAGCTGAGGCGAACCGAAGGCGCCACCACAGACGATCACCTCGCGCCTGGCTTTCGCGACGGCTTCGCCCTTCCCCGCGCGATACCGCACGCCGGTGGCGCGCTTGCCATCGAGGATGACCGCCGTGGCATGCGCACCAGTGATGACGGTAAGGTTCGACCTGTTCATGGCCGGTCGCAGATAGGCAGCGGCCGCCGAGCAGCGCTCGCCATTACGACGTTCGCCCCAGAATTGCGTCACCTGGTAAAGTCCGGCACCTTCCTGTTCGACGCCGTTGAAATCATCGTTGCGGCGGATCTGGTTTTCGCCGCAGGCCTCGACAAAGGCCCGGGAGAGCGGACGTGGCTCTTGCTGCTCGGCAACCCGCAGCGGCCCCTCACCGCCATGCAGGGCATCAGCGCCGCGTTGATTGCCTTCAGCCCGCCGGAAATACGGCAGCACCTCGTCCCATGACCAGCCGTCGCAGCCGAGTTCGGCCCATTCGTCGTAATCGCCGCGGTGCCCGCGCGTATAGAGCATGGCGTTGATGGCGCTGGATCCGCCCAGCGCCTTGCCGCGCGGCTGGTAACCCTTGCGGCCGCCAAGGCCCTGCTGCGGCACCGTCTCGAACGCCCAGTTGTTGATCTTTGGCCGGCCCGGCAACAATGCAATGATGCCTGCCGGCGCGCGGATAAGCAGGTTGCTGCCCGCGCCGCCGGCTTCGATCAGGCAGACCGTTTTCGATGGATCTTCGGACAGCCGCGCGGCAAGCGTGCACCCGGCGGACCCGCCGCCGGCGATGACATAGTCGAAATCCATGACTTCCTCCCTCGCACCCGGCGGATGTTTCCGTCCGGATGACCAAGAGAAGGCTCGATTACGGCCTATGTAAAGATGGGTGGAATTACCCCAACGTCAGCTGCGAACGCGCCGCCAGGAATATTTCGGGCCCTTGGGCTCCGGCACGGCGGCTGGCTGGTAGTAAAGCCCCAAGCCGCCGGTGCGTTCCTCTTGCAGGCGCTTCAGCAGCACCGGGTTGGAAATCTCGAACTCGTCGAAGCCGAGACGCAGCATATGCGGCAACGGATCGACCAGCACTTGGCCGGTGGCGCGAACGGCACCCTCGAAGTGGTAGCGGCCGCGCAGCAGTTCGGCCTTGGAGAAGGAGCGCCCATCGCTGAAGGCCGGGAAGACCAGCGCCACCAGCGACAGCTGGTCAAGCAGGTCGGCTATCTTCTCGAGCTGATCGCCGGGCTGCAGCACCACGCCGAGCCGCTCCTTGGCGGACCGGCGCACCTCCGGATCAAGGTCGAGGAACGCCTGCAGCGGCAGGATGAAGCGGCCATTGCCCGAAAGCGCGTCGGCACTTTCGGCATGGGCCCACTCGTCCTCGCGAAAACCCTGCGGGGTCCAGAGCCGGGTCTCCGGTGTCGCCGTTTCGGTCATCAAAATTCCTAAAGTCCCAAGATCCAGGTCCGCTGAGAGCCCCTCCCGCACAAAACCGGCGGCCTCCGGGGAGGTCGCCGTTCGCAGGCCGGCTGGATATCAGCATACCCTATAGTGATGCGTCGGTCAGCGACTTCTCCAGTCCCGACAGGTGAATGCCGCACTCGGTCTTGGCATGACCGGCCCAGCGGCCGCTGCGCGCATCCTCGCCCGGCTGCACCGGTTGCGTGCACGGAAAGCAGCCGATCGACAGATAGCCATAAGCGACCAGCGGATTCTCGCGCAGCGCATGCGCCCGCATGTAGTCTGCCTGGTCCGAGGTCGTCCAGTGGGCCAGCGGATTGATGCGGATGCGCGGGCCGACCGCCTCGAACACCGGCAGCGCTGCCCGCGTCGAGGCCTGAAAACGCTTGCGGCCGGTGAACCAGGCGCGGAAGGGTGCCACGCCACGCGCCAGCGGCTCGACCTTGCGCACGTCGCAGCAGGCATCGGTGTTGCTCTGGTGCAGATTGCCCGTCGGGTCGATCCGCGCGAGCGCCGCCTCCTCGGGCTTGATGACCTGGATGTTGGTCAGCCCGAAATCGGCGACGAGCGCGTCGCGGTAGCCGAGCGTCTCTTCGAAATGCTTGCCGGTGTCGAGGAAGATGACCGGCAGCGTGCGGTCGATCTCGGCGATCATGTGCAGCAGCACGGCCGAATCCGCTCCGAAGGACGACACGGCTGATATCTCGTCGTGAAACAGTTCGCGGGCCGAGCGCTCGATGATCTCGAGCGGCTTCAGGTGGCCGTAGAGCGCGTCAAGTCCCGCCGCCTTGGCGGGGGGGCCCACGCCGTCATCGGCGTCGGCTATATGGTCAAGCGGCCTTGGTTTCGCCAGCATAGAGCGCCTCCTTGAACGGCGCGGGACCGACACGGCGGTAGGCGTCGATGAATTTTTCCTGAGGGTTGAGCCGAAGGCCGAGATAGGTCTCGACGATCTGCTCGATGGCGTCGGTGATCTCTTCCGACGAGAAGCCGCGGCCGATGATTTCGCCGACCGACGTGTTCTCGTCGGCCGACCCGCCCAGCGTCACCTGATAGAGCTCGGAGCCCTTCTTCTCGACGCCGAGGATGCCGATATGGCCGACATGGTGATGGCCGCAGGCATTGATGCAGCCGGAGATCTTCAGCTTCAGTTCGCCGATCTCGCGCTGCCGCTCCAGCGAGGCGAAACGTTGCGAGATTTCCTGCGCGATCGGGATCGAGCGTGCGGTGGCCAGCGCGCAATAGTCTAGGCCGGGGCACGAGATGATGTCCGATATCAAATTGGAGTTGGCCGTCGCCAGCCCGATATCGACCAGCGCGTCATAGACCGCCTTGAGGTCGGCGCGCGCCACATGCGGCAGGATCAGGTTCTGCTCATGGCTTACGCGCAGCTCGTCGAAGGCGTATTTTTCGGCGATGTCGGCGACTGCTTCCATCTGGCTGTCCGAAGCATCACCCGGCACCTCGCCGATGCCCTTGAGCGAGATCGTCACCGCCGCGTAGTCGGGATGGCGATGCGTCACCACATTCTGGTCGAGCCACTCCGAAAAGCCTTTGGAATCAAGACGCGCCAGCTTGACCGCCTGGTCGCCTTCCGGCCGATCGGTGAGCGCCGGCGGCGCGAAATAGGCTTGGATGGCGCGGATATCGGCATCCGGCAGCCTCAGCTCGGCGTCCTTCAACGCCTGCCACTCGGTCTCGACCTGGCGGGTGATTTCCTCGACGCCGGTCTCGTGCACCAGGATCTTGATGCGTGCCTTGTACTTGTTGTCGCGGCGGCCATAGAGGTTGTAAACGCGCAGGATCGCCGTGCAGTAGGACAGAAGATCGGCTTCCGGCAGGAAGTCGCGAATTTTCCTTGCCACCATCGGCGTGCGGCCCTGGCCGCCACCGACATAGACGGCGAAGCCAAGCTCGCCGGCGGCGTTCTTCTTCAGGTGCAGGCCGATATCATGCGTCTGGATGGCGGCTCGGTCGCGCTCTGCCCCGGTCACCGCGATCTTGAATTTCCTGGGCAGGAACGAGAATTCCGGATGCACCGAGGACCATTGCCGCAGGATCTCCGCATAGGGACGCGGATCGGCGACCTCGTCGGCGGCGGCGCCGGCGAAGTGGTCGGCGGTAACGTTGCGGATGCAGTTGCCGCTGGTCTGGATGGCGTGCATCTCGACGCTCGCCAGATCGGCCAGGATCGCCGGAATGTCCGACAGCGCCGGCCAGTTGAACTGGATGTTCTGGCGCGTGGTGAAATGGCCGTAGCCCTTGTCGTATTTGCGGGCGATGTGACCGAGCATGCGCAGCTGCTTGCCGTTCAGCGTGCCATAGGGCACCGCGATACGCAGCATATAGGCGTGCAGCTGCAGGTAGACGCCGTTCATCAGCCTTAGCGGCCGGAACTGGTCCTCTGATATCTCGCCGGACAGCCGGCGCTGGACCTGGTCGCTGAACTCGGCGACGCGGGCCTGGACAAAATCGTGGTCGAACTCATCGTAACGGTACATGCTTCGTCTTTCAGGGCGCGTCCGCCCGTTTCACTCAAACCTGGCTATGCCGCACGCTCGGCCTGCTTGCCGAGATCGCCGCGGATGGTCGGGCCGGCGGCGCGGATCTTTTCACGCAGCCGCACCGGCTCGACGACACCGTCGACGACTTCCGCGTCGATCAGATTGACGTCGACCACTTCATTGTCGGCATGAGCCTTGGCGCCGATCGCCTCGAGGCGATCCTCGGCCGCCTTGTCATGCGCAAGATCGGCCTGGCCCACCGTCTCGGCCCAGCCGCCATCGGCGTACCAGACGGCGATGCCATCCGTCAGGCGGTTGGCGGTCAGTATCTTCATGGCTGAACTCTCTCGCTGGTGGCTTTGGCCGCGCCTTCATTCCTGTGTGCTGCCGCAAGCGGTTCGGACCGTTCGAAGTTGGCGCCGGCGACCGCATCGCCAATGATGGTCATGACCGGCCCGGAAAGATCGCCACGCGCTTCCAGCGATGGCAGGTCGGCCAACGTGCCGTGGAAACGGCGCCGGTTAGCAAGGCTGGCATTCTCGACCACGGCCACCGCCGTGTCCGGCGACAGGCCGGCTTCGATAAGCCGGCCGGCAACCTCGGCAGCGACGGAGCGGCCCATATAGACGGCGACGGTGGCGCCGGAAATCGCGAGCTTGGCCCAGTCGGGCAACGAATTGCCCTTGAGGTCGTGGCCGGTGGTGAAGACCATGGACGAGGAGACGCCGCGCAAGGTCAGCGGCAGTTCGAAATCGGCGGCGGCGGCAAAGGCAGCGGTGACGCCTGGAACCACCTCATAGGCGATACCGGCATCGCGCAGTGCCGCCATTTCCTCGCCGGCGCGGCCGAACACCAGCGGATCGCCCGACTTCAGCCGCACCACGCGCTTGCCCTGCCGGCCAAGCTCCACCAGCAGCGCGTTGATTTCGGCCTGGCTCTTGCTGTGGCAACCCTTGCGCTTGCCGACCGGCAGGCGCTCGGCATCGCGGCGGCCCATGGCGACGACCGCGTCCGGCACAAGCGCGTCATGGACGATGACATCGGCTTCCATCAGCAGACGATGGGCACGCAACGTCAGCAGATCCTCGGCGCCCGGACCAGCGCCAACCAGCGCGATGTGGCCCGAAGCGGGTGCGTTCGATAGCAGAAGATCCACCGCCGCGTCATGCGCCTGCGACAGCTGGCCGGCTTCCATGGCATGGGCAGGCGCACCCTGGAAAAAGCTGTTCCAGAAGCGGCGGCGGGCATTGCCTTTCGGCAGCAATTTCTCGGCTGCCCCACGCAGGGAGGCGGCGAGCGTCGCCAGCGAACCGAGCGATGGCGACAGCATCTGATCGATGCGGCTGCGCAGCATCTGGGCCAGCACCGGGCCGGCGCCTTCCGTTCCGATGGCGATGGCGACCGGCGCACGGTTGACCAGCGCCGGAGTGAAGAAGTCGCAGAGTTCCGGCCGGTCGACGGCATTGACCGGAATGCCCAGTTCGCGCGCATCGGCTGCGACACGGCGGTCGAGCGCCTCGTCGCCGCTGGCGGCAAATACCATGACCGCGCCTTCCAGCTGCGAGGCGTCATAAGCTGCCGCGACATGGTTGGCGCCGGACTGGGCAACAAAGGCAAGCAGCTCCGGCTCGGCATTTTCGGCGATGATGCGTAGCACCGCGCTCGACTGTCCAATCAGCCGCGCTTTGGCGAGGGCTTCCTCGCCGGCGCCGACGATGGCCACGGCTTCGCCCTCGACCCGCACGAAGACGGGGAAGGCATTGAGCTTGGCATTGGCCTGCGGCATGGGAAAAGCAATCCAGGAACAGTGTCGCAGTTTTACGCCGGGGCGCGAAAAACCAGAAGCAAAGCACTCGCGCATCCTGTGATGGCAGGCAATCGCTTTTTCGCAACTGCGAAAGACAGGAGAAAAATATTCCACATCCGCGGTGCGGGCGGATTCACGTCCCTGAAGCGATCCTTGATTTCAGGTCTTTTTAGCCACCTGCCCTCTATCTGGCAAAACAGTTTTTTCTAATTTCTACCAATTCAGTAGATTAAAGTCGCCCACTCACGGATCGCCTGTTCAACCGTTGGCGGCACCGCCGTCGCTTCGCCGTAGGGGGGTGGAACGTTGCCGGGTTGATACGCGTTCCGAAGCGTAGCCATTCATCAAAAGGAGCGCTTTCATGGACACGATCAAACTGAGGCACGGCATCTGGGTCCTGGTGGCCGACGGTGAAAAAGCGCTCCTGCTCAAGAATGCCGGCGACAACAAGTTTCCAAATCTCGAAGTCGTGCAGGTGATGGAACAGGACAACCCGCCCACCCGCGAACAGGGAAGCGACAGCCCGGGCCGGTACAATGACGGCCCGTCCGTACACCGCAGCGCCGTCGAGGATACCGACTGGCACCGTATCGGCAAGGAACGCTTCGCGGAAGAGATCGCGGCCCGGCTCTACAAGCTCGCCCATGGTGGTGAGTTCGACAGCATCGTGCTTGTCGCCCCGCCGGTGATGCTCGGCGCCATGCGCAAGAAGCTGCACAAAGCGGTCGGTGACAAGGTGACGGCTGAAATTCCAAAAACCATGACCAACCACGCCATCTCCGAGATCGAGGCCATGCTGCAAGCAGCCTGACCGCAGGCGATGGATCCCAAAGCCAACGCAACAGTGAGTGCAAAAACGGACCGGCGGCCTCTCGGCCGCCGGTCGAGCATTTTGCCGCCGCACAGTCGATTTTCGCACCTGCGGGTTGCATCACCGTCACCCCTTCCACCATATTGCAAAACAGGCGGCGGCTTAGGGCGGCGCACATCCGACATCGCAAACTTGAAAGGCGCTCCATAGACAATGCCGCATGACACGCCCCTTATCGCCACCATCGTCGCCGGTCTGGGGCTGGCTTTCGTCTTCGGGGCTCTGGCCAACCGTTTCCGCATTCCGCCGCTGGTCGGCTATCTCGTAGCCGGCGTCCTGGTCGGGCCGAATACGCCCGGTTTCGTCGCCGATGCCGGCCTTGCCAACGAACTGGCCGAGATCGGCGTCATCCTCTTGATGTTCGGCGTCGGCCTGCATTTCTCGCTGAAGGATCTGTTGTCGGTCCGCGCCATCGCCGTGCCCGGCGCCATCGTCCAGATCGGCTTTGCCACGGCACTCGGCGCCGGACTGTCCTGGATGCTCGGCTGGTCGATGGGCGCGGGGCTGGTGTTCGGCCTGGCACTGTCGGTCGCCTCGACCGTGGTGCTGCTGCGCGCGCTTCAGGAACGCCGGCTGATCGAGACCGAACGCGGCCGCATCGCCGTCGGCTGGCTGATCGTCGAGGATTTGGCCATGGTTCTGGCGCTGGTGCTGCTGCCGGCCCTTGCCGGCGTGCTCGGTGGCCAGGAACAGGCGGATGTGCACTCGAGCGGCCTGCTGTCACTGCCGGCCAGCTACGGCATCTGGGGCGTCGTCGGCATCACGCTCGCCAAAGTCGCCGCTTTCGTCGTCGTCATGCTGGTGGTCGGCCGCCGGGTGATCCCCTGGATTCTGCACTACGTCGCCCATACCGGGTCACGCGAATTGTTTCGTCTCTCGGTGCTCGCCATTGCGCTCGGCGTCGCCTTCGGCGCGGCGAAACTGTTCGGCGTCTCGCTGGCGCTCGGCGCCTTCTTCGCCGGCATGATCATGAGCGAATCCGAGCTTAGCCACCGCGCGGCCGAAGAATCGCTGCCGCTGCGCGACGCCTTCTCGGTGCTGTTCTTCGTCTCGGTCGGCATGCTGTTCGACCCGTTCAGCCTGCTCAGCAACGGCCTGCCGATCCTGGCGACACTGGCCATTATCGTCATCGGCAAGTCGCTGGCGGCGTTCGTCATCGTCGTCGCCTTCGGCTATCCCCTGGCGACAGCCCTTATGATTTCGGCGAGCCTTGCCCAGATCGGCGAATTCTCCTTCATCCTGGCCGAACTCGGCGTCGGGCTGAAACTCTTGCCCGAACAGGGCCGCGACCTGATCCTGGCCGGCGCCATCCTGTCGATCGTGCTCAACCCGCTGATGTTCCTGGTCATCGACTGGATGAAGCCGTGGCTGGAGGCCCGCGCCGCCAGGACGGCGCCACCGCTGGACGCCAAGGCGGTCGGTCCGGCGACCGAGCCGGGCCAGGTCGCCTCGGTCGTCGCAACAGCCCAACAGGAAGGCGGCCCGCCGCCAAAGACGGCGCTTACCGGCCATGCCATCCTGATCGGTTATGGCCGTGTCGGCGGCCTTGTCGGCGCGGCGCTGAAAGAAGCAGCGCTGCCCTTCCTCGTCATCGAGGACGCCGACAAGACACTGGCCAAGCTGAAGGCCGATGGCGTCGAGAGCGTCGCCGGCAATGCCGCCAACGCCGAAGTGTTCGCCGCCGCCAATCCCGAAGGCGCCAGCCGGCTGATCCTCGCCATCCCCAATGCGTTCGAAGCCGGCCAGATCGTGCTCAGGGCGCGCGCCGCCAACCCCGGCGTCAACGTCGTCGCCCGGGCCCATTCCGATGCCGAGGTCGAGCATCTCAAGGGGCTCGGCGCCGACACGGTGATCATGGGCGAGCGCGAAATCGCGCGCGGCATCGTCGAAGAGGTGCTCGGTCACAAGCCATCTGCGACCGAACCGTCCGCCGCCTGATCACCGCACGAATGCGGACCCGCCATTGCGTGCGATGCTGCTGAGATACTGTGCGGGAGGCTTGCCGAGCGCCTTCTTGAACATGGTGATGAAGGCTGTGACGGACTCATAGCCGAGATCGCCCGAAACCCGCTGAACGCTGGCGCCCGAAGCCAGTTCCCTGATCGCAACGATCAGGTGCAATTGCTGGCGCCAGCGGCCAAAGCTCAAGCCTGTCTCCTTGACGACAAGACGAGCAAGGCTGCTCTCGCTGAGCGCGACACGCTTGGCCCATTCGGCCAGCGTGCTGCGATCGGCAGGATCGTTCGCCAGTGCTTCCGCGATCCGCTTCAGGCGCGGCTCGGAGGATAACGGCAGATGCAGTTGCTGGACAGGCATATCGGGCAGTTCGGCCAGCACGACGCTTCCCAGGAAAGCGCACCGCGCGTCATCAGGCGCGCAGTCCGACAGTTCGATGATCAGTTCGCGCAGCAGCGGCGAGATCGAAAGCGTGCAGCACCGATCCGGCAGCACAGCCGCGCCTGGCTCGATATAGACGAAGAAAATCCGCGCATTGGCCGTCGCGATGTTGCTGTGCTGCATGCGGCTTGGCACCCACACGCCGCAGTGCGGCGGCACCATCCAGAGGCCACTGGGCACGCGGCAGGTGACGCCGCCGCCAAGCGCGAAGACGAGTTGCCCTTTGCGATGCCAATGATCCGACACCTCGGCCTTGGTCTCGGTGACGTCGACGCGCACGGCGATCGCCGGAGCAAGGACGTCATCGACGTCGAAATCGAGCCATGGGTAGCGAAGCGGCTGTCTCATCATTGACGGTTTTTAGCGATGAATTGCCCTTACATCCAGATTGTTCGTCAGCACAAATCGATAGGCTTGGGTCGTTCTCGCCAATCGGCAAAGGTGTACCCCATGCTCGCCCTCACCATCTCTTCCGACAATGCCGTCAGACTGAAACTCGCCGAGGTGGACGAGCCACAGCCTTGCGTCCTGCCGGATGAGGTCAGCTACGTTTCCGCGGCCACGCTCCCCGTGGCGGGCACGACAGCGCTGAGGACCTTGCGCCATGGCGGTGATCTGGCCGGCCAACGGGTGCTGATCACCGGCGCGAGCGGTGCGGTCGGCCGTTTCCAGATCCAGATCGCCCGCGAACAAGGCGCCTCGGCGACGGCAATCGCCGCCGCCCGGCATGCCGGCGATCTCCGCGATCTCGGCGCCGAGCAGGTGGTCGAGGCGATCGAGCTGGCCGAGGGACCATTTTCGCTGATCACCGAGTCGGTCGGCGGCGAAAGCCTCGCCCGCGCGATCGAACGCGTCGCGCCCGGCGGGACCATCGTCATGCTCGGTTCAAGCAGTGGCGAGCTCACGCCCATCGGCTTCCGCCAGTTCGTTCCGGGCCATGAGGGGGCGCGGCTTCAGACCTTCGCCTACTACACGTCCGGCTCAGGCATTGGCGCCGATATCGCCGCGCTGCTCGCCCTGGCCGCGGCCGGCCGGCTGGAGACCCGCATCGCCTTGACCGTGCCGTGGACCGATATTGCCCAGGCCCTTGAAGCCCTGCGGCAGCGCAGCTTCAGCGGCAAAGCTGTTCTCACCATGGCCGGATGAGCAACCCCAGCCGAAGTCGGCTTGCTCACACGTGCTGGCCGCCATTGATGTGGATTTCCGAGCCCGTCACATAGGACGCCTGCTGCGAGCATAGGAAGAAGATGATGTCGGCGACCTCGGCCGTGGTGCCCAGCCTTCTGAGCGGGATCGTCTCGACGATCTTTTCCGTGCCTGGCGACAGGATCGCCGTGTCGATCTCGCCGGGTGCAATGGCGTTCACGCGGATGCCGTGCGGGCCAAAGTCATGCGCCATCTCGCGCGTCAGCGAGCCGAGAGCCGCCTTCGATGTCGCATAGGCGGTGCCGGCGAAGGGATGCACGCGGGTGCCGGCGATCGAGGTGACATTGACGATCGAGCCCTTGGCCGTCGCCAGCTCCTTGAACAGGCCGCGCGCCAGCATGATCGGCGCGAAGAAATTGACCTGGAACACGTCGCGCCAGACATGCATCGGCGTGTCGATCGAGTTCATGCGGCTGTTGCCGTCCTTCAGCTTGGGCGAAATGCCGGCATTGTTGACCAGAGCATTGAGCTGGCCGCCATGTGCTTCCAGCCGATGGCGGATTTCCGAGACGGCGATGCCGACATCTTCCTGATCGGCAAGGTCGACCTTGATGTGGTCCTCGGGACCTGCCGGCCACGGGCAATCCTCGGCGAAAGCCTGACGCGAACAGGTGATGACGCGCCAGCCCTCGCGCGAAAAGCGCTTGACCGTGGCATGGCCGATGCCACGGCTGGCGCCGGTCAGCACGATGGTTTTTCTGGTGTCGAGTTCGGCCATGTCACGGTCTCCGGCCGGAGGTGTAGCCGAACACCGTGGCGCTGGCGAGAGGCGGATTGACGCCGCTGCGAACCGCCGGGGCGATCGCCGTCAGCCGCCGCCCAGAATATCCAGGATCGAGGTCTGCTTCCTCTTCTTCAACGGACCGCCAACATTGCCCGGCGGCACCGGATGGCCGACCGAAGCAGTGGTGCCATCATCCGCTGGCATGTTGAAGCCATCCGCGTCGACGGTCTGGGCAGGCCGCGCCACCCGGGCCGGCGCCGGCGCCTGGGTTGCCTGTGCGGCTGGCGCCTGCTGGCCAACCGAGGCTGACGGAACCGGCGCTGGCTGGTTGTTGTCGGCCGACGGTATGTCGTCGGGCACTATCGTATCGGCCGGCGTCGACTTCCAGGTGCCGGGCAGCGGCCGCACCGGTACGCCTTCATGTGCGGCAACCATGAATTCGTGCCAGGCCTGCGCCGGCAGCGCGCCGCCGGTGACCTTCTTCATCGCCGTGCCATCATCATTGCCGAACCACACACCGGTGGTGAGATTGGCGGTATAGCCGACGAACCAGGCATCGCGCGAATTCTGGCTGGTGCCCGTCTTGCCGGCCGACGGCCAGGCGAAGGCCGCCTTCTTGGCCGTGCCGACCTCGACGGTGCCGGTCATCATCGAATTCATCATGCCGACGATCTCGGGTTTCACCACACGCGGTGCGCTGCCGCCGGCGCTGTCGTAGAGCACCTTGCCCTCGGCGGTCGTGATGCGGCGGATGAAGTGGATGTCGGGCTTGTAGCCGCCATTGGCGAACGGCACATAGGCCGACGTCAGCTCCAGCGGCGTCACTTCCGAGGTGCCGAGCGCGATCGAGGTGTTGGCCTGCAGTTCGGACTGGATGCCCATGCGGTGCGCCGCTTCCAGCACCGCGTTCGGCCCGACCTCCATGGTCAGCTGCGCGGCGACCGAGTTCAGCGACTTGGCCAGTGCCGTCGCCAGCGTGACCTTGCCAAAATACTTGCCGCCGTAATTGTCCGGCGTCCAGTTGCCGATCTTGATCGGCGCGTCGTTGCGGATGCTGTCGGGCGTGCGGCCGGCTTCCAGTGCCGCCATGTAGACGAACGGCTTGAACGCCGAGCCGGGCTGCCGCCGCGCCTCGGAGGCACGGTCGAACTGGCTGGTCGAATAGTCGTAGCCGCCGACCATGGCGCGCACCGCGCCGGAATCGTCGATCGACACCAGCGCGCCCTGGGTGACGTTGAGCTTCTTGCCGCTTTCGTCGATCAGCCGGCGGATCGACTGCTCGGCGAGTTTCTGCAGGTTCAGGTCGACGGTGGAGTCGATGACGATGTCGCCGCGCACGTCGCCGATCAGGTCGGGCAGTTCTTCCATGATGGTGTCGGCGACATAGTTTTCCGAGCCGGTCCAATAGGACGGCGCGCGCGTCGCCGGCGCGCTGAGCGCCGTCTTCAGCTCCTTGTCGCTGATCTTGCCCTCTTCACGCATGGCCGCGAGCACGAGCTGCGAACGCTCCTCCGCGGCCTTCGGATCGCGCGCCGGCGACAGCCGCGACGGCGCTTTCAGCAAGCCCGCAAGCAGCGCCGCTTCCGAGAGCGTGACGTCACGCGCGCTCTTGCCGAAATAACGCCGCGAAGCCGCCTCGACACCAAAGGCGCCGGAGCCGAAATAGACCCGGTTGAGGTACATTTCGAGGATCTGGTCCTTGGTGTGCTTGTGCTCCAGCCACAGCGCCAGCAGCACCTCCTGCACCTTGCGCTCCAGCGTGCGGTCGGGCTTCAGGAACAGATTCTTGGCCAATTGCTGCGTCAGCGTCGAACCGCCCTGCGAGAAATGCCCACCCATGAGGTTGGTCACCATGGCGCGCGACAGGCCGATCGGATCGACGCCGAAATGCGAATAGAACCGGCGGTCCTCGATGGCGATGACGGCTTCGGGAATGTAAGGCGACATTTCGTGCAGGCCGACGGCTTCGCCGCCGCTCATGCCCCTGTTGGCGAGCAACTGGCCATCGGCCGAGACGATCTTGATGTTGGGGGCACGGTCGGGGATCGACCAGGTGGTGGCCGCCGGCATCTTGGCGCCGTAATAGACGACGACGCCCGCCACCGCGATGCCGCCCCAGATGGCAAGCACGAAGCACCAGTAGAACAGACGGCCGAGCACGCCGAACAGGCCGCGCCGGCTCCTGCCGCGCCCACCGCGCGACGATTTGCGTTTTGCGGAGGCTTTGCGGTTGCTCGGCACGACGCGGTCCTCCTCGCTCACCGAAAGACCCGGCTGGGATCGCGCCTGCGGCGGTCCCTCGAAACTGGGCTCGATGCGGCTGTCTCTGCGGTTCGCCATGCGCTGCGCTTGCTGTCCCCGGTGCCAATGGCGCTCCGGTTGCAGAGTAGATGCGGCGATTTAAGGGCGGGTTAAGTCGGAAAAATTCGAGGCGATTGATAATCAAATGCCTTGGGCCTGCGGTCATCGCGTTGTTCGAGCCCCTGATTTTGGTGCTGGCAAACGATCGCGCCCGCCGCGATGGAACAATCCTCGCCGTGGCATTTTGTCCGGGCGCCAAGGCCCGAACCATTCTCAGCCGTGACCCAGGCGGTCGCGGACATGTTCCATGTTGGGGCGCGATCGCAAATGGTCGCGGCTACGCGTTCGACCGCACCCCAAATCACCCGTCACCAGGCAATCACCTGGTGGACATCAGCCGATCGCCGCACGAACCGAGAGCGCTGCCCTCGACGATTGCATAACCTCGCCGACATGGCAGTAGCAGACGATCTCGTGCAGTTGGTGGTCGGTCAGCTCGAAGAATCGCTTGGCTTCGCCATAACTGTCGTCTTTCAGACCCTCGTCGTGCAATATGGGGTCAGTGAAGGCAACCGCTATCGGCGAGCTATCGGCTCGCATGACATCGCGTTCCGCCGGCGCGCGGTATTCGGTCCCGGCAAGCGCCATCAGGAGCCGGCTGGGCTCACGTTCAAGAAGCTCGGCCCAACGTATGAGACGTTGGGTTCGGCTCATTACCAGCTGTGTGTTGACCTCGGCCACTGCATGCAGTTGGTCTAGTGTTTGGTGTTTCATGGCAACCTCCTAGCAATAGGTTGGTTGATCCCAAACGCCCTGTATCCGCATTATAGCGCCAGAGCGCCGATCCGTCATTCTAATTCCATGCCGGGATAATGGCGCTTCCGGGACTACGCCGATGCAATGGCCCCGTCTTGCCGGCAGTTTTCAACTCCTCCGCGTATCGACGACAGCGCGAAAAGGGCCAGCGTCTGCTCCTCGCAGGTCATCGCCACGACGCTGTTCGACCGGTCGATATCAAGGCCTTTCGGGCGGCCTTCCTCGGGGCTGGCCCTGCCGCGCAGGAAGGCGTCCTCGTCGAGCATGGTCACCTAGCGCGCCGGCGTGCGATGCCCGCTCCAGTCACCGTCGCCGTCATAGACATCCACCATCCGGCTGCCGGCGACGGCGATGTGCCGATCATGGCCTGTAAAGCGCACGCCATGCGGATGGCCGGCGTGCTGCAGGACGCCGGCGCGCCCGGTGTCGGGCCTGACGCCGCGCCCCGTCGACGGGAACTCAGTTCTGCTGGATCGAAATGCCCTTGTCGTCGATCTTGAGTTCGACGCCCTTCGGCTTGGTCTGCTCGCGGTAGACATAGACGCCGAGCGCGATGACCACGACGACGAGCGCGCCAATGATGAGGTAGAGCGTATTCTGCTTCATGGCGCGCCCTTTGTCGTTTCGAGCCTCAGGCTCGTTTCAGGACCTTGACCAGCACCAGAAGGATAATGGCGCCGATCGTGGCGTAGATGATGGAAGCGATGATGCCGCCGCCGATGGAGAAGCCGATCCGCGGTAACAGCCAGCCGGCGATGAACGCGCCGACGATGCCGACGATGATGTTGCCAATGAGGCCGAAGCCGAAACCGGAAACGATGAGACCGGCAAGCCAGCCGGCGATGGCACCGATGATGATGAAGACGAGAAGGCTTTCTACGCCCATGGCGATTTCCTCCGAGCAAGGGGGCGAGCGCGGAGCGAAAGGCTCCGAATCGGCCCCGATATCAACGGCTTCAGGCTATTCGAAAGCAGCTGGCCCCGCCAGCGGCGCTCGCTGGAGCAATTCCAGGAAAAGGGTAAAGCGGTTTTTCCCGGGAAAAGCGCGCAGCGCTTTCCCTCGGGGATTGCGTCAAAGCTAATCGTCGTCGCTGGAAGCGGGCCGCCAGCTGGTCGGCTCGACCTTCTTTTGCGTGTGGCTGTCGGTGTAGACCCACCAGCCATCATCGCGATATTGCCCGATGGAATCGTTGATGACGCCGTCGCCGTCCTTCCAGGTGACTGTGACCTTGGAGCCATCGGTCGGCGCGGTTGCAATCGGCTTTCTGTCGGCCATATCATCCCCTTTTCCAGCCCACAGAAACGCGACGGCTGGCATCTGGTTCCCAACCGGCCGTCGGGCGCGGATGTCGCGAAGGCGGTCAGCTGTGCGCGAAGATATCCTCTTCGCCCCAACCCATCAGGTCAAGCTTGGCCCGCGTCGGCAGGAAGCGGAAGCAGGCGTCGGCCTCCTTTGTCCGCCCCTCGCGCGCCAGCCGCCCGGCCAGCACATCCCGCAGCCGGTGCAGATAGAGCACGTCGGAGGCGGCATATTCGAGCTGCTCGGGCGACAGCGTTTCGGCCGCCCAGTCCGAAGATTGCTGCGCCTTGGACAGGCCGACGCCGAGAAGCTCGAAGCAGATGTCCTTCAGCCCGTGCCGGTCGGTATAGGTGCGGGTCAGCCGCGAGGCGATCTTGGTGCAGAACACCGGTTCGGGCATCACCCCGAAGGCATTGTAGAGCACGGCAAGATCGAAGCGTCCAAAATGGAACAGCTTCGTCACGCCGCGGTTCTTCAGCAGGCTGACGAGGTTCGGCGCCTTCTTCTGGCCGGGTGCGATCTGGATGACGTCGGCGCTGCCGTCGCCAGGCGATATCTGCACCACGCACAACCGGTCGCGATGCGGGTTCAGACCCAGCGTCTCGGTGTCGATGGCCACCGCCCCGACATTGTAATGCGAAAGGTCGGGCAAATCATGCTTGTGGAAACGGATGTCGGCCATGGTCTTCTCCGGTCGCAGCGTTCCCCGTCCTCGCCGCGATCCGGTGAAAAATCAACAGGAAAACGTCTTTTCGCCGCTCAGCGCGTCAGAGCATCGAGAATACGGGCCCAGGAGCGCTGGCCCTTGTGGAAGGATGAGAGCTCATATTTCTCGTTGGGCGAGTGGATGCGGTCATCGTCGAGGCCGAAGCCGACCAGCAACGATTCCATGCCGAGATAGGTCTGGAAGTCGCCCACCACGGGGATCGAGCCACCGCTGCCGGTCGTCACCGCGGGCTTGGGCCATTCGTCGGACAGCGCGGTCTTGGCCTTGGCCAGGAATGGCGAGTCGTAGGAAAGCTGGATCGCCGGCGAGCCGCCATGCGGATGGAATTCGACCGAGCAGTCGGCCGGAATGCGCTCCTTGACGAATTTCTGGAAGGCGGCGCGGATCTTGGCTGGATCCTGTTTGTGAACGAGGCGGAACGACACTTTTGCCGAAGCTTCCGCCGCGATCACCGTCTTGAAGCCCTTGCCGGTATAGCCGCCGATGATGCCGTTGAACTCGGCGGTCGGCCGCGCCCATGTCAATTCCAGCACCGAGCGGCCTTTTTCGCCCGACGGGATGGACAGGCCGACAGGCCCGAGGAAGGTCTCGGCCGTTTCGCCGAGCGTCTCCCAGGATTTCAGCACCTGCGTCGGCGTTTCCTCGACGCCGTCATAGAAGCCCGGAACGGTAATGTGGCCATCCTTGTCGTGGATATCGGCCAGCACCCTGGCCAGGATGCGGATCGGGTTGGCGGCGGCCCCGCCATAGAGGCCCGAATGCAGGTCGCGGTCGGCGGCCTTAACCGTGATCTCCTCGCCGACCAGCCCGCGCAGCGCCACGCAGATCGAGGGCGTGTCGCGATCCCACATCCCGGTATCGCAAACCAGCGCGAAATCGGCCTTGAGCTCCTCGGCATTGGCCTCGAGGAACGGTTTCAGCGACGGCGAGCCGGATTCCTCCTCGCCCTCGAACAGGATGGTGACGCGGCACGGCAGATTGCCATGCACCTGCTTCCAGGCGCGGCAAGCCTCGACGAAGGTCATCAGCTGGCCCTTGTCGTCGGCCGCGCCGCGCCCGGTGATCACCTTGTGGTCGGGTCCGAGCTGCTTGATGGCAGGCGCGAACGGATCGCTTTCCCACAATTCGATCGGGTCGACCGGCTGCACGTCGTAATGGCCATAGAACAGCACATGCGGCGAACCGGCCGGCCCCTCGTGATGCGCAACCACCATCGGGTGTCCCGGTGTGTCGCGAACGCTGGCGTCGAAGCCGACCAGCTTGAGCTCCGCCACCAGCCATTCCGCCGCCTTGCGGCAGTCGGCGGCATAGGCCGGATCGGTGGAGATCGACTTGATCCTGAGCAGGCCGAACAGGCGTTCCAGGCTCTGGTCGAGATTCTGGTCGAGACGGTCGAGGACGGGGGAAACTGCGGACATGTGTGAAGCCTTTCGATTCAGTGCCGGAACCGTAAAGGCAGAGTGGGGAAACGAAAAGCCCGGGACGATTGGACCACGGCGCGAGTCGGCTGCCGCAGGCCAAAAAAGACCGCCGTGGTGGAGGGGGAACCACGGCGGCCTCATACTCGAAACGATGCGGCAGCCCGGAGAGGGGGGATAGGCTGCCGCAGTTGTCCGGGATAGGCGGGGGACGGGCCTTGCTCCGGACTTCGGCGAAAACTGCCGATGAGGTCTATTTGGGTCTCTGAACGTGGCGATTCAAGGGCACCAACGTTACACTTTTGTAACGTGCCCGTGATCGGGCCTGCATCCCCCGGTCTGTCAGGGTGTTGACGGAACCGATACCTGGCAATGTGTTTGGCATGGACCAAGCCACCGCGCCGCGCTATCCCTGCCGGCATGAAAAAAGGCGATCATCTCTTCCTTATCGACGGCTCCGGCTACATCTTCCGGGCCTACCACGCACTGCCGCCGCTGACCCGCAAGTCTGACGGCCTGCCGGTCGGAGCCGTTTCCGGTTTCTGCAACATGCTGTGGAAGCTGATGCAGGATGCCCGCAACACCGATGTAGGCATCGTGCCGACGCATTTCGCGGTCATCTTCGACTATTCCTCGAAAACCTTCCGCAACGATCTCTATCCCGAATACAAGGCCAACCGTTCGGCGCCGCCTGAAGACCTGATCCCGCAATTCGGCCTGATCCGCCAGGCGACCAAGGCGTTCAACCTGCCTTGCATCGAGATGGAAGGCTTCGAGGCCGACGATCTCATCGCCACCTATTGCCGGCTGGCCTGCGAGGCCGGCGGCGACACCACCATCATCTCCTCCGACAAGGACCTGATGCAGCTGGTCGGCGATACGGTCGGCATGTACGACCCGATGAAGGACCGCCAGATCGGCATCCCTGAGGTCATCGAGAAGTGGGGCGTGCCGCCGGAGAAGATGGTCGATCTGCAGGCGCTGACCGGCGATTCCGTCGACAATGTGCCCGGCGTGCCCGGCATCGGCCCGAAAACCGCGGCGCAGCTGCTTGAGCAGTTCGGCGACCTCGACGCACTGCTCGCCCGCGCCGGCGAGATCAAGCAGGATAAGAGGCGCGAATCGATCATTGCCAACACCGAAAAGGCGCTGATCTCGCGCCAGCTGGTAACGCTGAAGAACGACGTGCCGGTGGCCGAGGGGTTGGACGACTTCATCCTGCACGCGCCGGATGGGCCAAAGCTGATCGGCTTCCTCAAGACCATGGAATTCACCTCGCTGACCCGCCGCGTGGCCGAAGCGACCGGCACCGAGGCCGGCGACGTCCAGGCCGTCGCGGTGACCGTCGAGCGCGCCGACAACGCCCACGGCCCCGATGTCGGCGCCGGAGCGCCGGCTGTGGCCCGCGGCAGTGCCGAGACGGGCCAGGCCAACGGCGAGGCAACCGCCGCACCGACGGCGGACAAGGCCAAGCAAGGCGATACTCCTTCCCTGCTCTCAGCCTTGCGGCTGGAGCGCGCGGCAACCAGCAAGATCGACACGGCGGCCTATCCCTGCATTCGCGATATCGCGACCTTGAAAGCCTGGGTCGCCGAGGCGACGGAGGCCGGCATTGTCGCCTTTGACGTCAGGGCCACCTCGTCCGATCCGATGCAGGCCGAACTGATCGGCCTGGCTATGGCCACGGCGCCCGGCCGCGCCGCCTACATTCCCTTCGCCCACAAGAGCGGCAATGGTGACCTGCTCGGCGGCGGCGCGCTCGAAAACCAGATACCTCTCCGCGAGGCGCTGGCGGTGCTGAAACCGCTGCTCGAGGACAGGTCGGTCCTCAAGATCGCGCAGAACCTGAAATACGATCTCGTCATCATGAGCCGTTACGGCATCGATGTCGCGCCGTTTGACGACACCATGCTGATCTCCTACGTGCTCGATGCCGGTACCCCGCACGGTCACGGTATGGACCAGCTTGCCGAGAAATGGCTTGGCCACACCCCGCTCCGGCTCAAGGACGTGACCGGCTCCGGCAAGAGTTCGGTCGGTTTCGACCAGGTCGACATCGACAAAGCGACGGCGCACGCCGCAGAGGACGCCGATGTCACGCTGCGGCTCTGGCTGGTGTTGAAGCCCCGGCTTGCGGCCAAGGGCCTGGTGTCGGTCTATGAGCGGCTGGAACGGCCGCTGGTGCCGGTTCTGGCGCGCATGGAACAGCGCGGCATTTCGGTCGACCGGCAGATACTGTCCAGGCTGTCAGGCGAACTGGCGCAGGGTGCTGCCCGGCTGGAAGAAGAAATCTACCAGCTCGTCGGCGAGCGCATCAACATCGGCTCGCCCAAGCAGCTCGGCGATATATTGTTCGGCCGCATGGGCCTGCCCGGCGGCTCCAAAACAAAGACCGGCCAATGGTCGACCTCGGCGCAGCTGCTCGAAGACCTTGCAGCCGAGGGCCACGAACTGCCGCGCAAGATCGTCGACTGGCGCCAGCTGACCAAACTGAAATCGACCTATACCGATGCGCTGCCCGGTTTCATCCATCCCGACACCAGGCGCGTCCACACCTCATATGCGCTGGCCGCGACGACGACAGGCCGGCTGTCGTCCTCCGATCCGAACCTGCAGAACATTCCGGTGCGCACCGCCGAAGGCCGCAAGATCAGGACCGCCTTCATCGCCGACAAGGGCAACCGGCTCGTCTCGGCCGACTACAGCCAGATCGAACTGCGCGTGCTCGCCCATGTCGCCGAAATCCCGCAATTGCGGCAGGCTTTCGCCGACGGCGCCGACATCCACGCCATCACCGCGTCGGAAATGTTCAACGTGCCCGTCGAGGGCATGCCTTCGGAAGTCCGCCGTCGCGCCAAGGCGATCAATTTCGGCATCATCTACGGCATCTCGGCCTTCGGCCTCGCCAACCAGCTGTCCATTCCGCGCGAGGAGGCCAGCAACTACATCAAGAAATATTTCGAGCGTTTCCCCGGCATCCGCGACTATATCGAGGAGACCAAGGCCTATGCCCGCGAGCACGGCTTTGTCGAAACCATCTTCGGCCGGCGCATCCATTATCCCGACATCAGGTCGTCCAACCCTTCGATCCGCGCGTTCAACGAACGCGCCTCGATCAACGCCCGCCTGCAAGGCACCGCCGCCGACATCATCCGCCGCGCCATGGTGCGCATGGAGGAAGCGCTGGACAAGGCCAAGCTGTCGGCCCGCATGCTCCTGCAGGTGCATGACGAGCTGATCTTCGAGACGGTCGAGGCCGAAGTCGAGGCGACGATCCCGGTCGTGCGCCATGTCATGGAAAACGCGGCGATGCCGGCGGTGTCTATGTCGGTGCCACTGCATGTTGATGCGCGGGCGGCGAACAACTGGGACGAGGCGCATTAGCGCCACCGCTTCGTCCTACGAAGAGAAGACCTTAAGCCGCCTCGGCCCGGCACTTCGCGCACGTCCCGCGAAACTCGATCACCGCCTTCTTGGCGGCGAAGCCGGTCGAATGGACCCATTCGTTCAGCCGGTGGTCGACGTCGTGGTCCGACATCTCGGTCACTTGCCCGCACGTGTCGCAGATGGCGAAGGCGGTCATCGAATGGCTGTGATCATGCGGTTCGGCACAGGCGACGAAGGAATTGATGCTTTCCAGCCGGTGCACGAAGCCGGATTTCACCAGCGTGTCCAGCGCGCGATAGACCTGCAGCGGCGCGCGAAAACCGCGTTCGCGCAACTGGTCGAGCAAGGTGTAGGCGCTGAGCGGCCCGCTGGCGGTCTCGAGCTTCTCGAGCACGCACAACTGGTTCTTCGTCAGCACATCCCTTGCCGCCATGGTCCGGTTCCAACTTGTCCTGCGCCATCTCCAGGCTGCTTGCCCGCGAAAACCGCCTGATCCCATTCAGATAGCGACGAACCGTCGTCTTTGCTACTCTTCTGTTGTTGTCCCGGACCGATCGATAACGTGCCGGCGCATTGACGACGGCAGGCTTGATGGCGCAGCGACATTCAAAATACTGACAAAATCCTCGACGAGGGTGGTTTCGCTTGGGAAATTCGATCGGGCTTGGGGAAGCAATATGATCAAATTGACACGCCGGACGCTGCTTGTCGGCACGTCCGCGCTGATGGCGGCCGGTACGCCCTCGTTTCGGGCGCTTGCGGCATCGCGCACCTATCACGCGCTGCTGGTCGCCTGCACCGAATATCCGGCCCTGCCACAAAGGAACTGGCTGATCGGGCCGAAGAACGATGCCGGCCTGGTGCATGAGTACCTGCTGAAGAACGTGCCCGACCCCGTGCGCTTCGCGCCCGAGAACGTCACGCTGCTTGCCAAGGACGTGCCCGGCGCCAAAGGCCTGCCGACCCATGCGGCGATCAAGGCGGCGCTCGCCGACCTGGCGGCCAAGGTTCAGCGCGACGATTTCGTCTATCTGCATCTGTCCGGCCACGGCGCCCAGCAGCCGGAAAGGGTCAAGGGCGACGAGACCGACGGGCTCGACGAGATCTTCCTGCCCGTCGACATCGAGAAATGGATCAATCGCGATGCCGGCGTGCCGAACGCGCTGGTCGACAATGAGATCGGCGATGCGCTCGACGCCATCCGCAACAAGGGCGCCTTTGTCTGGGCTGTCCTCGATTGCTGCCATTCCGGCACCGCGACACGCGCCGTCGAGGTCGATGACGAGTTGGAGCGCAAGGTCGAATTCGCCGACCTGGTCGGCGGCGACGAGGCCGCCAGGGCGGCCGCCGTCAAGGTCTATGAGGACACGGTCGCAAGCCCCTCGCGCGGCCTCGACGAGAATGGCGCGCGCAAGCCCGCCTTCAACCTGACGCCGACTGGCGGCGAAGCGATCACCAAGGGCAAGCTGGTTGCCTTCTATGCCGCGCAGACGGTGGAGACGACGCCGGAGATGCCGCTGCCCAAGGGAACGGCGGATGCGCCGCGCTTCGGCCTGTTCACCTTCACCATCCTGTCGAAGCTCGCTGAAAACCCCAACGTCACCTTTCGCCAGCTCGGCCAGGCCGTGCTGCAGCAATATTCGGCCGACAGCCGCACCCGGCCGACGCCGCTGTTCGAGGGCGAACTCGACGCGCGCGTCTTCGGCACCGACAAGACCGACGCCGTCATGCAGTGGCCAATCGTCGTCAAGGACGGTGAGGCGACGATCGGCGCCGGCCTGCTGCATCGCCTCACGCCTGGCAGCAAGCTTGCCATCCTGCCCTCGGCGCTGTCGTCGCTGTCCGATGCGGTCGGCTATCTCGAGGTGGAGTCGGCCAAGAACCTTGAAAGCCGCGTCAAGCCGGTCGAGTTCGAGAAGAAGCCGGCACTCAAACTGGCCGACATTCCTGCCAACGCCTATGCGCGGGTGGCGGAGATCGCCGTCGACTACAGGCTCACGGTCGCTCGGCCGGCCGCGACCAAGGGACTCGAAAAAGAAACCGAACTGGTCAATTCGGTTCTCGACGAGCTGGCCACGGCCAAGGAAACCGGCTTCTACATCGAACTGGTCGACCCGGGCAAGAGCGCCGAGCTGCGCTTCGCGGTGATGCGTGAGAATGCCATTGCGGGCGTCGGCAAGGACGCCAGCGACAAGCCGGCCCTGTGGTTCCTCCCGGCGTCGGGCGACGTGACGCTGAAGGACGGCAGCAGGCCGTCGCTGATTATCATCCACCCGGACGACCGCCAGAAGCTGGCCGACGCCACGACCAGGAATTTGCGCACCATCTACCGCGCCACCGGGCTGTCGCGGCTGGCGGCCGCCTCCGACTACAAGCCCGCGGATGTCGACGTGCAGTTCCAGGTCAAGCGCCGTGACAAGGACGGGCTCGAACCCTTGCAGGCTTCCGCAGTGCCGCGCGTCTCGCCGGGCGACGAGGTGCATGTGCTGGCCAAGAACAGCTCGGACCAGCTGGTCGACATCAACGTGCTCTATGTCGGCAGCGACTATTCGATCACCCACATCGTCGCCGAACGCCTGGCCCCGCAGGCCACGCTGGAGGAAGGGCTGCTCGCCTTCACCGACACCAGCTTCGGCATGGAACGGATGATCGCGGTGCTGACCGAGGCGCCGCCGGAAAGCGAGAAGGAAGATCTGAGCTTCCTGGCGCAGGACGGCGTCGCGGCGATGACGCGCGGCCTCGGCCCTGCCAGCTTCTCCGACATGCTCGCCGATATCGGCATGGCGCCGCCGACCCGTTCGGTGATGCGGCTTGCCGGCAAGAGCGGCCCGAAGGGGGCAGTGATGATCTTCCCGATGGAGACGGTGCCGCGCGCCTGAGCTTCGGCCCCAAGGCCTCACGGCCTGGTATATCAGGCTCTTGCGCGATCGGCGCGATATGAGAACATCCCCAGCCGCGGCCAAGGGCTCAGCGGCCGACGAAGCAGATAGGATCGATTGTGAAGAAGTCTTTTTTCTCCTGGCGCGCAACGCTTGCCGGACTTGTCGGCGGCCTGTTGCTGGTCGCCAATGCCTCGGCACAGGACAGCTGCGGCCTTTGCGCCAAACAGGTGGTCATTAATTCGGAACTGGCGACGTGCTTCCTCGATCAGTACGACCAGTTCGCCAAAACCAGCAGTGACGCGGTGGTGGTCGATCTCTCGAGCTGCGCCTCGCGCGGCGTCGTCGAAGCCTTGCCCTCGCCCAACAAGGCACCGGCGGAGCCGGACATGCAGTTCATAGTTTCGCGTCTGCAGCTGGCATGCCTGAAAAAGCAGCTTGAAGCGCCGGGCATAGTGCTTGATCCCTCCGCCACCATCGAACTGGACAGCTGCAAATGAAGAAGCCGGGGGGCACGACAAAGCAGACACCGGTGGCCGCGCCCGCAAAGGCGCCGGCGGCGAAGGAGACGCTGCCGGAAACCACCGAAGGTTTTCCCTGGCCGAGCAGCCATGAGATCAAGAAGGAGAGCAATCCCTTCACCGATCGCGACTGGCGCATGCTGGTCTATGCCTGGTCGGGCATGCTGGTGCGTTTCGCCATCATCTTCACCCTGGCATTCTCGGTCTACCAGTTCCTGGCCAACCAGGAGCAGAAGCGCGTCGAGCAGACGATGTCGCTGGTCGAGCTCTGGGAAACCAAGGACTACCAGCAGGCACAACGGGCGTTGAAGGATCGCCTTGCCGCCCTCAACTCCAAATACGACAATCTGCTCAGCGCCAACCCTTCGCCGACCGAGGAGCAGGTGTTCCGCCAGCGCATCGGCATCGAGGCGATGAGCGTTTCAGGCGGCGACATGCCGCTCGCCGACTTCAGCGAGAATTTCGACCGCATCGTCTATTTCCTCAACCGGCTGTCCTTCTGCGTCGAAGGCGACCTGTGCTCACGCAAGGTGACCGATGCCTATTTCCGCGACTACGCCGTCTCGTTCTGGAGTTATTTTGCCGGCTATGTCGACAAGCAGCGCAAGGCGGGTTCGCCGACTTTTGCCACGGCGATCGAAGCCTATGTTCGCAACGGGCAACCCGCCGCCGAAGCCAAATAGCGATGGGGAAACCCGGAACCACCTTGCGCCTCATGCATGCCTGCTGGTGGCTGGCCATGGCTGGAGTTTTGGTCACGGCCTCGGCCGCCCGCGCCGAGGACGCCCCGGATTTCCACCTCGACATCGACACCGGCGGCCATACCGCCCGGATTGCCGATCTTGCCTTCACACCCGACGGCGAGGACGTTGTCTCGGCATCCGATGACAAGACCATCCGCATCTGGGGCTGGCAGAGCGGCGTGACGCTGCGCACCATTCGCGGCTATCTCGGCAATGGCAGCGACGGCAAGATTTTCGCCATCGCGGTCTCGCCGGATGGCAGGACGATCGCCGCCGGCGGCTATTTCGGCGCCGGTCTCGGCGACAAACCGCCCTATGGCGACATCAGGCTGTTCGACTTCGCCACCGGCAAGATGAAGGCCGTGCTCAAGGCCGCCGACTATGCGACCTATGACCTCGCCTTCTCCCCCGACGGCAAGACTCTGGCAGCCGGCGGCGGCGACGGCACGGTCTATCTCTGGCGGCTCGACGACAAATCAGCGACGGGCTGGACGCTGGACAAGAAGCTCGACGCCGATTCCTGGCACATCGACAAGCTGGCCTTCGCCGCCGCGGGAACCAGGCTGGCGGCAGCGACGACCGACAATGGCATCCGGCTCTGGGATGTCGCCAAGGGCGAGGAAATCGCCTTGCCGGCAGAGACCGAGCCTTTGCGGGACGTCAGCGTCCTGGCGCTGGCGATCTCGCAGGACGGCAGCCTGTTTGCCACCGGCAGCAAGGACGGGCAGGTCCAGCTCTGGCGCGCCGCCGACGGCACGCTGGTGCGCGCCATGCCGAAGCAGGATTTTCTTATCGGCTCGCTGACCTTCGCCAAGGGATCGCGGCTGGTCGCCTCCTGCGCCTATCGCTGCGCCGACAAGCACCGCTCCATCGTCTGGAACACCGACACCGGCGAGAAGCTGCTCGACTACAGCGGCCATGACGGCACGGTCTATGCCAGCGCCGCCAATGCCGACGGCTCGCTGGTGGCGACCGCCGGCGGCACCCGCAACGCCATCCAGGTCTGGGATCCGGCGACCGGCGAACGCAAGGCCCTGCTCCAAGGGGTGGGCGCACCGGTGACCGCGATCGGCATCGACGCGGCGAACGGCATCATCGCCTGGGGCAATGCGAACCCCTGCCCCGAGCGCGTGGCTTGCCCCGAACGGCTGGGCGCGCTGGACAAGAGGCTGGAACTGCCCACCGCCGAGCGGTTCTTCGACGACCCGCAGCCGCTGACCGAGCTCGGCTCGTTTGCCCGCGCCGCGCTGACCGATGGGAAGTGGTCGCTGCACGCCACAGTGGGCGGCAAGGACGCGCTGGAAAACGCGGTGCT
Organism: Mesorhizobium sp. WSM4310; assembly: GCF_007003935.1. Classification (NCBI taxonomy): domain Bacteria; kingdom Pseudomonadati; phylum Pseudomonadota; class Alphaproteobacteria; order Hyphomicrobiales; family Phyllobacteriaceae; genus Mesorhizobium; species Mesorhizobium sp. WSM4310. The sequence goes on from NZ_VFTA01000002.1 coordinate 364,388, forward strand.
GGAGATCGCCAATGGCGGCAAGGTGGTGCGCTCGATCGAGAACGATGCCACCAACGGCTTTGTCCATTCGGCTTTCACGCTGATCGACAATGGGCTTGGCCTGATCACCGGCGGCAGTGACGGCACGCTGCTGGAATACAAGGCCGCGACCGCCAGGGTCTCCGGCGAATTCACCGGCCACACCGGCGAAATCAACGCCATGGCCGCCTCGGAGAAAGCCGGCCTGCTGGTCACCGGCAGCGCCGACCAGACCGTGAGGCTGTGGAACCTGAAGACGCACGAGCTGATCGTGTCGATGTTCTTTGCCGGTTCGCAATGGATCGCCTGGATGCCGCAGGGCTACTATTATTCCTCCGACGAGGGCGACAAGCTGATCGGCTGGCACGTCAACCAGGGCCGCGACCATGAAGGCCGCTTCATCCGCGCCGGCCAGTTGAAGAAGTACCTCTGGAGCCCGGAAATGGTGCGCCGCGCCATCATCCTGCGCAGCGCCAAACAGGCAGTCCAGGAGATGCGGCCGGGCGTGGACAACGAGTTGCAGAAGCTCTTGCAGCGCAAGCCACCGGAATTCGGTATTCGCCTCGCCGACGACCAGAGCAAGGTCCGCGACGGTTATGTCGCCGTCGAGATCACGGGCGCCAAGGAAGCCGGCACCGATGTCGCCGGCTTCTCGATCCTGTCGAACAGCCGCAATGTCGGCGACATCGCCACGCGTTCGGTCGACGGCAACAAGACAACAGTCGAGGTACCGGTCGAGGATGGCCAGAACATCATCCGCATCACCGGCACCAACGAATTCGGCTATCTGACCGAGCGCAGCGTGACGGCGCTGGCGAGGAAGACCGAGAAGGCCGAGGCCAAGGGCAAGCTCTATGTCGCTGTGATCGGCGTCGACAAATATCCGTTCCTGACCGATGCCTGTTCCGGCCATGCCTGCGATTTGCGCTACCCCGTCGACGACGCCACCGAATTCCTCAAGGTGGTTGCGCAGAAGTCGGCGCCCTTGTTCTCATCGATGGAGACGCTGGTTCTGGTCAATCGCGAGGCGCTCGACGAGAGCCCAGACAAGGCGCAACAGACCTACACCGTCGCCGGCGCCGACAACATCATGGAGCCGGACTCGCACACGATCGACGACCAGCTTGCCGATTTCCTCGACAGGCCTGGCGAGCACGACACCACCATCGTCTTCGTCGCCGGCCATGGCATCAACATCGACGAGGACTACTATTTCATCCCGACGGACGGCCGCAAACAGGATGCCGATCGCTGGAAGCGCTCTTCGCTCGTCGACTGGGGTGACATCCAGAAATCGGTCGAGCGGGCGAAGGGAATGCGCTTCATGCTGCTCGACACCTGCCACGCCGCCAACGCCTTCAATCCGCGCCTGGAAAAGGACGCGCAGGACGCGCGCATCGTCGTGTTTTCGGCGACCGCGGCCAACAACACCGCCGCCGAATTGCCGGAGCTCGGCCACGGCGTCTTCACCTATTCGGTCCTCGAAGGCCTGCGCGGCAAGGCGAAGACCTCGGATGGCGGCGTCACGCTGTTCGGGCTCGCCGATTTCATCTCGCACGAAGTGGTTCGGCTGACCGCATCGAAGCAGAAACCGTTCTATTATGTCGGCGGCGTGGAGAACATCGTGTTGGCCGAGCCGTGATAGCCCGCCTGCTGACGGTCATCATATTCTCCCTGGTTCTCGGCGGCACGGCACAGGCCGCCCCGACCGTCTGCCCGCCCGGCACCGAAAACTTCCCGCCGTTTTACCACGACGCCACGCTGTTCAAGGACGCCATCGCCAGCGTCGCCACTGTCCAGCCCTCCAACCAGCGGCTGACCGGCATCACGGTGCCGCATCACCTGCTGGCCGCCGACCTCGTGGCACTCGGCTTCAGGGCAGCGTCGGGTTTCCGCTACAAGCGCATCGTCATCCTGTCTCCGGACCATTTCCACAAGACGAACAAGCTCTACGCCACCACGGCGCACGGCTTCGACACCGTGCTTGGCCCGGTGGCGGCCGACAGCGATGCCGTGCGCCTTCTCGAAGCCCACGGCGACATGGTCGAGGAATCCTGCCTGTTCGACAAGGAACATGGCGTGCGCGCCATGCTGCCCTTCCTGCACCACTATTTCCCAGGGGCGAAGATCGTGCCGATGGCGATGTCGGTGAAGGCGAATCGCGGCGACTGGGACAGGCTGGCCGAGGCGCTGAAACCGATTGTCGACCATGACACGCTGATCGTCGAATCCACCGACTTCTCGCACTATCTGCCGCAGCATGATTCCAGGCGCTTCGACCAGCAGACGCTGAATATGCTGGCCGCCGGCTCCCTCGACGGCATCGCAGCCCTTCGCCAGCCCGATCATGCCGATTCCGTCGGCGCGCTCTACATCCAGACCCGGCTGCAGCGCGAACTGTTCGGCGCCCAGCCGCTGGTCGTAGCCAACGAGAACTCGCAGGAACACAGCTCCGACTATGTCGAGCGCACCACCAGCTATGTCGTGGCGCTGTTCGGCGCCTTCGGTCCCGGTTTCAACAACCCCGCGCGGCCAAAGGACCGGATCTACTATCTCGCCGGCGACGTGAATTTCGGTCGCGCCATAAAGAAGATCCTGGTCCGCGACGGCGTGGCCGACAAGATCGTCGACAGCATCGTTTCACTGACCGGAGCGCGGCCGCTGATCGTCAATCTCGAAGGCGTCATCCTGCCCAACGTACCGGAAGCGATCGACGACATGACGCTGGCCATGCCGGAAGACCTCGCCGCCAGCATGCTGAAACGGCTGCACGTCGCCGGCGTCAGCCTCGCCAACAACCACGCTTATGATCTCGGCTCGTCCGGCTATGCCGAGACGGTGCGCGCACTCGACGAAGCCGGCATCCCACATTTCGCCCATGGTGAGACGCTGGCGCTTGCCGATCTCGACCTTGTCGGCCTGACCGACATCGACACCAACGGTTCGAAGAACACCGACCTGCTCACCCCCGCCTTGCTCGACCGGCTGCTGCACGAGAATGCGCAGCGCCCGGTGGTCGCCTTCGTCCATTGGGGCCGCGAGTACAAGACCGAACCGTCGGCGCGCGAAGAGATGCTTGCCGATGAGATGCGATTGCGCGGCGTCTCGGCCATTGTCGGCGGCCATCCGCATGTGTCGAGCGAGGCGATCGTCCCGCTCGCCGGCGGCGACGTGGCGGAAGTCTACTCGCTCGGCAATTTCCTGTTCGACCAGAATGCGCAACGCTCCTCAGGTTCGATGCTGGAACTGCGTGTCTTTCCCCAGGGCACGATCTTCATCAGGCTCATCCCATTGCCCAACTATTTCGAGATTGGTCGAAAGTAGGCAACTGCCGTTTTTCGACGGGAAGGTGTGTTGAGATTCAGGTCAGGCCCAGTCGAAAACGGCCTCACCTGAATATTGACATGCCTTAGCCGCAGCCGGTCATCTGGCGCGGCAGGTAGCACGCCGCCGGCTCGGTCCTGGTCTCGAACAGCGACTGCTTCGGCCGGAAATAGAAGAAGGTCACCGGCTTGCTCTCGCGCACGCTGCCGTCGGCAAAATGCGCGGCGATGCTGAAACTGTGGATCGACGACATCGCCGACCACATCTTCAGCCGCGCCGTATAGGCGCTGACATTCTTGTTGCCGCGCACCGGCATGGCGATCGAGTAGTCGTGCTTGCCGATCGGGAATTCTATGTTCTGGTAGCGCATCGCTTCCGGGCTGCCGCCACCGCCATCGCCGCATTCGGCCATCGATTCCGGAGTCTCGAAGACCGCCATGGTCATCTGGGCGCGGAACGGCTCGCTCTGCTGGTAGACATTGCCCTGATCGTCCGCCCATGAATAGTCAAACTTGCCGATCGCGTTCAGCGTCATCGCCTGGTTGAAATTGCCGAGATAGTCGCCGACCTCGCCGAACTTGATCTTGTTGGTGAACTGGCTGCGGCAGACATTGAGGCTGTCAACCGAGGGACAGGGGAAACGCCCGGTCTCAAGGCTCGCGGTATCGACGCCGGCCTCGTCCAGCACGCTCTTGATCGACACGTCGACGCCATCGCCGAAACCGCCGATATCCTTGGTGAACATGCGGCTTGGTTGGCCGGTCGGATTGCCTTCGTCGTCCACCGTGGTGAACTGGATCGACATCTTCATGCCCTTGGCGTCGCCCCAGCCATTGTTGACGATCGAGAAATCGGGCCGAAAGCCGATGCAGCCGAAATGCTCCGAGATCGACAGCATCGGTTTGCGGTAGGCGTCGCTGGCGGCGACTTTCATTTCCAGCCTGTCGAGCTTGACCCTGGACTCGTCCGTCGTCTTCAGGTCGACCTCGGCAAAGGCCGGCGTCTCCTCCCAGTCCGCACCTTCATAGACATTTGTGGTGTTGACCGTGCCGGTGCCGTTCCAGGCGTCGTTGTAGAGGCTGTCTTCCGGATAGATCGCGATGTCCTCGTCGCGCACCAGGTGCTGGTATTTCATGTCGGCCTGCTGGGTCATGCGCTGGTCGACGATGACGCCGATCTCGACCTTGTCGGCATCGCCGCCGCCGGACTGCGCCTTGAGCAGGCCTCCGACCCTGGCATCGGCCAGAACGTCGGGACGCGTGCCGCCGACCTCCTTGCCCATCACCCATTGCGATTCATAGACCGTGCCGCCGGTGAGCCGCGTGGTGCCCTTGCCATTCTTCAATCCGCCGACAAAAGAGCCGGCAAAGATCTCGCCTGCCTTCGACAGCAACCGGCCCTCGCCATTCGCAATACCGTCAACGAACTGCCCCTCATAGCGGTTGCCGTCGGCATCGATATGGATACCCTTGCCGTTGAGTTCTCCGCCAAGCCAATGCCCCTCGAAAACCTCGCCCGAGCGCAGTTCGAGCCTGCCTTGCCCGTCGGGCCGGCCGTTCCTGACATCGCCGAAATAGCTGGAGTAGACCGTCTTCGGATCATAGCTGGCGGAGCCGCGCACCCGCCACACCAGCCTGCCCTTGCCGTTGACGGTGCCGTCCTCGGCGATCGTCTTGTCGGGCGACTGGCCCACCGCCGGCTCCCAGACGAAGTCGAGGTTCTTCTCGGGATGGAAATCCCAGACACGCACGGCCCTGCGCAGCACCGAGCGTGTGTCGGCCTGATAGAGGATCTGCACGCGCTCCGCCCAGGCGCCGCCGACAGGGGCGGGATCGGCAAAAGCCGGTGAAAGCATCATCGCGCCCAGCATCGCTGCGGCCGCGATCCCGAACACTGCCCTTGTCCGCCCCATCCCTTGAGCCCCCTGGACGCCTCGCCCCTGGCAAGCCAAGCGTAGTCGGGGCGCCGGCCTCGTGCAAGGGAAGCCATGCGGAAGAAACGGCACGAAAAAGGCGGCAGGATTGACCCGCCGCCTTGTCTTCACTGCGAGGGCGCAGCGCCTATTTGTACAGGCTGTTGATCCACTGGACGTTGGCGGCGTTCAGGCGCACGGCGGTGTTCGAGTCGGGGCTTTCCGCCACGTTGACGCCGGTGATGATGCGCTGCTTGGACTTGGTGTCGTAGGCATAGACCGAGCTGCCGCTCGATCCCGGGAACGTATCGCAGTCATACTGGAAATATTCCGGAGCGATGTTCTCGGCATGCACTTCGCAGTTGGCCTTCCACATCGTGCCCATCGGCTTGTCGCCGGGATAGCCGACGAGGTTGGCGGTGAAGTCGCCGAGATCGTCATAATTGGCGTAACCCAGCCAGCCGAGGTTGGTGCCGACATCCTGCTTCAGCGTGATGATGCCGAGATCCCACGGGATCACCGAGCCGTAATAGCCCTGGTAGTTGTCGATGAAGCCCTGCAGCACATAGGCGCTTTCATAGGTGAAGGCGCCGAACGGTGCGTCGTCGGCAGTGCTGCCGTTGAGGCCTGGCACGAACAGATACTCGGAGAGCCAGTCCTTGTCCTCATGGCTGTAGAGGCAATGCGCCGCGGTGAGCACCGTGCGCGGGCCGATCAGCGTTGCAGAACAGCTGCCATAGCTGCCCGTCTTCGTCGATTTGGCTTCCAGATAGCCAATGGCCGAGAACGGGTAGGTCTTGGTGTTCTTGACCTGCTCGCGATCATCGGGGCCGAAAACCTGGCGCCCGGCCTCACCTTCGCCGAGCCCGGGGTCCTCGGTCTTGCGCTCAGCCCCGTCCGCGCCATTGGCCGGCGCGTTCAGTTCCTTGATGATGAGCTCGCGCAGCGCTTCGCTTGGTTCGATCTTGATCTCCTTGCCATCGGCGGAACGCCCGACGATGCCATAGGATTTGACGGCCGCCTTCTCGTCGGTGAGCGGCGCGGCGCGGCTGTCTTCATCAGTAAGCTGTGGTGTCGTGATCGGTTTTGCTCGGCCCGCCTTGAAGTCGCCCGAAGTAACGTCCCGCATGCTTTCGCCATTGCCGGCACTGGCGGACCCAGGGTCGGCGGCGAAAACCGGGACCGTCCACATTGCGGTGGAAAGCAAAGCGAACGCAAAGATAGTGTTTGTCAGTTTTGTCATGGTGAGACTCTCCCAAAAGTCAGCAAGGACTGGATCAAAATACAGAAATATTGTCGAGATCGTGGTGACGCCGAAAAATGAGTCTACCCGCCGGCATTCCCCGCGAGCGTTGTTCTAGGCTGTCATTTTCAAGGCCCCCGCCAAAAAAACTCTGCAACGGTATACTGCCTAAAATAATCCAAGATTGGCAATGACAAATCGCTTCCACGTAGCCCGTGGGGGGCTATAGGATTTTGTGCGGGTTCTGCTCGCTGGCACGGTTAGCAAAAGTGGGATTCGGTTTCGTGACCGATCGCGCGCCGTTTTCGAAACGGCACGCGTGCGGATCGCTGAACCGGCAACACCTCCTTGCACAATGCCCGGCGTCGATCCGCACGGGAGAATTGTCTGAGGAGGTTCAGGTGCACATCACAAATCGGTTCGGGCCAATCGTTGCCGCATCGCTGCTTGGCATTGCCGCTGCCTTCGTATCGATCAACCAAGGCCGGGCGGATGAAAGCACCGCAAGGCCCGAAGCGGCGGTCTCGCCGATGCAGCGGGTGACCGAGGCCAGGGCCAAGGCGGTCGCCGAGAATCCTGACGGCGCCGACCGGGTCTATGGCGGCAACCAGGCCGAAAAGGGCGCCTATCCGTTCCAGGTCGCGCTGCTCACCACCGCGAGGCTGGACGAGAACCCAGCGTCGCAGGCCAATGCGCAATTCTGCGGCGGCAGCCTGATCGCCCCGCAATGGGTGCTGACGGCGGCGCACTGCCTCAACGACAAGGGCCGGCCGATCTCACCGGATTCAGTGACCGTGCTGACCGGCGCCACCGACCTCAGCGAAGGCAAGCGCCATAAGGTGGTGGAGGTCATCGTCAACGAAGGCTACAGCGAGCAGACGCTCGACAACGACCTCGGCCTGCTGCGGCTTGCCGAGCCGGCCGATGCGCCGACCATCAAGCTTACCCGCGAGGCGACACCCGACACCGGCAAGACCACCGTCACCGGCTGGGGCAAGATGCAGGACGGAACGTTCCCGACAACGCTGATGGTCGCCGACCTCGATCTGCAGCCGAACAGCGCCTGCAACACCGGCATCAAGGCCATCTATGCGCATGATTTGAAGGCGGCACTAGGCGATCTGTCCCACCGCATGCGCTATTCGGAAAAGGGCATCGATGCGGCCGCCAATGCGATTGCCGCCGATATGACCGACCCGCTGACCGGCAACATGATCTGCGCCGGCACCACCAGCGGTGTGCGCGATGCCTGCAATGGCGACAGCGGCGGCCCGCTGTTCATGACCGGCGCCGACGGCCCGGTTCAGGTCGGCGTCGTCAGCTGGGGCGAAGGTCCCGCCGACGGCAGTGCGGCCTGCGGCCACAAGGACGCCTATGGCATCTACACGCGGCTGGCCAACTACGGCGGCTGGATCGAGACGAAGATGAAGACCCTTGCTCCCGCGCCGGAAAAGCCGAAAGCCGGGCTGGGCACCGCGCAGAAGCCGAAGACGCCCTGAAGGCCTGGCCATTTTGCCCGACATTTTGCTTGTCGTGAAAACGGCGGGAGAGATTCCCGCCGTTTTCATTTGCCGGGCCGTTTTCATTTGCCGGTTTGTCCGACAGCTCTATCTCCTCGGCGGGCCTTTGCGCTCGGCGGAGGCTGCCCACAGATTGATGTCGGATTCGCGCGCGTAGCTATCGATTTCGGCCAATTCGGCATCGCTGAAGTCGAGCACTTTCAGGGCGCCGACGCAGTCCTCGACCTGCTCCGGCCGGCTGGCGCCGATCAGCGCCGACGTCACCTTGCCCTTGCGCAGCACCCAGGCCAGCGCCATCTGCGCCAGCGTCTGGCCGCGCTTGCCGGCGATGGCGTTGAGCGCCTTGATGTTGGCGATGGTGCGGTCGTTGATGAAGGCCGACTTCAGCGACTTGCCCTGCGAGGCGCGGCTGCCTTCGGGAATGCCGCCGAGATATTTGTCGGTGAGCATGCCCTGGGCCAGCGGCGAGAACACGATCGAGCCGACGCCGAGCCCCTCCAGCGTGTCGAGCAGGCCGTCTTCCTCGACCCAGCGGTTCAGCATCGAATAGCTCGGCTGGTGGATGATGCAGGGCGTGCCGAGCCGCTTGAGGATGTCGGCGGCTTCGCGGGTGCGCTGCGAGTTGTAGGACGAGATGCCGGCATAGAGCGCCTTGCCCGAGCGCACCGCATGGTCGAGCGCCCCCATGGTTTCCTCCAGCGGCGTCTCGGGATCGAAGCGGTGCGAGTAGAAGATGTCGACATAGTCGAGCCCCATCCGCCTCAGGCTCTGATCGAGGCTGGCCAGCATGTATTTGCGCCCGCCCCATTCACCGTAAGGGCCGGCCCACATTTCGTAGCCGGCCTTGGTCGAGATGATCAGCTCGTCGCGATAGGCGGAAAAATCGGTGCGCAGGATCTCGCCGAAAGCGGTCTCGGCTGAGCCGGGCGGCGGTCCGTAATTGTTGGCGAGGTCGAAATGGGTGATGCCGAGATCGAACGCCTTGCGCACGATCGCCTGCTTGGTCTTGTGCGGCGTGTCATCGCCGAAATTGTGCCACAGGCCGAGCGAGATCGCCGGCAGCTTGAGGCCGGAGCGCCCGCAGCGGTTGTAGATCATTTTTTCGTAGCGATTTTCGGCGGCGACATAGGGCATGGGAAAAGATCCTCGAAACTGAACAGACCGGGCAGCTTCATCGCAAAGGCGGTGAGACGGCCCGGCGCCCTTTTACCCTCTCCCCGGCCGAACGGGGAGAGGGACAACTCAAAATTATCGATAATCCTTGCGCCTACTTCTTCGCCAGCAGTTCCTTGGCCGCCTTGACGCCAAGTGCCGCCGGCCGCTCGCAAGTGGTCTGCATGGCCACGAACTTGCCAGTTTCGCCGGAACGCAGGATGCCGGTCATGACATCGACGGCATGCAGCGCCAGCTCCATCGAGCAACGATGCGGCCGCCCCTCGACTATTGCCAATGCCATGTCGGCGAGACCCGCCGTGCGGTAGTTGGCCATCATGCCCTGGCCGTGCATTTCGTTGGGCACGCCAAGCGGGTGCTTCCATTTCGGCAGCTTCTTGACCGGCTTGCCGTCTTCGGTGAAGCGCACGTCGCCGCCGAAGAAATTCGGATCCGGCACGAACACCGTGCCGGCTTCGCCATAGAGTTCCATCGGCGCGTGGCCGTGAGCCCAGACGTCCCAGCTGGTGTTCAACGTCACCACGGCGCCATTCTCGAATTCCAGCAGGCCATGGATCGTCGTCGGCGTGTTGACCGGGATTTTTTCGCCCGCGCGCGGTTTCGATGAAATCGTCCGCTCCTTGGCCGGGGTTGTCGCAAAGGCCGCCACCTGTTTGACCGGCCCGATCAGCTGGATCAGATTGGTGATGTAATACGGTCCGATATCGAGCACCGGTCCGGCGCCCGGCTGGAAGAAGAAATCCGGATTGGGGTGCCAATGCTCCATGCCGTGACCCATGACATGGCAGGTGCCGCTGGTGATCTTGCCGAGCTTGCCCTCATCGATCAGCTCACGCACCAGCTGGTGCGCGCCGCCGAGGAACGTGTCGGGCGCCGAGCCGATGCGCAGCCCCTTCTTTTCAGCCCGCGCCTTGAGGTCCTGGCCCTCTTCGAGCGAGAGCACGAACGGCTTTTCCGAATAGACGTGCTTGCCGGCATCGAGCACGCGTTTCGACACCTCGTAATGCACCGCCGGTATCGTCAGGTTGACGATGATGTCGATGTCGTCGGCCTTGAGCAGATCCTCGACGACTTCGGCGCGCAGGTTGAACTCCTTCGCCCGCGCCCTGGCCGCGTCCATGTTGATGTCGGCGCAAGCGCGCATCTCGATGCCGCGAAACAGCGGCGCCAGCGAGAAATACGCCTTCGAGATGTTGCCGCAGCCGATGACGCCAATACCCAGTTTCTTTGCCATGATGATTGTTCCTAGTAAGCCTTGACGGATGCGATCGAGCGGCTGGCGAAGCGCTCGATGTCGTTGGGGTTGTCCTGCTCCATGACAAAGTATTTTGCAGCGCTCTTGGCCCGCAACACCTTGATCAGGTTGGCCCAGTCGATCGTGCCGTGGCCGACGTCCGACCAACCATCCTCGTCCAGCCCTTCGCCCGGCCTGGCGATATCCTTTACATGCACGGCGACGATGCGCTTGCCGTGCCTTTCGATCCAGGGCAGCGGATCGGCGCCGCCGCGCACCACCCAGGCAAGGTCCATCTCCCAGCCGATATCGGGAGCGGAAGACAGGATGTGATCCTGCGGCACCGAACCGTCGGCGAGGGCCTTGAACTCGAAATCATGGTTGTGCCAGGCAAAGCCGTAGCCGGCTTTCGAGGCGACCTCGCCGACCTTGGCCAGGCGCTCGCCAAAACCGCGCCAGCCGGCGGCGTCGGACGGCCTGTCCTCGGCCATCAGATAGGGGCAGATCAGAAGTTTGATGCCCAGCGCTTCGGCCGTTTTGCGCACGCCGTCGAAATCCTTCTCCAGCGCATCGATGGAGAAATGCCCGGTCGGCATCGAAAGCCCGTTCTTGTCGAGTTCCGCGCGGAAGGCCTTGGGATTTTCATAGACGCCACCGAAGCCTTCGACTTGCGCGTAGCCGAGCTTGCCGAGCGTCGCGAGCACGCCCTCCCAGGGTTGAAAATTGCGGGCGCTGTAAAGTTGGAATGACCAGTTCATCGTCTCTGTCCGTTCTGCTGGTAGGGTGGGGTTCTTGGGAGGAGGGCTTGGGGGCTATAGGCGGTTGCCGGATGGGGTGTCGAACAGCGAGGCGCGGGCGGGGTCAAAGCCGATCCGGATTGGATCGCCGGTGCGCAGCGTCTTTTCCGCCTCGACGCGGAAGGAAAAATTGCGGCCGCCGAGCTTGGTCCACACCAGCGTGTCGGAGCCCATCGGCTCGACGATCTCGACGGATGACTCGGCGGTGAACGGCATGGCCTTGGCCGCATCTCCAAAGGCGACGTGCTCGGGCCTGATGCCGAACACACAGGGCTTGCCCGCGCTGCCGCGATCCTTGTCGAACTCATAGCGGTCGAGCGGTATCGAAACCCCGTCGGCGGTGAACGCCGCGGCATCGCCGGCTGCAAGTTGACCCTCGACGAAATTCATTGCCGGCGAACCGAGGAATCCGGCGACAAAGCGATTGACCGGACGGTTGTAGATCGTTTGCGGCGCGTCGAGCTGTTGGATGACCCCGCCCTTCATCACCGCGATCCGGTCGGCCAGCGTCATCGCCTCGATCTGGTCGTGGGTGACGTAGATCATTGTGTTCTGCAATCTGCGATGCAGCAGCTTGATTTCGACGCGCAATTCGGATCGCAGCTTGGCGTCAAGATTGGACAGCGGTTCGTCGAACAGGAACACATCGACATCGCGCACCAGCGCCCGCCCGATCGCCACGCGCTGCCGCTGGCCGCCGGACAGCGCGGAGGGCTTGCGTTGCAGCAGCGGTTCGATCTGCAAGATCTCCGCGGCGCGCGCGATGCGCTTGGCGATTTCGTCCTTGGGCAGGCCCGCGACGCGCAGGCCGAAGGACAGGTTCTTCTCCACCGTCATCTGCGGATAGAGCGCATAGGACTGGAATACCATGCCGATGCCGCGATCCTTGGGCTCTTCCCAGGTGACGTTCTTGCCCTTGATGAAGATGCGGCCCTTCGAAATGTCGAGCAGCCCGGCAATGCAGTTGAGCAAGGTCGACTTGCCACAGCCGGAGGGTCCCAGGAGCACGATGAACTCGCCCTCGGCGATATCGAGATCGAGTGTCTGCAGGACCGACACCGCACCATAGTTCAGCGACAGGTTCTGGATCGATACGCTGGGGTTCGCGATTTCAGCCATCATCACCCTTTCACCGCGCCGGCAGCAATGCCACGCACGAAAAGCCTGCCGGAAATGAAATAGATAACGAGCGGCACCAGCCCGGTCAGGATGGTCGCCGCCATATTGACGTTGTATTCCTTCACGCCCTGCACGGAGTTGACGATGTTGTTGAGCTGAACCGTCATCGGATAGGTGTCGGGACGCGTGTAGACGACGCCGAACAGGAAGTCGTTCCAGATGCCTGTCACCTGCAGGATGACGGCGACGACGAAGATCGGCAGCGACATCGGCAGCATGATGCGCAGATAGATGCCCCAGAAACCGGCCCCGTCGACACGCGCTGCCCGGAACAATTCCTCCGGCATGGAGGTGAAATAGTTGCGGAACAGCAATGTCAGGATCGGCATGCCGAAAATGGAATGGACGATCACCAGGCCGCTCAGGCTGCCATAGAGGCCGATCTCGCGCAGGATGATGACGATCGGGTAGATCATCACCTGATAGGGGATGAAGGCACCGACGATCAGGATGATGAAGAACGTGTCGGCGCCCTTGAAGCGCCAGTTGGCCAGCGCATAGCCGTTTACCGAGGCGATCGCGATCGACAGGATCACCGAAGGTACGGTGATACGAACGGAGTTCCAGAAGCCACGCGAAAGTCCGTCGCAGTTAAGGCCGGTGCAGGCCGTCGACCATGCCTTGACCCAGGGCTCGAAAGTGATCTCGAGCGGGGGCGAGAAGATGTTGCCGAGGCGGATTTCCGGCATGCCCTTGAGCGAGGTGACGATCATCACATAGAGCGGCAGGAGGTAGTAGAGCGCCGCCACGATGAGCGTGCCATAGAGGAAGATGTTGCGGCGCGAGAAGATGTGACGCGGCTTCGGTCCGCTCGGTCCCGAGGCATCGGCTTGGACGGCGCCGGACGGCGCGGACAGGGAAACGGCTTGGTCAGACACGCTTCCTGCCTCCGAATTCGAGATAGGCCCACGGCACGATGACGATCATCACCGAGAGCAGCATCATGGTCGAGGCTGCGAAACCCTGGCCGAGATTCTGGGCGAAAAACATGTAGTCGTAGACATACTTTGCCGGCACTTCGGAGGCGATGCCGGGTCCGCCGCTGGTCTGGGCGACGACAAGGTCGTAGACCTTGACGATGCCGGACGCGATGATGACGAGCGTGGTGATGAAGACCGGTCGCATCATCGGGATGATGATGAACAGATAGGTCTTCCACATCGGAATCCCGTCCACCCGCGCGGCCTTCCAGATATCCTCGTCTATGCCGCGCAGGCCGGCCAGCATCAGGCACATGATCAGCCCGGTGCCCTGCCAGAGCGCGGCGATCGATATGCCGTAGATGACGATGCTGGAATTGTAGAGCGGATCGAAAGCGAAGCTCGTCCAGCCGAGGTTTCGTATCACGCCCTGGATGCCGAAGTCAGGATTGAGCAGCCATTGCCAGACAAGGCCGGTGACGATGAAGGAGAGCGCGAAGGGATAGAGAAAGATGGTGCGGAACGTATCCTCGAAACGGATCTTCTGGTCGAGCAGGGCAGCGAGGATGAAACCGATCACCAGCGAGAAAACCAGCGAGATCACACCGTAGATCAGCAGGTTCTCGATCGAGATCAGCCAGCGCGGGGTCGCCCACAACCGGTAATACTGGTCGAGGCCGACGAAATTCAGCCGCGGCAACAGCTTCGAATTGGTGAAGGAATAGAGCACCGTCCACGCCGTGCCGCCGACGAATACCACCAGCGCGGTGAGGATCATGGGGATCGACGCGACCTTCGCATTGAGATTGCGAAACAGTCGGCTCGGGCGTTCGCTCTTGCTCATCGGTGCAGCCATGCTGGATCGGGTACGAGCC